>CAZTZY010000001.1:0-18518 GCA_964617765.1 uncultured Spongiibacteraceae bacterium
CTAAATAAAGGGGATTCTATGCTCAAAAAACTCATTCTTGTTTTTTCTTCAACCACGCTATTAACTGCCTGTGGCGGCGCATTGAATATACCCACGCTGACAGAGTGCCCTGCAACGATGGGTGGTGATCTTTCGCAACATACCATTGGCGCAAGCAGTGGCTCACTAGCCTGGCCTTCCTGGGGCGGCAATCCTGAAAATACGCATAGCTCTGGCGACACTACTATCAGTACCGCTAATGTGAATCAATTACAAGTGAAGTGGATTTTCAACGCTGCGGGTTCCATATCAGCAAACCCCACTATTACTGATAACCATATTTATGTTACCGACTGGGGTAAAGGCACCAGCACCAACTCTGATTGGCCAGGAGGGATGCTTCATGCTATTAACTTGACTACCGGTGTAGCTGAATGGTCACAATGGATGCGTCACTACAACAATGACACCCTCAATAATGTATCACGCAGCAGCCCGGCTATTTTTCAGGATTTAGTCATCATCGGCGATGTCCAAAACCCTGCGCCTATTACCGCCATACCTTCACTTATAGACAGGACCATGCGCTACTTGTTCAAATTCAACGATCCATGCGGGGCCTATGTCTATGGCATAAACCGCAACAATGGTAATTTAGCCTGGAGCACCCGAATTGGCACGCAAATGTTTGATCAAATAAGCCAGTCCCCCGTAGTCTATAATAATACTGTTTTTGTCGGGATTTCATCCCACGAATCCACTTATACCCATTCAGCGAAAGTTCCTTGCTGTAAATTTCGCGGCAGTTTTGTTGCGTTAGATGCTCATACTGGCGCCATAAAATGGCGGCGCTACATGATTAATGACAGTGAAGATTATGATCAATATGCTGGTGCTGCTATCTGGGGTGGTGCACCAACGATAGATCCTGCACGCAATGCAGTTTATTTGCCAACTGGCAATAATTACTGGGTTCCACAATCAGTACAAAATTGCCTGATTGCCGCGAATGGGAACCCCGCCCAGGAAAGTATTTGCCTGGCTGGCCAACCTGATAATTTCTTTGATTCCATCGTATCACTGGATTTGAGTACTGGCGCTGTAAATTGGGTAATGAATTCCAAAACCTATGACGCATGGACAACAGCTTGTGATTTTAACAACTTATTTCCCTTGCTTGCAGCATTCAGTAGTACACGCAACTGTCCTACTCCTAAAGGACCGGATTCTGACTTCGCACAACCACCGATGTTAGTCAGAAACGTGAATTTAGGCGGCGCCGGCATTCACGACCTGCTTTTTGCAGGTACTAAAGGTGGTGAGTTTTTCGCAATAAAAGCTGCCGATGGGTCGATAGTATGGCGCAAACAAATAGGCCCTGGCGGCTTAATTGGCGGTATGCAATTTGGTGCAGCAACCGATGGTCAACGTATCTATATCCAGAATACCAATTTTGATCATATTCCCTACACCTTGGTTGCAGGATCACTGGCAGGGACAACGATACAAAGTGGGTTTTGGGCGGCACTTGATCCTGTCACTGGCAATATTTTATGGCAAACACCTGTACCTTATTATAACGACCCACTGGATGGCTCAGGTATTTATTCGAGTGGCGAATTTTCATCTGACAGCACTGCAACCTATGGCGCACTAGAGAGCAATTACCAATCGGGGATCTTCCATATTGTTTGGGGATTTGGCCTGGGCAAAGGCTATTTTAATTGGCCAATGGGCGGTCTGACTGTTGCTAATGGTGTAGTTTATACTGGTGTTGCCAATCTGCAGGGAACCATGGTTGCAATGAATGCATCTAACGGAAATATTCTATGGCAATATGATACAGGTCAGTCAATTGTCAGCTCACCGACTATTGTCAACGGCAGACTTTACTGGGGAACTGGATACAAAACCGGCACCCCCGGCAACCGTCTCTATAGCCTCGGCTTACCTTGAAACAGTAAAGAGAGAACCTTCGCAGGCTTCTCTCTTATCGGCCTTTCAAGCGACTGATATCGACTTGTTTATCTGCATGGTAAGACGACCGAACCAATGGACCACTCGCCACTGAAGCGAATCCCAACTCTTCCGCTATTTGCGCCAATTCGGCAAACTCATCTGGATGAACAAACCGGGCGACTGGCAGATGATGTTTGCTGGGTTGCAGATATTGGCCTAACGTCAGCATATCAATTTTATGTGCGCGCATATCCTTGAGCACGGCAATCACTTCTTCCTTGGTTTCACCCAGACCTAACATTAAGCCTGATTTTGTTAATACATCCGGGCAACGCTCTTTATATTTTTTCAATAAATCCAGCGACCATTGGTAATCAGAGCCTGGTCGTATTTCCTTGTATAAACGCGGAATAGACTCCAGATTATGATTAAAGACATCGGGCGGAGTTTCCACAAGGATATCTAACGCTACTTCCATGCGACCACGAAAATCAGGCACCAGCACCTCAATATAACATTGCGGGCTACGCGCACGCATTTCAGAAATACAGGAAGCAAAATGATTGGCGCCTCCGTCACGCAAATCATCACGATCAACAGAAGTCACCACTACATATTTCAAACCCATCTCGGCAACCGCTTCTGCCAATTCACGCGGCTCATTTTCATCGAGCGGATTTGGCCTGCCATGTGCGACATCACAAAACGGACAGCGCCGGGTACATATCTCACCCATAATCATAAAGGTTGCTGTACCACCACTAAAACACTCACCCAGATTAGGGCATTGGGCTTCTTCGCAAACCGAGGCGAGTTTATGTTTCCGCAATAGATTTTTAATGCGCGTTATTTCGGGAGAAATCGGCATTTTCACCCGAATCCAGTCGGGTTTTTTGGGTAACTCCACCGTAGGAATTATCTTGACGGGAATACGCGCCACTTTTTCAGCACCACGAAGTTTTTCACCTTGAATGACTATTTTCGGTGCTGAATGTTGATTATCAGTGGACGACATAATGCAATTTCTACTGTTTAGTAATATTTGGAAAGATTCACAAGTGCCCCTTTCCGTTTTTTGAGTTCACACAGTTAAAGTATGCTGTTAAATCTTTTCGCTAAAATAGTTCTAGCATAAATCTAAAGTGACAGCCGCCGGATATCCGACATGGCATTATTCAAAAACACCATGAACTTACCGGCATCAGCCCCATTTACTGCACGATGATCGTAACTCAAACATAATGGCAACATTTTGCGCGGTTCAAATTCCTTACCATTCCAGCGTGGTTTTATATCCAGCTTGGAAACTCCCAAAATACCTACTTCTGGCGCATTAACAATCGGTGTAAAACCCGTGCCGCCCATACTGCCAAGACTGGAGATAGTGAAACACCCACCCTGCATTTCAGAAGGCTTCAGTTTTCTTTCTTTGGCTTTTTGAGCTAACTCGTTAGATTCAGCCGCCAATTCCAACAAGGATTTTTTATCAACATCACGGATCACAGGCACCATTAATCCCGCAGGTGTATCTACCGCAATACCTATATGCACATAACTTTTGTAAACCATATTCACCCCATCGGCATGTAGGGATGCATTGAATTTTTCGTTCGCTTTAAGCGCCGCAGCACAAGCCTTAAGTATGAATGCCAGTGGTGTTAATTTGACACCTGCCTTTTCTGCTTCCGTTTTCATGCCATTACGGAACTCTTCCATTTCGGTAATATCCACCTCATCGAATTGCGTCACATGCGGCACATTCAACCAGCTGCGATGCATATTGGCAGCAGTTAATTTATGCAGTTTGGTTAATGCCTCAACCCTGATTTCTCCAAATTGTGAAAAATCAATTTCAGGAATTGCCGGTATACCTGCACCGGAAACGGCATTACCTGCTGTTGATCTATTTTTAAGTGCGTCCTTGATAAACGCTTTAACATCTTCTTTTTGGATGCGCCCACGAGGGCCCGAACCTGGCACCAACACTAAATCGAGGCCTATCTCACGCGCCATTTTGCGCACAGCAGGCCCGGCATACACTTCACCGGTCGGACGATTTTCTGTCATACCCGTAATGGTTTTATATTGTTCAGTAACCTGTTTTGGCTCAGTTAACTGTGGTGCTGCTGCTTTGGCAGACGGCATTGCAGCAGATGGACTTGCTTCGAGAGCTGCAGCAGTGCCTTCAACCTGTAATTCCAGAATGGCATCGCCCTGCTTGACACTGTCACCTTCCTTAATTTTTATGGCTAACACTTTACCTTTTTTAGGTGATGGGACTTCCATGGAGGCCTTATCACTTTCCAGTACAATCAAGGAATCACCATCAGCAACCACGTCACCCACTTTCACACAAATTTCGATAACCTGCACTGCATCGGTTGTACCAATATCAGGCACAGCGATAATTTCATTCACTGACTGAACAGCAGCCACAGGAACCGCCTGCTTTGTCGCAGCTTCCGGTTTTGATGGGGCTGTTGGTTTTTCAGGGACTGGCTCAGATTTTACTGTTTCACTACCCTGTTCCACTTCAACTTCCAGAATAGCTGCACCTTGTTTTAATTTATCACCTTCTTTTACCAACAGGGATATAACCTTGCCGGCATAAGGCGATGGCACTTCCATGGAAGCCTTATCAGACTCTAACACTAATAATGAATCTTCTTTTTTAATAACGTCGCCAACGGCAACGCAAACCTCGATAACTTCGACTTCATCTGCACCACCCAGATCGGGGACATTGATTATTTGTTTAGTCATTTTATTACTCGGCAAAAATTCATGTAATTATTATTAAAGCGTCCATGGATCCGGTTTGTCAGGATTGATATTGTATTTTTTCATCGCCTTCACAACATCTGCTGACTTCAATTTACCTTCATCTGCCAGGGCTTTTAATGTAGCAATAACAATGGAATGAGCATCCACTTCAAAATGGCTACGTAATTTTTGGCGAGTATCACTGCGACCAAACCCATCGGTGCCCAATGTAACATAGCGCTGCGGTATAAATTCACGTAACTGATCTGTATAGGAGGCCATATAATCTGTGGCCGCAATCACCGGGCCTTCCTTGCCTGTCAATTGTTGTGCAACATAAGATACTTTGGGATTCTCATCAGGATGCAAGCGATTCCAGCGTGAACAATGCAATGCTTCTTTTCGCAACTCATTAACACTGGTTAGACTCCAGACATCGGAATCAATTTTCCATTCTGATTTTAATATTTCTGCAGCAGCCAATACCTCACGCAAAATAGTCCCGGAACCCATCAATTGGACTTTCATCTTCGCATCTTGGGATGCAGATTCCTGGATACAATACATTCCCTTGATAATACCTTGCTCAACACCGGCAGGCATTGCGGGATGTGTGTAGTTTTCATTCATCACTGTGATGTAATAAAACACATTGTCTTTATCAACAAACATGCGCTGCAAGCCACTCTGGATAATGACAGCTAATTCATATGAAAATGTAGGATCGTAGGAAACACAATTAGGCACCATATTCGCCATTAAATGGCTATGTCCATCCTGATGCTGCAAGCCCTCGCCATTCAATGTCGTACGACCTGCAGTACCTCCTATAAGGAATCCACGCGCCTGCATATCACCGGCAGCCCAGATTAAATCCATCACACGCTGGAAGCCGAACATGGAATAAAACACATAGAACGGCACCATCGGCAGCCCATAAGTACTGTACGAGGTTGCCTGTGCTATCCACGCTGAGGTTGCGCCAGATTCGTTAATGCCTTCTTCCATGATCTGGCCTTGTTCACTTTCCTTGTAATACATGATCTGGTCGGCATCATGCGGGGTATAACGCTGGCCTTGCGCAGAATAAATGCCCAATTGACGGAACATGCCTTCCATACCGAAGGTGCGCGCCTCATCGGGAATGATAGGTACTATACGCTCGCCAATGTTTTTATCCTTGGCCAGGGTTGAAAGGATGCGCACAAAAGCCATGGTTGAAGAAATCTCACGTGCACCGGTATCTTTTAATTGCGCACTGAAGCTTTCCAATGCAGGGATTTCCAACACTGGGAAGTCCTTTTGGCGTTGCGGCACAAAACCGCCTAGAAGCTGACGGCGCTTGAGCATATATTGCATCTCCGGGCTGTCAGGTGAAGGACGATAATAGGGAACAGTTTTCAACTCTTCATCTGTCAAAGGAATATCAAAACGGTCACGGAAACGTTTTAGACTTTCCACATCGAGTTTTTTCAGTGAATGCGTTTCATTATGCGCTTCGCCGGATTCTCCGGTTCCATAACCTTTCACTGTTTGCGCCAAAATAACGGTAGGTTGATCTTTGTGTTCGACAGCAGCCGCATAAGCTGCGTAGACTTTATATGGATCATGGCCACCACGATTGAGATACATGATATCGTCATCACTCAGATCTTTGACTAACTCGAGCAATTCAGGATATTTACCAAAGAAATGTTTGCGGGTGTAGGCACCGCCATTTTGCTTGAAGTTTTGTAATTCACCATCACACACTTCATCCATACGTTTTTGTAATAATCCGGTTTTATCCTTTTCTAACAGGACATCCCAATGGCGACCCCATACCACCTTGATAACATTCCAGCCGGCACCACGGAAAGCGCCTTCAAGTTCCTGCATGATCTTGCCATTGCCACGCACAGGGCCATCAAGACGCTGAAGATTGCAGTTAACAACAAATATCAGGTTATCGAGACCTTCACGACCTGCCAACGAAATAGCACCCAGACTTTCCGGCTCATCACACTCACCATCACCCAGGAACGCCCATACCCGACGATCGCCATGATCAACCAGGCCGCGTTTTTGCTGGTACTTCATCACATGCGCCTGATAAATCGCCTGTATCGGGCCCAAACCCATGGATACCGTCGGGAATTGCCAATAATCGGGCATTAACCAGGGATGAGGATAGGAGGACAAACCATTGCCATCGACTTCGCGACGGAAATTATCGAGCTGCGTTTCATCCAGTCGACCTTCCAGAAATGATCGAGCATAAATACCTGGAGCAATATGACCCTGAAAATAAATCATATCAGCCCTGAAACCATTTTCCGGACCACGGAAAAAATAGTTGAATCCCACATCATATAACGTGGCACTGGATGAAAAACTGGATATATGCCCACCCAAGCCTTCTGAGCGTTCATTGGCACGCATAACCATAGCCAATGCATTCCAGCGCACCAGAGAGCGAATTCGACGCTCCATAAATAAATCGCCAGGCATAAGCTTTTCATCAGAAGTCGAAATGGTATTACGATAAGGAGTCGTTACTGCGGGCGGCAAACGAGTACCTGCACGTGCAGCTCTTTCGGCCAATGTTTTTAACAAGAAAGCTGCACGACCACGGCCGGCATTTTTCAAAATGGAATCAAGAGCGTCGAGCCACTCTTGCGTTTCTATAGGATCTTTATCCCCTTCTTGCATACTCATCTCCCACCCATTATTTTGGTGCTCACTTAATATTATGGACATCTCTAAAAACCGTTTTTTTCCATGCGCCTTTTCTTATGCACATTTCCCCATGCACATTTCCCCATGATAGCCGCGTCAGCTCCGTGCTCAAATCCTCATTGAATGCTTGTAAACTGCGATTTTACGCGCGGTGCTTCCTTGCTCTCTTGGTAAAATCTTGGTTTTTAGAGGTGACCTTTATTATCGCTTCAAAAAATTTTGTAAAATATTTACACAGCATCGGCATAAAAACAAGTTTTCCAGATTAATCTTTACTATTAAAGCCCTGAAAATATGGTAATAAATCCCATGCATCTCACAAACAAACCACTGAATTCATTAGCCTAAAGGTGATATTTTTCTTTTTATTCCTCTAAGGATACAGTCACTACAATTTATGTAGTAAAACTACAAATAAAATTATCAGTTATGGAAATACAGGTTTTTATCCTCTGATTCTAGACTGTCTATCTCTGTATAACCGCTTAAAGATGTTGTTTTGGTCGTTAATAAATACATTCTGGAAAATGGCTGTCCCAACAGCGAACTGACAAAAACCCGCCAATCCTGAATCGTTATAGATGAAACCGCTTGCGCCAACTGCTGCTTTCGATCAAATGATGTATATCCCATTGTCAGGTCATACCAATAGGATTCTGATTCATCAACCAGAGTCGAAGGCTTTTCTAACAATTCTTGTTGTAGCGCCTGCTGCAATTGCATCAAATACTCTGGGGGCATTGCCAATAAATCTGGCTGAATTTGCTCCAAAAAGCTCATGACGGACTGATTAATCGTCTCAACATTAGCCGAAGGGGATTGCACCATAAAATTTATTCCAGGAACAGATAATAGTGGCGAGTAAAAAGCAGAAACGACATAACCCAATTGCTGTTCAGTTCGCAACTGATTGAAAAAAGTACTCTCTATGGACTTTGCCAACAACATATATTTGGCCTGCGTCGAAGTTTCTTTATTGGGTGCCTGCCAATATAAAAAATATGCCGCATCTTCATGCTCACTGGCTACAGTTTTATGCAGATTTTTCTCAGGCAGTTTGATGATGCTTATATCGGATTTTATCTTTTTGCGCTCTGGAACAAATTTCTCAACAGCCGATAACATCTCACGTGATTGTGCTTCCGTTATATTGCCATTAGTCATTGCCAAGACATCAAGATCATGCCAAAAATAATGACTGTAAGACTGAACGTCTTGTAACTGCAATTTTGCAAGTGCTGCCATTTTCTCTTGCGGAGACCATGTATTTTTCTGGAGGGTTTGCGTCCATGTATTCATCAATTTTATATAAGGCGTTTGTTTTTCAGCATTTTGCCAATTTTTTAACATACCGATTTTAATACGGTTAAATTGATCACTCTCAAAATTAACATTTTTTATACGACTGAATGCATCCACTAAAAGCTCATCCTGCTTATCGCTAAAACCATCAATTTTCAGGGTAATACCTCGCGCCTGTCCATATAACTGCAGTGACAGACCTGCCATTTGCGCTGAATAAATCCATTCATTCAAACTATCCGTCATCATTTGAATGTACAGATCAAGTAATACACTTGCCTCAACTGTGGCACGCACATTCTCTTTTCGAAAAGCCAAATAACTTGTAGCCTTAGGGATCCGAAAATTTTGCAGAGGTTTATGCCACCACTGGATACCGTCTTTTTTTACTAACAGACTTGGCTTATCTTGCGTCAGATTATTTTCGAGCAGTGCTAATTGCTCCGGTAATAGTGCATTTTTTTCAGGCAATCGAATATCGACATGGATATCTACCTGCTCAATTTCAGCCTTTAGTTTCTTACTGACAGGATCCACTCTATAAGGCACATGATAGAATTCACTATTTGCATCCTCAGTAAATTGATCACTCACCACCACTATCAAACTATTATTTATAGAGAGCTTATCCAGCATCTCCTTAATTAAACGTGGCTTATATTGATCCAATAGATAATTTGCAGAAAGCACTTCCTGATAGGGGTAATAATGCAATGCATTAGAAACACTCAAAACGTAGCTCTGCGGATCCTCTTCTTCCTTGAACGCAAACTCAATCTTCCGCAATCGGGAGATTTCCTCAAAAACCCAATAAGGCATTTCTTCTGTTTCAAGGCGTTTTATAGCCTGAAAAACGGCAATGATAACTTCATCTTTTTGCGCTAATCCTTGCTCCGTTAAAGCGATATCAATACTAAAAATGCCACCGCCTTTATAATTTAATTCTTGTGAAACCGATAAACCCTCAACCCAATTTTTACCTTTTAAATAGGACAATAAACTACCTTCACCTTCATGACCTAACACATAACCTATAACATCAAATGGCTGGCTATGGTAATAGGCCAGCTGATCAGGAATTGGGAATAGCAGGTTCAGTTCACGTAAATTTTTCTCGGGTTTCACATAGACCATCTCAGGCAATTTTTGTGGGTCCAATATTGGCTCTGTGATGTCATCGTGATATGTGACACCGGATTTTATGGATGTAAATTTTTCCTTGACCATACCTTCCAATGTATCCAGCGATTCCTTACCCAATATGGCTAGCGCCATGTTATTAGCCACGTAGTGCTTGCGATAAAACGTGACCAAATCATTTTTTATCGGAGATTTTGAACTGGAAAGTGTTTCCAGACTACCCACTGAAAATTGATTAAAGGGGTGCGCCTGATTAATCACTTCGCGCAAGACATCCATCCCTCGACGTGACTCATCTTTTATACCGGCCTTATATTCAGAATGTACTGCATGCTTCTCACGCTCCACATAAGATTCATCAAGCAACGGGAAAATAAAGAACTGAGCAAATCTATCCAGTGCAGAATCTAACGATTCAGGTTTGATATCAAAATAATAATTAGTATGTTGCAGGCTGGTATAAGCATTATGGCGCCCTCCATTATCTTTCAGGAATTTATCGTATGCATCGGCTTCTGGATATTTTTCAGTACCCAAAAATAACATATGTTCAAGAAAATGCGCCAGGCCCTGACGATCTTCCGGATCATTACTGCTACCCACATAAACATCAAGAGAAGCGGCAGAAAAATCGGCATCCGGATCAGAAATCAACATCACCTTCAACCCATTATCAAGCTCAATATAACGATATTCACGCATGTCATTTTGACTTTTGATGATGGTAGTGTTGTCTCTGCGCTGGAAATCAGAACAACCCGAAAAAACTGAAACCAGTATTATAAACGTTAGAATTACTCTCATGTCTTTCCTGTTATGTCTTCTGCAGTGATGCATGCTTTGTATAAAATCTATATTTGCCGCACAATTAGCGACCCTTTTTTCATAATGTACCTGTATTCACCAGCCACTTCCTCGGCCAGTAACAGCTCATGATTGCTTTGCTTCGCAAAAACATGAAAATCCTTAAAGGAACCGGCATCTGTTGCAAATATCTCAATAAATTCCCCAATTTCGACTTTATTCAATGCCTGTTTGGCCTTCAGTAGTGGCATTGGACACTGTAAACCTCTGGCATCCACTGAAATAGTTATAGTGTAAGACACAATATTTTCTCTTTTATCCAATATGTCTGCAGTTATTTGCTTGTACTACCCTGCCATTAATACACAGGGGAATCTATATTCATTTCCCTCCGGAATTTTCATGCTTTTTTATTGTCATATACCGTTGTAGCTTTAGCGTATTATTACTGCGACAATTTATACAACAACTTATTCAATACAAAGGCAAAATGAATTTACACGTATTACTTCGGATAATCACTACCATTTTGTTATTGTCCAACTTGTGCCCACATTCTTACAGCTATAATCTTCCCAGCCTGGGGGATAGCTCTTCATCCATTATTTCCGCTCAAGAAGAATATTCTACCGGCCAAAATTGGTTGCGGGCTTTTCGTCGGCAGGCACCTATAAGTAACGATCCATTACTGTACAGTTATGCAGAGAATCTTGTACGTGATCTTGCTTTTCATAGCCCGTTAACAGAAAAATATTTCAGCCTTGTTATTGTTGATAGTAAAGATTTTAATGCCTTTGCCGTTCCTGGCAATATCATTGGAATTAACTCAGGAGTTTTTCATTATGCTGAATCCGAGGATGAACTTGCATCAGTTATTGCCCATGAATTAGCCCATTTAAGCCAACGACATTATGCACGCTCACTGAACCAGCAAAAAACCCAAGGGATTCTCAGCATGGCTGCATTATTAGGCAGCTTGTTAATTATGGCTGCCGGTGATGCAGAATCGGGTATGGCCGCACTGACTGCGACTCAGGCTGCAGCAATTGATAACCAGTTAAAGTATAGCCGTACCCAGGAAGAAGAAGCTGACCGCATTGGCATGCAAACACTGGCCAATGCTGATATGAATCCTGAATCCATAGCCAACATGTTTCAACATATGCTGGTTACCACACGTTATCGCACTGACATAAAAGAATTTGATTTTTTACTGACGCACCCTCTGGCTGACAGCCGGGTTTCAGATGCACTCAATCAAGCGCGCCAATATCCAAAACGCATTGACCGGGATAATATCAACTTTCATTTCATGAAAGCTCGTGCCCGTTTTCTAGCCAGTAAAAACCTGCAGCAAACCATTGAATTTTTCAGAAATGAAATCTCCACCGCCAAATTTCCCGCAGCCAGTAAATATGGGTTGGCCTTGTCTTTATTGGCATCTGACCAATGGCAAGAATCGAAAACCATTATCAATGAACTCTATCAATCGAATCCTCACCAACCCTGTTTTATCATTGCGAAAGTTGATTTATATATCCACCAAAAACAATCTGATTTAGCAGAATCGTTATTAAAGGAAGCCCTGAAATTTTCACCCAATAATTACCCGCTCACCATGAAAGCCGCTAATTTTTACCTGCAAGGCAATCAACCCGCCAAGGCGATTGAGATGCTGCGCGCTCTGGCAGCCAGTGAAAAACCGGACACTCCGGATGTATGGTATTTACTCGCTGAAATTGAAGGGTTGGCAGGGAATATCGCTGAAGTTCATTTGGCTCGCGCTGAATATTATGTGCGTCTGGGCGCGTTTACACAGGCACAACGCGATTTATATCTGGCATTACCATTACTCAACAATAATTTACAGGCAAAAAGCCGCGCGCAATTACGCATCAATGATATTGAAAAGCTGAAACAGCAAACCCAGTTTTAATCGTAACGATGATTATTTTTGCACGAAATCTAACATGCGCTGCAAGGGGATCATGGCTTGTACAGCCACTTCCATAGGAACCATCACCTCATTACGGCCAAACTCCAAAGAATCTGCCAAATTATCTAGAGCGTTCATTGCCATCCATGGACAATTGGCACAACTGCGGCAAGTTGCACCTTTCCCTGCAGTCGGCGCAATCAAAAACTCTTTATGCGGAACTTGTTGTTGTAACTTGTAAAAAATCCCCTGATCCGTTGCTACAATAAATTGTGGATTATCCAACCGTTTGGCTGCCTGAATAATTTGCGAAGTAGAACCGACAACATCAGCTAACTCAATCACCGATGTCGGGGATTCGGGATGAACCAGGACTGCTGCCTGCGGATAAACCTGCTTCAGGTCGAGTATACCCTTGGCTTTAAATTCTTCATGAACAATACAGGCTGCATCCCATAAAAGCATATCTGCACCTGTTTCACGCTGTACATAAGTACCTAAATGCTTGTCTGGGGCCCATATTATTTTTTTACCCTGATCATGCAAATACTCAACCACCTTTAATGCAATTGATGAAGTTACTACCCAATCTGCACGCGCTTTAACAGCCGCAGAAGTATTGGCATAAACCACAACAACTCTATCCGGGTATTGATCACAAAAAGCAGAAAACGAATCGATGGGACAACCCAGATCAAGGGAACAGGTGGCCTCCAATGTAGGCATTAAAACCGTTTTTTCCGGCGTCAAAATCTTGGCTGTTTCACCCATAAACTTCACACCGGCCACAACAAGTGTTGATGCAGGATGCGTTTTACCAAATCGTGCCATTTCCAGAGAATCTGAAACACACCCACCGGTCTCTTCAGCTAATGCCTGTAATACCGGATCGGTATAATAATGTGCCACCAACACGGCATTTTTTTCTTTAAGTAATGATTTGATACGTGCTATTTGCGAGGTATCTCTAGCAATTTCACGCACAAAAGGACGCGCAAGATGATTTTGGACAAATTCTCTGTCAGATGTATTCATTGCCTGAGCATTCAACCTCTTTTTGCCTTTTAACGCATTCTATACAAAGCCATCCTTTATATTAGACCGTTAAAATGATAAATCAGTAGAAGTTTTCCTCTTTAAACAAAAAAGGCCGCCTAAAGAGGCGGCCTTTCTTAATATGGTGGGTCGTGATGGATTCGAACCATCGACCAATTGGTTAAAAGCCAACTGCTCTACCGACTGAGCTAACGACCCTTAATAAGGAGGCGCATATAATAATGTTTTTTACTTATATGGCAACCACTTTTTTGTTTACCCGACCCTCAGATATCTTGTAGGATCAATCAAACCCGCATTTTCAAAACCCTTTTTGCGTAAACGGCAGCTTTCGCATCTACCACAAGCCAAACCCTCTTCAGTGGCTTGATAACATGACACTGTCATTGCGTAATCGACACCTAAAGCCATGCCTTTTTGAATGATTTCAGCTTTTGAGAGCTGAATTAACGGGGTTCTGATTTTAAGTATGTGGTTTTCAACGCCGGCTTTAGTGGCCAGATTAGCCATTTTCTCATACGCAGCAATATACTCGGGACGACAATCTGGATAACCGGAATAATCAACAGCGTTAACGCCAATGAAGATATCATCAACACCCAACACTTCGGCCCACGCCAGGGCATACGACAGGAACACCGTGTTGCGCGCAGGAACATAGGTAATAGGGATACCCTGGGTTTGTTCCTCTGGAACGGCAAGCGCCTTGTCCGTTAATGCCGAACCCCCAATGCTTGATAAATCCAGCTGCACGACTTTATGCGCAACAACATGGTTTAATTTTGCAATTTTTTCAGCGGCCACCAACTCAGCCTTATGTCTTTGACCATAATCAAAACTGAGGGTATAACATTCATAGCCTTCAGATTGAGCGATAGCCAAAACCGTGGTTGAGTCCAATCCCCCGGATGCCAAAACAATGGCTTTTTTTGCTTTTACTTTATTCATCTAGCGGCCTTTTGCATCATTCCATAACAATTTGTGTAATTGTAATTGCAAACGTACTGGCAAATTGTCGCGCAAAATCCATTCAGCCAGATCGGTTGGTGAAATTTCTCCAAAGCTGGGAGAGAATAATATTTCCCCTGCTTTTTCAGCCAACCGATACTCATCTATTTTAAATTGTGCCCATTGGTAATCATCCCGATTACATATCACAAACTTTACCTGATCTTTTTGTGCTAACTGATCAATATTGGAATACATATTGCGGTGGCTCTCATTCGATGCAGGAGTTTTTAAATCGAGCACAATCGAAACTCTTTCATCGATACCAAAGACAGGCAATGCTCCACTGGTCTCCAAAGAAACACTGTATCCAGCATCACATAATTGTTTGAGCAAATCCTTGCACTCGGGTTGCGCCAAAGGCTCACCTCCAGTGACAGTGACAAAACGGGGATTATAAGCGCCCACCTGATCCATAATGGATTTTATTGAACAAAGGGTTCCACCTGAAAAAGCATAAGCCGTATCACAATAGGTACAACGTAATGGGCAACCCGTCAAACGTATGAAAACCGTTGGCAAACCTACGGTTTTTGTTTCACCTTGCAAGGAATAAAAGATTTCTGTAATTCTCAAATCCGGATTGTTCATTGAGTATTAAAAAATCAGGGGAAATTGGTTTTGAGGAAATCACGCGCCTTGGCAACAGCACTCACGGGCTGGTCACCATATTGCTGTATTAACTGCTCCATCTGCAGCTTGGCTGTAGATCTGTCACCAAGCTCATAATTCACTGTCGCTATTTTATACAAAGCTTCAGGATGCTTTGTATGCTGGGGAAATTTTTTCAATATAGTCTGGAAAGAGGCTTTGGCTTTAACAAAATCACCTTCAATGATATACAACTCACCTAGCCAATAATGGGCATTGGGCTCGTATTCGCTGCCAGGATATTGAACAATAAACGTAATAAACGCTTCTTTGGCCTGATCAAATTTGCGCTGCTTGATTAACTCATAAGCTTTTTGATAATCGAGTATATCCTGCTGATTGGGATTTATAGCAGCGGCAGGAACTACATCACTTGCCGGTGTAACTTGTGGTGGTAAAACTTCAGGAACTTGCGAAAATCCTGCATCGGATTTTGGTTCTGAAGAAACCGCATTAGATGAAGAAGATCTTTGATCCAGCTCTGTTAAGCGCTTATCAATACTTTTGTAGTCTTCCAATCTTTGTTGTTTTAACTCTTGCAACTGTTGTTGTTGCTCTTCAAGAAGCCCTCTTGTACGCATCACTTCTTCTTGTAATAACTGCAACTGATTAAATAACTCTGCATTGGCAGCATTATTGGCTTTTACAGCAGCATCCTGCGCTATTTGATGTGTAGAGGAAGAATCCACTACATTTACAGCGAACGCAGAAAAAAAAGGAGCGAGTGTTAAGCTCGCTCCGATCATTAATAGAAGTGCTTTTCTCATCGTAGTGATATTACTTCACCAACTCCACACGACGATTTTTAGCCCATGAAGCTTCATCGCTACCAGTCATTACTGGCTTCTCTTCACCGTAGCTGATTACTTCCAGTTTAGCTGCATCAACACCTTGCAAGCCTAAATAGTTAGCAACTGCTTGTGCACGACGCTCGCCCAGAGCCAGATTGTACTCAGGAGTTCCACGCTCATCAGCATGACCTTCCAGACGCACAGATACTGCAGCAGCTTTAAGTGCTGGAGCAGCTGCATCAAGAGATGAACGGCTTTCAGCAGTCAAGGTAGCTTCATCAAAATCGAAGTAGTAAACAGTTGAAATAGCTGACAAATCTGCTGCTGCTGAAGTATCAACAGATTCAGTAGTTGCACCAGTTGAAGTTGAATCTACACCAGTACCACCAGTTGAACCACCACCAGCAACTTCTTCATTGCCAGCACAAGCCGCCAATAATACCGCTGCAAATACTACGCTTAAAAAACTCAGTTTTTGTTTGATTTCCATTTTTTTACCTCACGTTTAATAACTATTGTTAATTACTGTTGTTAATTTAAAAAAGGTGACCACGCTGGCTCACGTACATCTCGCCCTTGGGCAGGTAGGTTATAACTGACACGACCATCTATAGAAACAGCCGCGAGGATAACATTCCCACCTCGTTTAGCCGCGTACAATACCATAGTTCCATTCGCTGCGATACTGGGAGATTCATCTAATTGGGTACTTGTTAATACAAAAGTCTTGTTTCTTTTCAAATCCAGCCTGGCAATTTTGAAATCCCCGCCATTTTTGTTCACCATAATCAGGCCACTGCCATCAGGCAAAGCACGGGCACGCGCATTATAATCCCCCTCAAATGACAGGCGTTTTACATAACCGCTATATACTTCAACTTGATACAACTGCGGCTGACCGCCTCGATTGGAAGTAAATATAATGGTTTTTCCATCCGGCATCCATTGAGGTTCAGTATCAATGGCGAAATTATGAGGCGCAATTTTTAACAATCCTTTGGTGGCGAGATCCATGATATAAATATCTGGGCTACCATCTTTTGATAGAACCATCGCCATCTGACGACCATCCGGCGAAAAAGCCGGCGCGCTATTAATACCTTTAAAACTAGGCAGTTTTTCCCTCGCTCCCGTTGCCAGCGTATGAATGTAAATAGCCGGATGGCCTTTTACAAAAGCAGAATAGGCAATTCTCTTGCCATCAGGAGCCCAGGTAGGCGACATGATTGGCTCACTGGAATCCAATACTTTCTGGGCTCTGGCACCATCAGAATCCGCAACGTATAACTGGTAATTAAACTTGCCCTTGGCCAGCATCTGCCGCGACAGATAAATCATTTTGGTGGAAAATGCACCACGAATACCGGTAATCCTTTCAAAAACCTGATCACTGATACGATGCGCCATGTCACGCAAACCCGTCTTGGAAACCTTGATGGTATACTCTTCCATTAATGGCTTTTGATTGACCACATCTAACAGATGGTACTTAGCCTCATAAAAATCACCTACCGGATAAATTCTTCCCACCACCAGATAATCACGACCCAACACTTTCCAGTCATTATAATAAACTTTCAAGGGATGATCGGGGTGACTCAACATATTGCCTTTGTTCAATACATCAAACAGGCCACATCGACGCAAGTCTGACTCAACAATGGATGACACATCTTCCGGCAACACCCCCGAACCTGACCAGGAAAAAGGGCTGATTGCAATCGGGATAGGATCATCAACCCCATGGGTAATTTCAATCATCAATTCCGCATGCGCAGCAAGGGAAAACATAAAACCAGCAAGTAATAAGTAGATTTTTTTCACAAACGTAAATCCTGTGGATTAAAGTTCAAAGTAAAGGTACGAAAATTTTTCTCAAACGTTTTTGAATCGAGCTCAGCCAATTCAGGAAAACGCTGGGATTTCTCAACAGCGGCAACGGCAGATCGATCAAATGCCAAATCACCACTGCTTTTTGCCACACTGACACCCACCACTTCACCGGTAGGAATCAACTGTATTCTTAAAAACACCTGCATCCCATTTCGCGCAGTAATCGGGCGACTCCAGTTTGATATTACAGTTCTCTGAATCAGCGCAATATAACTCTCGGCAGAAACTTCTTCTGTACCATCCGGTGAAGATTCATCTTTTTGGGATAGCGCATCCTCATCAGGCATACTACTCAAAAGTGATTCTTCCCGCCTTTTTTTGTCTTCCAATCGCTTTTTTTCTTCCTCAGCTTTTTTGCGCTGCTCTTCTTCTTTCTGACGTTTTAACTCTTCTTCTTTCTTGTGTTGTTTTTCCACTTCTTCTTTCACTTTAGCGGTATCAATCTTTGGCTTTACCGGTTCTGGTTTCACCTGCGGTTTTGGCTCAGGCTTAGGCTCCGGTTTCGGTTCTGGTTTTGG
>CAZTZY010000001.1:18618-94077 GCA_964617765.1 uncultured Spongiibacteraceae bacterium
GGCTCAACCTTGGGTTCTGGTTTAGTTTCAACCTTGGGCTTAGGTACATCTTTCGGCTTTGGCTGCTGAAACTCTTGTTGCGGACCTTTCTTTTTTTTCTGCTCCATACTCACTAATGTCGCACGAACCATTTTAGGTTGCGGTATTTCGAACACCCTGTCATCAGAAAGAAATGAGCCCATAATCCATAACAGCAATAAAGAATGCAGTATGACTGTAAAGGTAACAGGAACAACGTATTCACGCGAAACCCTCATTTAGCGGGCCGGCTCCTGCAGCGGTTCTGTTACCAAACCCACTTGCCCAACTCCAGCCTCTTCCAGTTCAGTCATCAATGTAACGACCTGACCATAGGGGACACTATGATCTCCCCATACCAGAACTTGTGTTTCAGGCTTGATTTCAATCACTTTTCGAATAGATTCCTGAATTTCAGCAATCGGCTTTTGCGCCTCTTTTTCACCCAGATTTAAATAAAGACTACCATCTGCCTTGATAGAAACGACTAAAGGTTCATCTTTAGGTGTATCAAGCGGCCTGGCATTAGATTTTGGCAGCTCAACTTTTACGCCCTGCGTTAACAAAGGCGTGGTCACCATAAAAATAACCAACAGCACTAACATAACATCAATGTAAGGGACTACATTGATTTCAGAACTAAAACGATGCCTTCCAGAAGCAGCCATTGTTATTCACCAGCCTTGCGCTTGCCATGAGCCTGACGATGTAAAATGCTCGAAAACTCTTCAGAAAACGTTTGATAGGATTTCAATAAACTATCGGAGCGAGCCGCAAACCGGTTAAAAGCAATCACTGCGGGAATCGCGGCAAACAAACCAATGGCAGTAGCAATTAATGCTTCCGATATACCCGGTGCCACTGTAGCTATAGTAGCTTGTTGCATAGTCGCAAGACTCCGGAATGACGTCATGATTCCCCATACCGTACCAAACAAACCAACATAAGGACTGGTAGAACCCACCGTCGCCAAAAATGCCAAATGTTTATCCAGTTTATCTTCTTCGCGCGATAACGCTACACGCATGGCTCGCTGGGTTCCTTCCATGATAGCTTCGGCCTCAACACCTGCCTGCTGTCTCAATCGTGTATATTCCTTAAATCCTGCCCGAAATATGGATTCAGTGCCGCTCATTGTGCTCACATCAACATTACGGCGATACAGTTGCGATAAATCCACACCCGACCAGAATTCATTTTCAAAGGCATCCATGGCACCTTTGGCAACATGAAAATACCTGACGCGCTCAACTATCATCGTCCAGGAGATACACGAGGCGGCAAACAGGATTAACATGACCAACTGCACCACGAACCCGGCATTGATGATTAAACTCCAAAAAGACAAAGATTCGTGCACAAGAAACTCCTATTGATTCGTGTAATTTTTTAATGCCTGGTACATAACATCCGGCATGGCCATTGGACGCATGGTTTTTTTACTCACACAGGCAACACTCACCTTTGCCAAACACAAAGGTGCATCCACCGCATAAATATTTTGGCGAAATATAATCGAAGTACGACGTAATTGCATTATATGCGCTTCGACTTTTAACTCCTGATCCAGTTGGGCAGGCGATTTATAGTCAACCGACAAGGAATGCACCACAAACATGGATTCCTGCTCAAAAATAAATTGTTTGTCAAAACCCAGTGCTCGCAAACATTCTGTTCTGGCTCGCTCCATGAACTTTAAATAATTCACGTGATAAACAATGCCACCGGCATCGGTATCTTCCATATAGACTCTGGCCAGCCAAAAAAATTCGGACAACACTTTATTCATTACTATCAAGACTCAAATCATTTTGTTGCATAGGCTTAATCAGGCCAAAATGCTCATAAGCCAACCGCGTAACCATTCTTCCTCGTGGAGTGCGTAATATATAACCCTGCTGGATAAGGTATGGTTCTAACACATCTTCAACAGTCCCGCGCTCTTCGCTAATGGCTGCCGCGATACTCTCAATACCCACCGGACCGCCCTCGAATTTTTCAATCATTGTGATCAATAAACGCCTGTCCATATGATCAAAACCCAAATTATCCACATTCAGCATATTCAAGGCTTTATCGGCTACATCCTCGGTGATAAGTCCTTGGGCTTTCACTTCGGCATAATCGCGCACCCTGCGCAATAAGCGATTGGCAATACGCGGCGTGCCACGCGAACGTTTTGCCACCTCACGCGCACCTTCGGTATCAATAGAAATATTCATGAGCCGGGCAGCACGCTCAACAATATGGGTTAAATCTTCAACACGATAATATTCCAGACGCTGAACAATGCCAAAACGATCCCGCAAAGGCGCTGTCAATAAACCGGCACGCGTTGTTGCACCGACTAATGTAAAAGGTGGCAAATCCAGTTTTATGGAACGCGCTGCCGGCCCTT
This sequence comes from uncultured Spongiibacteraceae bacterium, assembly GCA_964617765.1. GTDB lineage: Bacteria > Pseudomonadota > Gammaproteobacteria > Pseudomonadales > DT-91 > CAZTZY01. Next base: position 21,035 of record CAZTZY010000001.1, read on the forward strand.
CACCAATGACAATATTCAGCTGGAAATCTTCCATTGCCGGATAAAGTATTTCTTCGATGTGCGGGCTTAAACGATGTATTTCATCAATAAATAACACATCGCCGGCCTCAAGATTAGTCATCAGCGCAGCCAGATCACCGGCTTTTTCCAATACAGGGCCTGATGTTGTTTTTAAATTGCCACCCATTTCATTAGCAATGATATTAGCCAAGGTGGTTTTGCCCAATCCTGGCGGCCCAAATATCAAGGTATGATCAAGCGATTCCTGGCGATTCCTGGCAGCCGCCATAAAAATTTCCATTTGCTCTTTAACAACCGGCTGACCACGATATTCATCTAACGTTTTTGGCCTGACTGTTCGATCATGAACATCTTCTTGCTGAACAGCATGGGTAATAATTCTGTCATCACTAATCATGATTATTTATATCATCCGTTTCAGGGCAGCCTTGATTAAGGCCTCGGCAGTAGTAAATGCTTCCGCATTTTCCGATTTCGCCATCACAATCATTTTACTGGCTTCAACCGGCTTGTAACCCAAAGATATTAATGCACTCTCGGCTTCACTGGTGATTTGTTTTTCAATAAAAACCGGCTTTGCAATATTGCTTCCAGCAAGTTTACCATCTCCTTCAACAAACCAGTCTTTAAGGCGATCTCGCATCTCAACCAATAATCTCTCCGCGGTTTTCTTGCCAATACCGGGAATTTTAACTAACGCATTCACATCATCATTGTGCACATAACTCACAAAACCTTTAGGCTCAATGCTGGATAAAATAGCCAAGGCCAGTTTTGGACCAACACCATTCACTTTAATAAGGCTGCGAAACAAGTTCTGTTCATCTTTTGTGGCAAATCCATACAATAACTGCGCATCTTCACGCACGACAAAATGCGTAAAAAGCTCTATAACACCCTGATCTGGCAATTTATAAAATGTGGTCATCGGCGCCTGGATTTCGTAGCCAATGCCATTAACGTCAATCAACAAAAAAGGTGCCTGCTTTTCCATCAAACGGCCTTTAATCCAGCCAATCATACTGCGTTCCTTTGTATCATTGTTGCTTTGACTCCAGTTATAGCGGTTTTAGATCCTGCCATGCGAATCAGTGTGCTTATTGTATGTGCATGGCATAACGCTCCCGCCAGAGCATCGGCCGCATCCTCTTGCGGAGATTTATTCAGGCTCAATAACACTTTAACCATATGTTGAACCTGGGTTTTTTCTGCGGCGCCTGTTCCAACAACAGCTTGTTTAATTTGTCTGGCAGAATATTCATGTACTTCAAGACCCGCCATGGCCCCTGATGCTATTGCAGCACCTCTGGCCTGCCCCAACTTTAACGCTGAACTGGCATTTTTGGCCATAAAAACCTGCTCCACCACCATGCATTGCGGATTATGCTCACTAATAATAAGTTGTAACGATGAGTAGATTTGTTTCAATCTTTCAGCGAATTCATATTCAGCCACATGAATAACACCACTGGCCAAATATTCGCTTTTGCCACCTGATGAGCGGATAACACCATAACCGGTTTTGCGTGAACCCGGGTCAATTCCCAAAATAACTGCCATTGATTGAATGCCTTCAATAGTGTTGTCTTTTGTACATTATTTAAACACAAGATTTCTGCACTGTCTGTAAAATACTGTATATTTCTACAGATAAAAACCAAAAAATAAAAAGGGCGTCATGGAAGACGCCCTGGATGTGTACACTTGATCAACAGCTCTATGCATCAAGCTGCTGCATAACCTCTTCAGATATATCGGAATTAGTGTAGACGTTTTGCACATCATCGAGATCTTCCAGCATATCGATTAACGCCAGTACTTTTGTCGCTGCATCCTTATCAAGATCAACGCTCGTCGAAGGAATCATTGCCACCTCACCCTCTGCCTTTATACCCGCAGCGGTTAATGCTTCTTTTACATTGAGGAAATCTTCAAACTCTGTGGTGACTTCAAAAGAACCATCATCATGCGTGACAATATCTTCAGCACCATTTTCCAATGCAATTTCCATTACTTGGTCTTCGCTTGCTCCCGACTCAATAAATATCTGACCTTTACGTGCAAACAAATAGGCCACACTACCATCCGTACCCAGGTTACCACCTCGCTTGGTAAACGCATGGCGAACCTCGGCAACTGTGCGGTTGCGGTTATCCGTCAAACACTCGACTAACACAGCTACTCCACCCGGACCATAACCCTCATAAGTCACTTCATCCATGTTACTTTCTTCATCATTACCGGCACCGCGATCAATAGCGCGTTGTGCTGTATCGCGCGTCATATTAGCGCCCAAGGCTTTATCCAGTGCTGCACGTAAACGTGGATTTTCTGCAGTTAATGGTCCACCCTGTTTTGAGGCAACCACTAACTCGCGAATCAGCTTGGTAAATATCTTCCCACGTTTAGCATCTTGCGCTGCTTTCCGGTGTTTAATGTTGGAATATTTACTGTGCCCGGCCATTTAGCTTACTCCGCTGCTTTCTCTTTTTTACGCAAACGAATATTCAAATCCTTCAAATGCTTTTCACTCACCTCACCAGGTGCATCTGTCATCAGACAGGCAGCTGTCTGCGTTTTCGGGAAAGCAATAACATCACGGATCGATTTGGCACCCGTCATCAGCATCACTAGTCGATCCAGACCAAAAGCCAGACCGCCATGCGGAGGCGCACCGTATTTCAAGGCATCAAGCAGGAATCCGAATTTTTCCTGTTGGGATTCAGGGCTAATTCCTAACACTTCAAATACAGCTTTCTGCATATCCTGGTCATGGATACGGATAGAACCACCACCCAGTTCGGTGCCGTTTAATACCAGATCATAGGCAATGGATATGGCTTCAGCAGGATTCGCCTTTAGTTCTTCAGGAGAACATGCCGGACTTGTGAAAGGATGATGGGTGGAATTCAGATTGCCTTCGCCATCTTCTTCAAACATCGGAAAGTCTACTACCCATAACGGTGCCCATTCGCACTGAATGAGGTTCAGGTCTTCACCCAGTTTTACGCGCAGGGCTGCCAGCGATTCATTCACTACCTTGGCCTTGTCAGCACCAAAGAAAATCAGGTCGCCATTTTCGGCACTGACACGCTCAAGGATCGCCTGACGCACAGACACAGGCAGGAACTTGATAATCGGTGATTGCAAGCCATTTTCGAGATCAGCCTTGTCATTTACCTTGATGTAAGCCAGACCTTTGGCACCATAAATACTGACAAATTTGGTGTACTCATCAATTTGCTTGCGCGTCAACAATTCATTACCGTTAGGTACTTTCAGGGCAGCAATACGGCCACGCTTGTCATTAGCAGGGACGGAAAATACATTGAATTCAACTTCAGTCATAAGGTCTTTGACATCAACCAACTCGAGCGGAATGCGCAAATCAGGACGATCAATACCAAAACGACGAATTGCCTCGGCATGGGTCATGCGCGGCAGTTCAGCAAATTCGACATTTTTTACTTCCTTGAACAAGTTGCGCACCATCTGCTCGGCAATCGACATGATGTCATCGGCATTGATGAACGACATCTCGATATCGATCTGGGTAAATTCCGGCTGGCGATCAGCACGCAAATCTTCATCGCGGAAACAACGGGCAATTTGATAATATCTATCCATGCCCGCCACCATCAGCAACTGCTTGAACAATTGTGGTGATTGCGGCAACGCAAAAAACTTGCCATCGTGTGTGCGGCTAGGTACCAGATAATCACGCGCACCCTCGGGGGTTTCACGGGTCAGGATGGGTGTTTCGATATCGAGAAAACCATTGGCATCAAGGTAATTCCGGATGATGGTAGTCATTCTGGAACGGATACGTAACCTGTCCTGAATTTCCTTACGGCGCAAATCAAGAAACCGGTATTTAAGGCGGATATCCTCACCCACATTGGAATAGGTATCCAGCGGAAATGGCGGAGTTTCAGCCTTGTTCAGAATCTTGATTTTCTTGCCCAGCACCTCGATAGCACCTGTAGCCATATCAGGGTTTACCGTGCTTTCGGCACGCGCACGCACCAGACCAGTGATTTCTAACACATATTCACTGCGAACCGTATCGGCCCGCTTGAAATCTTCCTCAACATCAGGATCAAACACCACCTGCACAATTCCCTCGCGATCACGCAAATCGATGAATATAACCCCGCCGTGATCACGACGACGATCTGCCCAACCGTATAAGGTAACTGTTTGGTCAATATGTGACTTGTTTAAAGCGCCGCAATACTCAGTGCGCATAATTTTTTCTCCGCTTATTCCGATGAACCGGATGATTTATCACCCGCTAAATTTTTTTGTCCTGAAGATTTGAAATCTGTTTCGTACCAACCGTCACCTTTTAAACGAAATCCGGCTGCAGAAATCATCTTCTTCAAAGTTGATTTGGTGCAATTAGGGCAATCCGTTAAAGGTGTATCGCTTATCTTTTGCAAGGCTTCCATTCTATAACCACAAGACTGGCACTCATATTCGTAGATTGGCATTTTACTTCCCCAACGCATTCAATAATAAATTTAAGCGGGCGATTATAGCAATTTGCCCTTAGCGGCACAAAGTACACTGCATAAATTACTCAATTAAACGCGGAAAAAACCTATTTCAATGAAAAAAATGAAAAAAAGGCTTATTTTTTAGTATTTTTACTTGAGTGCAGCGTGGGAAATGCTATATAAATAGACAAACAACATTCATGTATTAGAACTACAGTTGTTTTTTAATAACAAAAAATTACCATCACCGAATAGGGAACTGATATGGCTTCGACTAAAAAAGCGGCACCAGCAAAAAAAGCTCCAGCTAAAAAAGCAGCACCGGCTAAAAAAGCAGCACCAGCTAAAGCTGCTGCACCAGCACGTAAAACTACTGCTGTTGCAACTCGTTATACCAAAACACAAATCGTTACTGATTTGATGGAAACTACACAATTAAGCAAAAAACAGGTTCAAGCAGTGTTAGATGATTTATCTACCCTGATTGAGCGCCATATCAAGAAAGGCGGATGCGGTGACTTCGTTCTTCCTGGCTTAATGAAAATAGCAACCATCAAGAAACCAGCTACCAAAGCTCGCAAAGGCATCAACCCATTCACTAAAGAAGAAGTGATGTTCAAAGCAAAACCTGCTTCAACAGCTGTTAAAGTTCGTCCTCTGAGCAAACTGAAAGAAATGGCTAAATAATCAAGCTGTTTGATTTCATAAAAAGGCATGTTTTCACATGCCTTTTTTTATTCTGCTTTTCCGCTACACCTGAGTCAAAATCCCTTTCCAAAACTCAATTTAATCCATCAGCATTTCCGCAAACAAGGCTCTTAAACCAGCCAGAGTAGCATCCATTTCTGCGACTCCATAAACACTCGCGGGCTGAAAACCCCAGACCGGCTTTGGCCAGGCAATATCCTTTACATAACGGGCAATATGATGAATATGCAATTGGGGCACGACATTTCCCAAAGCAGCAATATTCATTTTATCAGCCTGAAAATGCACTTGCATTTTACCGGCAACAAACACCGATTCCCTGAGCAATTGCTGCTGATCTTGCTCCGTTAAGTGATGAATTTCCGAAATACCTTGACGGCGCGGCACCAAAATAATCCAGGGATAATTGGCATCATTCATTAGCAAGACTTCACACAATGTGAAACTACCCACTTTAACCGTATCATTTGCCAAACGCTCATGCAGTTGAAACATAGGAAACCTCTGTACCTAAACCTCGTAGAACCGTAAAATTTACCGCATCTGATTTTGTAAACACACAACTATTTTATTTTACCGAGCCTGTCACTATGCGCACTAGCCAAATCCTCATTGCCACCCTGAAAGAAACGCCATCCGATGCAGAGGTTATTAGCCATCAATTAATGTTGCGTGCCGGCTTGATTCGCAAACTTGCTTCTGGCCTTTATAGTTGGCTGCCAATGGGTTTGCGTGTACTGCGCAAAGTAGAAGCCATTGTACGCGAAGAAATGGATCGTAGCGGTGCACAAGAAGTGTTAATGCCTATTGTACAGCCTGCTGACCTTTGGGAAGAGTCCGGCCGCTGGCAACAATATGGACCGGAATTATTGCGTATACATGATCGCCATGATCGTCCTTTTTGCCTGGGCCCTACTCACGAAGAAGTGATCACCGATCTCATACGCCATGAAATTAATAGCTACAAACAACTACCCATGAATTTCTATCAAATCCAGACCAAGTTTCGCGATGAGGTACGCCCACGTTTTGGCTTGATGCGTGGCCGCGAATTCACCATGAAAGATGCCTACTCGTTTCATGCCTCACAGGAATGCTTACAAAAAACCTATCAGGTGATGCATGACACCTATAGCCGCATCTTTACACGCATTGGTCTGGAGTTTCGGGCAGTGGATGCCGATACCGGCAGTATTGGCGGTAGTGCTTCCCATGAATTCCATGTACTTGCAGACTCCGGGGAAGATGACATTGTTTTCAGCAATACCAGTGCTTTTGCAGCCAATATAGAAAAAGCCGAAGCGATTGCTGATAAAAAACAGGCAGATGCACCCAACCAGCCATTAACAAAAATTGCCACCCCGAATACCCACAGCATTGAAGAAGTTTGTACATTCTTTAAAACAGAAGCAAAAAATACAGCTAAAACGTTAGTGGTTTTAGGTAAGCTGGATGAAAACGGAAAGCAGCCAATAATTGCCCTGATCCTTCGCGGGGATCATGAACTGAACGAAATCAAGGCAGAAAAACTGGGTGACATAGCCTTACCTTTAACCTTGGCCTCCGAAAATGACATCAAGACAACCCTGAATTGCAACATTGGTTCATTAGGCCCTAACCTCAGCATCAAAACCTACGTAGATCGCAGTGCTGCCGTATTAAGTGATTTTATCTGCGGAGCCAATGAGGATGGATATCATCTCACCGGATTTAACTGGGGTCGTGATAGCAAAGCCGAGAATATCGTAGATATTCGCAATGTCGTTAATGGTGACATAAGCCCTGACGGACAGGGTGCACTGGTTATCAAGCGTGGCATTGAAGTAGGCCATATATTCCAGCTCGGCACAAAATACAGTGAGGCTATGAAAGCCACTGTACTCAATGAAAATGGCAAAGCCCAAACCATGATTATGGGCTGTTATGGTATTGGTGTATCCCGCGTTGTCGCAGCAGCCATTGAGCAAAATAATGATTCTCAAGGCATTATCTGGCCCGATGCCATTGCACCATTCAAAGTCGCGATTGTGCCTTTAAATTACCAAAAATCAGAGGCCGTAAAAAAAGCCGCGGATGAACTTTACCTGCAACTTAAGACAAATGGTGTCGAAGTATTATTAGATGATCGTGATGAACGTCCTGGCGTTAAATTTGCTGATATGGAACTGATTGGCATTCCTCACCGCGTTGTCATAGGCGATAAAAGTCTTAATGAAGGTGTTATTGAATATAAACATCGGCGTAGCGGAGAGGCAAAAAATGTGCCCTTAGCTCACATTTATACATTTCTTTCTGAATTATAAAATTAAAATTATCGTTATGAATTTCAGTCTTTTTACAAATTTACTCCACTGGAAAATATTTTATCGAATTTTTTCAGTATTGTTGATGTTCAATATATTTAATTGTTCCGCCGCAAATCTCGATCTAACAGAATACAAGGGAAAAGTAGTCTATATAGATTTTTGGGCCACATGGTGCAATCCCTGCCTGAAAGCTTTTCCATGGATGTCAGTGCTTGAAACAAAATTCAGCGGGAAGAATTTTGTAATTCTTATCGTTAATGTAGATACCGATATTAAATTGGCAGAACAATTTCTCCAAAAGCATCCACTTAAAGCTGTAACTATTTTTGATTCCGATAATTCCATTGCCAAGCAATTCAATATTAATGCTATGCCAACTTCCTTTATTTTTGATACAAAGGGTGAACTGGTAGAAAAATACTCAGGGTTTAATGAACAAAAAACCAGGCGCATTGAAGAAAAAATTACTCATCTACTAAATTGAGTCCCTTTAGTTGCAGCCATTTTTTATTATAAATCGTATCTATATAACGCTGACCATCATCCGCAACCAGAATGACGACATTTTTTGACCGGGTTTGCATCTGACAATATTTAATTGCAGCTGCCAATACTGCGCCTGTGGACGGCCCTGCGAACACTCCCTCCTTATGTAAAAGTGCATGTGTAAATTTAGCCGTTTCAAATGCATCAACAACCAAAGCTGTATCTATAACAGAAAAATCACATAAGGGCGGTTTAAAACTCGTACCAATACCCTCAGATAACCACGCCTCACTTTCCATTGGAATAGTATTATCTAACGCATTTGCCAGAATCGACCCTCTTGGATCTGCCAACACTATTTCCACTAGCTGATTCTGGCTTTTCAAATACCGGCCAACACCGGTAATCGTTCCACCCGTACCCACACCACAAATGAAGGTATCTACATTTGCTTGCATTTGATCCCATATCTCGGGGCCAGTTGATTCAAAATGAGCGGCAACATTAGCCTTATTCGAAAACTGATCAATAAAAAAATGCTTTGGGTTTTGAGTAGCAATGGTTTTAGATAACTGCAAAAAATGCTCAGGATGATCGAGACCCACATCGGAACGGGTAAGCCTAACATTTACCCCCATACCCTCCAGGCTATGAATTTTATCAACACTCATCTTATCAGGCACAACACAACAGATAGAGTAGCCTCGCGGCATTGCAACCATTGCAAGACTTATACCGGTATTACCTGCAGTGCCCTCAACAAGTACAAAACCTGGCTGGATTTTACCGGAAGACTCAGCGGCATTTATCATAGAAAGTGCAATACGGTCTTTTATCGAACCGGAAGGATTTTGGCTTTCAAGCTTGGCAAATAAACGGCATTTTCCAGTATCAAATCGGGTCAATTCAATAATAGGGGTATTACCAATGACGGATTCCAAAGATTTATGCATTGCCCAACTCTGTTGCAGAAGCCAACAATTCATGAAGTTTAGGCATATTTAAGGCTGGAACCATAGGAAACTCATGATGCTCACGATGATAATATCTAAATAAATCTGAACTAAACTGTCTTAATATCCAAGGGACATTTCTGGAGTTAGAGTTCTTTTTCAAGTCCCCAGACGTGTCACTCCAATTGTGATCCATAATATCCATAAACTTTAGAATAGCAGGAAATGTTGTATACATTGGCAACAGCCAAAAAAGCAAAAACAAATTCCAGCTATCACTCAAATACAATAAAAACACAATCACGATATAACCAGCCCATCGAAACAATAATTCTTGATTCATTTCTTTATCGCCTGCGACAGGCAACAATAAACGTAAATGATTATAACGATGCTTAATAAATTCCTTACCCCCGGGGAAAACATAATCTTGCTTAAACTTGAAAAACCCATAAAACGAGCCAAAAACAGCATTAAGCATAGCCTTTAGAATATCGACCCGACTAAAAGGTTTTATATTTTCCCCTGTGCATACCCTTTGTAAATAATTAGGATCTTGCTCCGTCATCAAATAACGATGGTGTAATCGATGTACTCGACGCCACTGCACATAAGAAAAAACTTCGACATGATGGAAAAATGGGATAATACAAAAAACGAGGGAAAAATATTTATTAGCCTTTGCTCCTTTGAAAAACTTGTAGTGCGCTGCCTCATGATTTATTTCATAAATACTGGCTTGCCGTGCTCCAATAACAAAGAGGCCAATAATAATGACCAGAGGATGAGGATTAAAATGATACAGGATGGGAAATATAATAATCTGGATTAATGTACGTGAAAATATATAAAAACCTTGCCAATATGAAATAAGCTGCAGCTCTTTAACAGTTTCAAGAACTTCACGACTATATAATGTTGAGCTTGTTTTTTTCATACCACTTTAAATATATCTCGGACCTTTTCAATCGATCATTAATGCCATCTAAAACACTCGAGTAATGCCGCTCATTACTAGCGATAAGCGGTAACACTAAATCATCCAGGGCTTTCATCGAATGTACAGATTCGCAGGCACTATGTAAAACCATAAATTCAATATCTGATTTTGGAATCTGAAAACGTTGTAACCCTTCTATCAGCTGATCATAGCGTTTTCCCGCCATCCGTTCTGTTGCAAAAAAACCACCACAAAAAAAGCCAAATTCTTTTTCGCTCACACATTCAGGTGTAAACGTGTAATTAAGTGCTTTTAATTTTTCATGATCAACAGCCGTATCAATGTCTACAGTTTCCATCAAATTTATCATCATGGTTTTAAATAATTCAGAGTGGCCTCTTTCTTCAGCGATATGATGTTTGATTTCAGGAAGCAAAAAATCAGGAGTTTTTGCCAACCAGCGTTCAATATAATCCCTAAATGCCGGCTGCATACTGTCCCAGTATAAAAAGGTAACTATCTCCTTCAATGTAGCCTGCGTCTCAAGATAACGATAGAGCTGGCTATTGTGAGCATAGGAGGATTCTACCAGATTCGTAAATTCATTTTTTATATCTGAAAGCTTCATGGTGAATGATGGTGCACATGATCTGTCGCATCAGTATTTTCAAAATTAAGTATGTTCAAATCCAAATATCTCGGCGTTACATTACCTTCCTTGATATAGACGATTTTATTCATATTAATATCATTATAAACTTCTGGCTGCAGATCACCTCTCCAGGTAATAGATATGGATTCTATTGAAAAAGCATTACCCAAACCAATTTGGGCCTGTAATGGATTAGCGCCAAACGTACTGCCATGGTCAACCACCCTATAAATTTCCTTTAAACCTTCGTAAGTTTTGACCAAAATTTTAATTTTTGCACCAATAGCAGATCTATTTGCATTGACACCTTCAAGGCGCAATGTAATCCATCTGTTAGTATTTCCGGGATTTTGGTACAAGGCCGGGAAAAATTTATCTCCAGGAAATCCACCTCCAAATTGCGCCGCAATATCCTGATCACCATCGTTATCAACATCAGCAAAGGCAATACCATGGCCTTTCTGCAAATTACCTACACCTGCAGAAATAGTAGCATCTACGAATCTCTTGCCATTGATGTTCAAAAATAATCTATTCGGTTCAATCTGATCAAATGCCACACCCCCTGTACCCATATAAATATCCAAGAATCCATCATTATTCACATCACCGAAATTAATTCCCATTGTAGGCAAATACATATCCAATCCCATAAGCCCAGTCACATCCCAGAAAATTCCATAACCTAAATTATGGAATAATTTCATCGTCTCACCATTTACATGCTTCCCATTCAATTGCTGGGCATACTGAACACCCTGGGAATAAGCGTCAAAACTGGCAACAAATAAATCCTGCCAGCCATCATTATCATAATCAAAAAACCAGGTTCCAAATGAAAATTGTGGCTGACTGATATCGACACCTAAATCCATTCGAATAAATCCTTTCCCTTTATCATTCAAATAAAATTCGTTATAACTAGGCGAGTAAGACAAGAACAAATCAAGCCAGCCATCATTATTAACATCGCCCCATGCTGCGGATTTGCAACGTTTATCATTTTGCCCAACAACTCCCATCCCTAACGTTTTAATAAAATGTCCCTTATCATTTTTGAATAATTCCGGTGAACTCAATTCGTTACAAACGAATAAATCTACCCACCCGTCATTGTTATAATCACCCCAGATAGAAGCCAATGTGAAATTTCTCCCGGTGCGCAATCCCACTTCATTTGTTACATCCTTAAACTTCCCATCACCATTATTTTGGTAAAGCTCATTAAAATTGATTGGCAAATTAATCAGGTAGCTATCATTCTCCCAGCCACCGCTAGACATATATAAATCAAGATCACCATCATTATCGTAATCAGCTGAAATAATCCCGATACTATTTTTTACTTGATCGACGCCAGAATCTAACGTTTTATCAATATATGATCCATTACCATCACTTTCAAAATATATAACAGGATCACAAAAACCCAGCGATGAAAACATAATATCCAGATAGCCGTCCCCATTGAAATCATCAACAGCAACCCCTCCCGCCTCCTGGGAATATGCCTGCAAACCTAAAAGTCCTGCAACATCTCTGAATCTCGCTATATATCCAGAAGATTTAAATAATGAGGGTTGCAAAAGATACTCGGCGGGAACTCCTTCAGGATATGTACCGAGCGTTTGATGTGCAATATTCAACAACCACACGATGGATTCATCGGGTCCGTATATCTGCAAATACTCCATGAAGGTTTTAATAGCCGCAGTCGATCCGTACTTATCTTTATGCATTGCATTTTGCGACAACGGAAAAATACAACTATCCGAATTATGATTTTCCACACAGTTTTTCAATTCCCCCAATCGAAACTCATATATCCCTTTTGTACGTAAAAGTTCTTTTTTTATAGCTGCAGTTTCTTCATTTTCAGGCATTTTTTTTATCATGTCATAAGCGTTATTAATTTCCAAAACACCCTTATATATTGTTGTTTCTTCGTACATATAAGCCTGAGCTTTTTGTAATGCAACCTCAATTTTTTCAGGATTATTACTAACATCCGATCCTGATACATCAAGAAGTGTTAATTTTTTATCTAACTCCAGTATTCGAGAATTTGTACAGTTCTTAACCGCCTCACAACGATCATTATTTTTTTCTGAATATACAACACAGTCACTAACAAGAAAGGCAAATGCATTAGTACTTATACATATTAAAAATAGGGCTTTTATACATTTCGACATTCATTCAACCTGTTTTTTTTCTGAAAATCTTTTATACAAAAATTTTATTATTTCCAGAATAATGGAAATAATAAAAGGCCAATAAAATAATCCTATAACATTTAACCTGTGCATTTCATTTATCAAATAATCAAGCATTTTTAAACCATCGCTTCCACATAGCCAATTTCATTAATGGGATAAACATTGGTGTTCTTTTTTGATAATCGACATATTGCTGACCAAATTGCTTAACAAGTTTTCGTTCTTCTATTGGCAATCCGATCATTAAATATAGAATAATTAAAATATAGACAATTAAACCACCCATACTATTTATTCCAGGGAGCAACATCATCAACAAGGCAAAATATAATGGATGCCTGACAATACTATAAAAATAATTTGTTTTTAAATTATAGGTAATTTCAACATTTTTATTTTTTATGATACGCAACATCAGAAATATACCTCGTACCATTTGTTTGATGCCTGAGTAATACAGAAAATCTATCTGCACAAGAACCAATACAAAACACCAGTAACCCACTTGTGATATATAACCTATTGCGGTTTGAGTATGCTGATCAAATGAAAATAATTGTTGCTGTGGAATATGCTCATAAATAAATGGCATTGCTATACCAAAATATAATTTGAGTGATATATATACGTAAATAATTCTCCAGAAATACTCTACAAAAAAATCAGATGTAATTTTGGCCAATAACTCTTTAAAGCTTATCTGGGCGCAGATTGTATGAAAGCTGGCAAATAAACAAAACAATCCTATTGCTTCAAGTAGTGCCAATCCATTGAACTCTAACCATTCTATCATTGATTTACCTTTCTCTTATAACCGCAATTACTGATTATATGATTTTATTTGTTAACAGTTTATAACGGATCATGCTTTATGTATTGCCCATTTATTGATTACTAAACATCATGGCCAGATTATTTTTTTTACTTATTAACTTTTAAGAACTCACACATCTATATAACCTTTAAAGATAAAAACTTTTTCAAAGGCAAAAAAAAACGAACCTGACTAAAGGTTCGTTCCTAATCTAACGCTATCAACTCTTTGTGCTTACTTTTCCAAATTACCTGTATTTTTAATTCGCTTTAGAGGCAATATTATTCCTATCAGCATTAATAATATCAGGTGGAATGGGTGTAGAAGTCCCACTTTAAAACTGACGCCTCCACTGGCAATACAAGTAGTATTTGAATTCGGATATGTCATTACAAAGAAACCTTTCTGTCTGTTTGGATCAACACAAGGATCTATATTATTCAATTCCATAGCACCAACATCACAATATTTACCGCTTACATCTGGACGATAATTGCCACGCTGATCTTCGCCTACTGAGGATAGATTTTCACAATCTGCATGAATATTCGGAATTCTATCACGCGCATAACTTGCTTCTGTTAATTTAAGAGTAGCAGTATAACCACCATTATCAGCGAGAGTCACATCAAGAATATCAGTCACTAAAGCTGCCGGAGCCGTTGCACTGGTACCTCCCACAAAACTATATGGCGTATTTGTACCCGTTATCATGCCTGATACATTATTGAAACCAACAACGTTATAGCCTCCATCTGAAATTTTTGACATGTCGGCTATATTGGTTCCAGTAGTCGCTAATGCCGAGTTACCCACCACCAAACTGTTAGCCAGAGTAGCAACTGCTGTTGCTCCGGAATTGATATTGATCGCTCCACCTCGACCATTAGGTGCCGCGGATGTACCCGCAATATTTTTCACCATCGTGACATACCTGATATCAGCAGCACTCGGATAAGTTAACGAAGCCAGATCAATCGCTCCACCACTACCAGTGGCAGACAATAAAGAATTTCCAAAGAAGGTTGAGTTCAACACCCAAAGTTTTCCAGCTGCATGCTGAATCGCTCCGCCATTGGTACCGGCAATATTGGATTCGAATATACTGTTCTGTAACTGGATTTCGGTTACATCCGTGGCCAGACCGCTCGAGGCTATTGCTCCACCAGCTCCCGTTGACTCATTTTTCAGGAAGACCGAATCGATTGCCACAAACTTACCGCCTGAAGTAACAGAAACTGCACCACCTGTATTGCCCTTATTAAATACAAATTGCGTTCTATCTACTTCAACATAAGAGTTAACAACGCCAATTGCACCGCCACTTGAAGCACCTCTGGCAGCATTCAATATTAAATTAGAGATTTTCACGCGTTTAGACGGCAATACTGTTAATGCATTTGCATTCAATATTTGTGCAAGATTGGTTCCCACTACATCGGCTGCTGATATAACCAGGCCGCGCGAATCAATTACATCATTATTATCTTTATCGCCACTAATAATTGTTACGTTAACTGCACTGCTCGTCTGGCCATAAGTGGCACCCGAACTCACAACACCGCTCTCAATATTTACAAACGTATCAATATATGAAGGCACGTAGGATGTTTCGTTACCTGCAAACCCGCCATAGAGACCAACGCCTGCTTTTAGATTGATGGTAGATGCAGGCCTGTAAACTCCTGATGCAATCCAGACTTCATTGACTCCAGGGCTATTAATTGCTGTTTGTATATTGGCGCAAGCATTCGCCCAACTCGTACAATCCGCGGTTCCACTGGCTACAGTTTTAACATAGGCAACCACATTGGATTGAACAGTAAATGAAGGTATTGCCAATGTAGTTGATGTGTTGCCCGCACCATCTACTACTCTAACAGTACAGTTTGAATGAACCCCCACAGCAAGCTCGTTGAATACAATAACGTTAATGCTTGGATCAGCTAAAGAATTAGTTGTTGTAGAACTACAATCCCCGCCATAAATAATGGTACCCGTTTCACTTGATTTGAATGAGTATTCTGGCGTTTGGTTCGTAGGCGTTGGAACCGCTGTAATTTGAGTAAGCGTTGGTACAGTTCCATCTTTAACAACATTTAATACTTGAGGAGCAGGGCTATATGAATCGTTACCTGCCTGATTATAACTCACTGTACAATTTGACGCCCCGATATTGTCCATTTGGATGGTAGCAGTATTAGTACCTCCAACAGTCTTCGTACAACCGCCACTTACAGTAATTGTTACACCCAGCGCAGAAGAAGCTGATGCTGCCACATTAAAAGTAGCGTTTTTAATTGCACTGGCAGGTCCGGGAGTTCCCACCGTTATAGATTGAGCAGTTCTAATTGCCACAACGGTATTGGTAATTTCTGTAGCAGGATCATAAGCAACATTACCCACCTGATTAAACTTCACTTTACAAGCCACAGTACCGCTGGTTAACTTGATATTAGCAGTTCCACTTCCTCCTGTTTGTATAGCACAACCGTTTAAAACAGAGTCAATTGAAATCGCTACAGCCAAACCGGAATTTGACGTAGCCGTAACATCAAAAGTACCGTTTAAAGCTATTTGACTTGGGGCTGATTGAGTTACCGTAATAGTTTGTTGCAATAATGTTACCGTTGAATCATTAGTAACAGTAGTGGCAGGGTTATAATTGCCATTTCCTGCCTGAGCAAAGCTAACCGTACAAGTACCAATTGTCGATAACACTGTAATCGTAGTCGAACCTGTTGCCCCACCAGGTGCTGTGCATATAGTTGGTGTAGTTGTAGTTATGGCTACCAGCAAACCTGAACTTGCGGTTGCTGATACAGGGAATGTACTACCCTTGGCTGCTGTAGCAGGTGCAGCCTGAGTAACCGTAATAGTTTGCGCTGCTTTGTTAATTGTTATGTTTTGCGAAGCCTGTGTAGCAGCATTGTAGTTAGCATTACCTGCCTGATCAGCTTTTATGGTACATGTACCTGCCGTCTGAATGGCAACAATATTATTACCAATACCCGTAATGGTACAAACGGGAAGTGTTGAAGATGTATAAGTTACCAGAAGGCCGGAATCTGAAGTGGCAGTAGGATTAATCGGGAATGTGCCACCTACAGAATATGTCTGTGCAGCTTGCGCATTGAATGTAATAGTCTGGGCAACTGTAGCAGTGGATATAGTGGTAGTGCTGCTCTGCTCGGCTACTGCTGTATACACATAATAGCCACCTGCATTCATACCATCCTGATTGTAATAAATGTAACAAGGCGCTGAGGTGTTAACAATTGTGATTTTTGCCGTTGTTGTTGTACCAGCAATTGTACTGCTCGCCATACAGCTGCCACCAGTGAGAGTAGTAATTTGCGGGGCATAGCCTGTAGCACTCGCCACAACATTAAACGTTGCACCATAAGACACAGGACCCACTGGCGCCGCTGTAGTAACTGTCATGGTTTGGGCTGTCTGAAAAAGAGTGGTGGTAAATTGAGCTGAATTGGCAACCAGATGAATACTGCCGGAAAGTGTCATTACCACCGTACACGTGCCAGGCACTTTCCCGTAGGTTACAAGTCCATCCGATGAAACTGAACAACCATTGGTTCCTGAAGCCGACCACGTCTCAGTAGTATTTAAACCTTTAGTGTTGGTTCCATTACTATTTGTGGCTGTATAAGCCAATTGAGTACTTACAAGCCCTACAGCAACACTCGCGGCAGGTGCATTTTGTATGGCAACTACCTGATTGATTTTAATATAACGGTTTTGGCGCCAGTCACAATCATTCGCATTGGAATGAATTTCAACGTGACAGCGAGTTGTTGCATCCGTTCTCACATCAACGTTTACGTTGGTTGTAGAATCCCCACACCCACCGCCATTGCTTTGATAATGGTAATTTACGTCATTATTCAGGTAACAACTTCCATCACCGGTAATATCGGTATCAGCACCGCATTGCCAGTTATAATGGTTATGGGCTTGCACATTACCCATATCGGAGCCTGAGTTAATGCCACATCCATCACATGGGACGCTGTTCCAGTGACCATCACATCCCGCATATGCAGAAATACTTCCCCACATTATGGAGAGTATAAAGAATAACTTGATGGCAATCAGACTGTATATTCGGTTCATTATTATTATTACCTTTAAAATTCAGATCGGATGTTAATTCATTTCCAGACCAATACACGAAATAACCCCTATATGTATAAAAATACACCAAGAACTCGTTTTTATCAAAGATCAAAAGGGAATAAAAGAAATACAAACGACTGTGGAATTGAATATCCACCCATAAAAATATTTAGAACATTCTGCCTCTTCAAGTAGTATTTGGTACACCTTTACTTGCATCAAGATTCAAAACAAGATTATTAATGATATTAAAAATGTATCAACTTAATTGATCATTATTTTCAATAATATATCTCGAATATCAGTTGCCAAAACAAAGGGTTGCTTAAGAATACCAGGACCCATCAAAATTGCACCCTCGGCTTCATTCACAGGTTTTGCACCATGTGAACCACTGACCAAAGCCGAGTCTAAAGGGATCACATCCATCAATGTTCTAAATCCCAGTTTCTTTTTAAGCAATCGCCAAACTATCGACAAAACCGGACTAATCAACTCAGGATTAATGAAAAGCTCAACCGGGTCATACCCAGGCTTGCGATGAATATCAACCGTTCGGGCATAATCTGGAGCTTTTCTGTCATCCATCCAGAAATAATAGGTAAACCAGGCATTCTGTTTTGCTACAGCAATTAAATCACCACTTCTTGAATGATTCAGTCCCGCCTTTTCCTTGCCCACAGAATCGAGCACATAATCTACCCCACTTTGGGACTCGAGCAGCTTTTGAATTTTCTGAATATTTTCTGGTTTACGGATATAAATATGAGCAATCTGATGATCAGCAACAACAAAAGCCTCCGAAGCTCCGGTATCAAGATATTCTCGACCCAACTCCTCCCGCACTGCCAAAAAGCCGGCTTCACGCAAAACCCTGTTTAAATGAATCGGTTGATCCACAGCTTGAATACCATATTCTGACAAGACCACAATCTCGATATTTTCAGACTTTGCAGCTGTTATCAGCCTTCCACATTCCACATCTATCAAATGGAGTTCGTGCTCAATATCCTTATTACTCGGCCCGAGTCTTTGCAAGGCATAATCCAGATGCGGCAGGTAGACCAAAGTGAGTGTTGGAGAGTATTTTTCCAATGTTTTCAGGGTGGCATCCACTATCCAGCGAGAAGAAGTAATATCCGCTTTGGGACCCCAAAAATTAAACAAGGGGAATTGTCCCAATTCTTTATTTAACTCATTTCGCCATTCCAGGGGTTGGGTATAAATATCGGGAATTTTCCTGCCATCGGCAGGATACATTGGCCTGACAGTAACCGAATAATCCACACTGCTGTTCATGTTGAACCACCAGAACAAATTGGCGCAAGTAGCTGTTGGGTCTTGTCGACGCAAAGCTTCCCAGATTTTTTCACCCTGCATCAATTGATGCGATTGATGCCAAAAACGCACTTCATTCTGATCTCTAAAATACCAGCCATTACCTACAATTCCATGCCCTGAAGGTAATAGCCCCGTAAGATAGGTAGCCTGGACACTACATGTCACCGCAGGTAGAACGGGGCTTATTGCTGAAATACTGCCCTCATCCATAAGCTTTTTTAAATGAGGTGTATTTTCCCCGATCAAGGAACGGGTCAAGCCAACAACATTGATAACCAGCAAGCGCTTAAGCATATTCAAAAACTTTCTGTCAGGGGAATCTGACCACGCAAAACTGAATTACCCGAAAAAACATCGCGTTGATCAATGCGCTTTTGCCCCAACCAGTCACTTTCTTTTATCTGCCCACTTTGCCCATAAATCTCAAGGGCATTCTGGTAACAGATGTTATGCACATCCTCCGGAGAAATACCCCTGCTTAACATCAAGCTAGCCGTTTTAGGTACTGACAAGGGATCTGAAACACCCCAATCAGCACTGGAATCAATAAAAATTCTTTCTGAGCCATATTGGAGGGCTATATCAACCATGCGCTCACTGCCCATCTTGGTTTGTGGATACAAGGTAAATCCCGCCCAAAAACCGCGATCAAGTACAGCTTTCACCGTCATTTCATTATTATGATCAATCACTACACGAGAGGGGGACAAGCCATGCTCTTCACATATCGACATCGTCAGTAATGTACCCTTTAATTTATCCCGGTGCGGTGTATGCACCATCACCAGCATGTTATATTCTTTTGCCAAATCCAGCTGGGCACGCAAGTACTTTTCTTCCAGCCTGGTTTGCTCGTCGAATCCAATTTCACCAATAGCAACAACTCTCTCCTTGGTCAAAAACAGGGGCAATATATCCATTACCTGCTCAGCCAACGCCTCATTATTTGCTTCTTTGGAATTTAGCCCAATCGTACAATAGTGCTGTATACCAAACTGGGAAGCGCGAAACCTTTCCCACCCAACCAGCGAAGCAAGATAATCATGATAACTACCCACTGAAGTGCGGGGTTGCCCTAACCAAAAAGCTGGCTCAATCACTGCTACAATGCCCGCCTTGGCCATAGCCTGATAATCATCTGTAGTGCGTGATGTCATATGAATATGCGGATCAATATACATTTAAACTCTTCTTTTATTGTGATTCATTAAGGGTTGAAATCTTCACCCAGGTTAATGCATGAATTTGTCGGGCAACCTCCGGATAAAGATCTAACAAAAACTCATAGTCGTAATATTCGCTACATTTGAAAGCCAAAGCCGCAGCAAATCGGTATTTTAGATCATCCCGCCTCATTTCGGTTTTTAATAAGCCTATATTTTCCCTGCTGATACCAACACCAATGCAACGCCATATATCCCAAGGCACATTACGACGAGCTGCATTTCGCTCTCGAATAAAGTCACATAGCATTTGTGAAAGCGCCGGGTTGTTACGTTCATCAATCCCG
This sequence comes from uncultured Spongiibacteraceae bacterium, assembly GCA_964617765.1. Classification (GTDB taxonomy): domain Bacteria; phylum Pseudomonadota; class Gammaproteobacteria; order Pseudomonadales; family DT-91; genus CAZTZY01. The sequence goes on from CAZTZY010000001.1 coordinate 41,618, forward strand.
ACAATATCCCCTAAGGGGCAACCTATATAAACTGCCTTCAGGATTAACTGATTCCAGCCTTCATTATCAAAATAACTCGACGGATAAATATTATTTAGCGCAATAGCCTCAAATGCATTACTCATGTTACTACGTATTCCCTGTCTTGCCCAAAGCATGAAATCTTCAGGCTTATCCATAAATGATAATGAACGATATAATAAAACTAATTCATTTATATCCGCACTTTTGAATAAATCATTCATCGCTGCTAACAATTCCTGCCTATCCATCAATTCATTGGCAAGCATCAACAAATACAAGCGGGCTATTTGATCCAGGGTTGTATCAGCTTGCAACCACTGCGAAAGATGAATTGTAGCTTCTTGCTTGAAGTAGAATGGTGTCAACGACGTATTTTTAGGCACCCAGCGCGGAATCATCGAAAATAATTTGATCAGTGATTTTTTACTGCGCTCTTTCTCAAATAATTCAATTTGAGAAAAAAAACTCGTACTAACGGAAGAAGTTTGCATCTTAAGCAAATTCATTAGATATTTTTTTTGAAGTTTTGAACTCACCATAGCCTACTAATTAAGCAAAATCAAAATCAGGTACCCGCAACTCTGGCATGCCAAAAATGTGCAACGAAAAATAACAGGGTAGCTATACATGCCGGCAACCACTGTCCGACACCAGAGAGAATCATTGCATCAAAAAGAGGGATTCCTGCCAGTAATCCACTAATAGCCTTGCCGATGTTTCTATCATTTCCTGGTAAAAAATAATTAATATTCCATACAACCCAACCTGAAAACATGAACATAAATACTATACTGCCCGGAAAATTCGATAATTGGCAAAATGGAAATACCAAAGGGATAATAAAAAGTAACAGCACCCAACGTGAGCCGGGCAAGTTCAAGTGCTCCGCTCTGGCGCTATAGGTAAGCGCAACAATATAAGCCAGCAAAGATAACCCAGCCCAAAATAATGATGCACTGACTCCGCCCACCGCCATACCTACAGCGATATAACCCAACAGACGGCAAACTCCCATTAACCATGGAGCTAACGACATTTTTTTATGATAGAAATCATATAAAACAATTGTCACTGCCAATACAACCGTAACTAATGTTGGCGCACTAACCTGATATGAAGTCAATAAATCTGACAGCAGTAATAATATGGGGCCAGATAAAAGAAAACCATATCCCCAACAGAAGACCTCGATTTTAGTCACCCTGTTAGATGGAATCGGTCTTGAAGGTTTATTTATTCGATCCCATTCAGCATCATATGCATCATTCAGGAACATACCCCCTACATACATTAATGAAATTACCAAAAACCATAAAAACAACAAAAATGGATCTACCATTGATGCAGCCAGAAAACTGGCGGCCAGTACATTTGACCAAACAGTAGGTAAATTGGATACTCGACCGAGATGCAGTGCAGTTTTGAAATTCACGACAGCAGATGCCTCAATACCCACTGTATTTCGTTAGAAATATTCTCAATAACCGAATTGATACGGATTTTCTCAGGGAAGACATTAAAAGTATATGTCTCTATCTCAAGATGATTGCATATGGGTAATTGCCGATGACTGGATAGCAACCTGATTAATACATCATTGGTTGTTTGAAAATCCGGACAATTTTCAAGAAAAAGTGGTACATGATAATGAATTCTCCACTCTGAATCTTCAGCAAGCTCATTAGCAAGAAATGACTGGCATGCTGCAGGTAAATCCAGAAAGAACCGTAATTCATTATGTGACTTCACACTGGTTTGATGAAGATAAATAACATCTGAAAAATCTTCCAGCATTTCCAGACTTGATTCATTTATATGTGTAATTTTAAGCGCTGCTGTTAATTGCAGCTTTATAATATTGATGCCCGCAGAATTAAGCCTATGGACAACCTCTAACGGGTCTTCGAACATTACCGCAGCATGGCAAGTATCCAGACAAATCCCAACATGCTTCCTGAAATAATCTTCACAATAATCACTGGGCCTGTCAATTAAGTAAGCTAATTGCTCTATGGATTTCTCCACAAAGAGGTATTCATTAAAAAAAGTAATTACATCATCTGTAGTGGAAAGATAACACCCTGGCTCAGGTTCCAATGCAAGAGATATTGACTGTTTTTTCTCAATTGCCAATTTTTGAACATAAGCAATAAATTCAACCAAATGTGATCTCGCTGCTTCAATTACGCCTGAATCAATGACATCAGTCATAAATGCCACAGGTACAGTTGATATACTGCCATCAACTGAATCAGGCAATAACTCCGACAAAATCTTAACAAGAGTCAAAGAATATTCCAGCCTGGGGCGCTGACTCCAGTCTGGCCTGTAAACCCGCTCTTTCACAGGAACACCGTGGAACTCCCCATAGGAAAACCCGTTGATTGTGAAAACATAAAGACCTTCATCATGCAACCATTGCCGAAATTGATCTAGCATCTGTTTCTCAACCAGCGTATAGGCAGCTTGCGCAGATAATCTCAATCCAACACCGAATGGAGCGCCTGGAGAAACCTTTTTTTTAACCGCTGGCAGATTTTTTTTTAACTGATCTAATATTTCTGTCCAGGTTTCTCCTGCATGAATGTTAGTACAATAGCTTAAATGCCCCAGATGACCGATTAATTGCATGATAGCATTTTCAACCAGTTTCTCGCTTGAAGGATATCCTGCTTATCCATCTGATTAACTTCAACGCTAGAGCCAATACCTGTCAATATTGTGACGCACAGTGCTCCGCCTAAATGCTGGCGAAATTCCTCAAGACCCAATAAAAAACTGCTTTCTCCCGCCTCATTAGTGTAATCCATGCATTCATGCCATAACGTGAAACCAATTTTTTGAAGCAACCTGACCAAACGTAATGCTGCAGGCTTGTCAATAAATCCGGCTGTTGTTGCATACAAGGCATCCAGTGCCATACCAATTGCGACTGCTTCACCATGGTTTAACTGGTAGCATGATAACAATTCTATTTTATGTGCACTCCAGTGACCATAATCCAGCGGTCTTGCGCTACCCATTTCAAAGGGATCTCCCCCATCCTGAATTTGCTCTATATGTAACTGGGAACAGCGCTGTATAAGCACATTGATTGCCTCAGATTCAACATCAGCAAACTCTGCAACATGCGCTTCTATCCATTCAAAAAAAACCTTATCCCTTATAACAGCAACTTTTATAGCTTCGGCTATCCCTGCCCTTCTATCTCGCACAGTCAGTGTGTTTAAAAAATTACTGTCATTGATAACAGCATACGGAGGAGAAAAAGTTCCTAACAGATTTTTCATGCCATAAGCATTAACACCATTTTTAACACCTATACCTGCATCATTCTGTGCCAACACGGTGGTTGGCAACCGAATCAAGCGTGTTCCCCTGTGAAAGGTGGAAGCAGCATAACCTATTGTATCCAGCGCTGAACCACCGCCGATGGCAATAACATATGATTGTCGGTCTAATCCCCCCTTTAACATGTGCTGATGCAATAGCTCGACGGTGTCCATATTTTTCCCGACTTCACCACCTGGAATAATGACAGGCTCATGACACAACGTCATGAAATCAGCATACTTATCCACATAGCATTTGATCAATCTATTGATATCCGGCCAGGCATTAGCAACATTATCATCAATATATACTGCCAATTGCCGATAGCTTCCAGGCTGATTTAATCCTATTGTTTCGATTAAAACAGGGTTATCTATAGAAAAAACACTTCGAGTGAATTTTACCGAATATTCAAAATTAACCCTTATACTGACCTGCTGGTTATATGCATCGGCATTGGAGTCTTGTTTCAAAGGCTGTCACTCATATTATTGAATAATGCAATAGACGAAATAAGACAAGGGCTGTCATGCAGAGGTGTATTATTTGCCATAGTTAATATTTAATGCTCTGAATAGCTAAAACACCGAGAAATACATCTAAACCATTCACCCAGTTTATTTATGTCTATTCGTTTAATATTAAAATTTAACTACGATCATATATAAAAACACTAAATAATCTATTTTTTAAATCGTGAGTTTACCGACTAGCAGCTACTATTGATCATTACTGATATACACTTTTCAATAGACTCATATTTTTATATTTCCATAGGCTTCTAAAATGAAATCAACACCCATTAAAATCATCGCTCTGGTACTTTGCATGGCAATGTTAGCTTTAACCTTGATCTTGAAAAATTTCAATGCAAAGGCACCTCTTAATGAAAAAACGATCCACCCTGTGAAAATAGCATCAGTGGCTGTAGAACCGACTACCAAAGCGCTAATAACAGAAATCCCCTTCACTCTGCCCAAACCCTTATGGCAAGCACCGGATCAATCATTTTCTCCATCTTCTCCAAGACTAATTGATTTAACGGGTGATGGCATTCTGGACGTGGTAATGGGTGATATTCAAAATGATGGTATATCCATAATTACTGCCATCAATGGAAAATCCGGAAAGGAAATCTGGAAAGTGTCTGGCTATAAAGACATTTTCACCAGCGCTTCATTCCTGAATATTGATGCCGATACTACGCCAGATATTGTCATGGGTGGCAGGGGGGTAGACCTGGTAGCCATTAGTGGCTTAACCGGAAAGCTATTATGGCAGTTTAAAAAACCCGTTGAACTCGAACTTTGGGGTAACTTCTATTCTTCTATTCCAGTTAGTGATCAAAACAATGATGGCGTGTCTGACATCATTACCGCCAATGGTGGCGATGAAAGCAGGTATGAAAAAAGGCCTCCAGGATTGTTTTTATTAATAAGCGGCAAAACTGGTGAAGTACTTCATAAACTTACCTCTCCGGACGGCAAGGAGACCTATATGTCTCCCATATTGATAGAATCTCCTGCATCTAACGAAAAATTTATTTTGTTTGGTAGCGGCGGTGAAACTCTTCCCGGCTCTGTGTGGAAAATCACTCTGGCAGATTTAGTTGCTGAAAAACCAGAAGGTTTCAAAAAAATTATCACCAGCAAAACCAAAGGTTTTGAAGCTCCACCCGCCAGTGCTGACTTCAATAATGACGGCATTATTGATTATTTCGTGCAGGGCTTTGATGGCACCGCAACACTTGTCGATGGAAATACCGATAAAGTAATCTGGGAAATTTTTAACGATGGCTTTGAAAGTATCGCGGCTCCAACAATAGGTTATTTTCTTGGGAATGACACTACGCCCGATATATTTTTACAGCTGAATCAAGGTGTCTATCCTGAATACTCACGCTGTAAAAACGTGCTTATCGATGGGAAAGATGGAAAAGTGCTCTGGTCGTCAATATTTGGGAAAAGCTCTACTTCGGGTTCCGTTGCAATCGATCTGAATAATGATGGAGTAGATGAGATTATATTCGCAGTGAATGAACCCCATGAGGCCGATGGTATACTTATCGCCAGATATTATGTCTTTGATACCACCAACAAAACCATGACACTTTGGAACAAGACTAACAGATATGCTATAGCATCAACCTGGGTAGGCGATATGGACAATAACGGCATGATAGACATCATAATGGAAAGCCAGTTAAATAATGAAATGAAAACACCAGTACTGAGTCGCTTTGAAATTAAAAATAAAATTCCGGGAAATATTAGCTGGGGCGCATATATGGGCACTACTTATAATGGGAATTTACAAAAAAATCCATAACACGCAGATCTGGTATATGGCATTTATCCATTAGAGGATATATGCCAAATTATTAACTACTCCCGGGCAGAAACTAAAGCTCCTTACCATGAAATATAAAATATATTTTCGCCATATAGCAATAACTTCGATAATACTATCTTGCCCAAACATCTCTATTGCACATGAAAATTATAATTTACCCGGGGATATTCAAGTTAGTACAATACGAAATTACTGTGTTAATACTGGCATAAAATCACCAAAAAACCGTTGCTCGATGCTAGTCCAAAAAAATACTTGTCTTGAACTCCTGCAAAATGCATTCCAGTCGAATACTGACAATATAGTTAAAACTGATCTCCAATATGAACTGGCCGAATATTCAATTTACAATGGTTATATGGAAGAATCGATCAAACATTTTAACTATGTCATTAATGCCCCCAGATCAAACAACAGCCACTCAACGAAGGTAATGCTGCTTAATCTGGCCATTGCCCAATTACACCAAGGAAAAATTACTCCCTGCCTGAATGACGACAATGTTACTACATGTAAATCTCCGTTGACCGAAAATAACTTACCTGATAATACACATGACACTCATTCTGCCATAAAAACATTAACTTCAATGCTGGCCACTGAACCGGATCATCCTCTTTGGCGTTGGCTGCTTAATTTATCTTACATGACGCTGGGCGAGTATCCAGCCAGCGTACCTAAAAAATATTTGATACCACCAGAAAAATTCCAATCCTCGGAGTCTTTCCCTAAATTTGACAACATTGCTGATTCTCTTGGCTTCACTCGAGAAGGATTGGCAGGAGGGGCGATCATGGATGATTTTAATAATGATGGTAATATCGATATCGTAATGAGCTCATCGGGATATTGTGATCCTGTTAGAATTTTCATGAATAACGGCATTGATGGTTTTAAAGAAACAACAATTGGTTCAGGTCTCGATAATCAACTAGGTGCCAGCCATATGATACAGGCTGATTATGATAATGACGGATTACTTGATATTTATATCACACGCGGTCTTTGGGAGAACCCTTATCAGCCACGTGAATTCGAGTATAACGTTGATGTTTACAACAGTTTATTACGTAATACAGGTAATGGTCATTTTGAGGATGTAACAGATAAAACAGGATTACGCGCTGCTGGACCTAACTATAACATTTCGTCTGTGTGGTCAGATTTCAATAATGATGGATTCGTCGACCTTTTTGTTTGTAACAATATGAAAAAACCGCTCCTTTTTCTTAATCAACAAGGACAATCATTTATTCAACCGGTTTTAGATACCGGATTGGAAAATAACAATATGTGCATGGGCGTTTCTGCAGGTGATATTGATAATGATGGGTTTGTCGATATTTTCCTCTCTTCTGTAGATGCGAAAAGCCAACTGTTTATCAATAAGAGCATAGTTAAACCTACAAATAATATCTCGGCCTATTTAAAGTCTGTCGATAAAAATTTTCTCGATTGGTTTAATAACACTTTTAGCTCATTCTCTAATATTGATGACCCTTCTGTGAACACCGCAAATGTTCAATTTGAAAGCCTGACGGAATTCAAAAGCCTTATGCCTGAAGGTGGTGCATTTGCCTCCATGCTTTCTGATTTTAATAATGATGGGCTTTTGGATATTTTTGTTGGCGGATTCCAAGGCAGCATCGAATATAAAGATACCGGGCGCATCATGGCTGGAAATAAAATTCAACAAGGTAATTCGATCCTGCTCACCAATGACGGCAGTCGCAAGTTCAAAATGAACAATGCAGGTCCTGAAAATGCCATCATGGTAATGGGGGCGAATACAGGTGACTTTAATAATGATGGCTATGAAGATTTGCTTTTGGGAACCGGTGCACCTGCACTTGAAAACCTAATGCCCAATCGCGGGTATCTCAACAAGAACGGAAATAAGTTTGTAGACATTACCTATTCAGGTGGCTTTGGCAATTTGCAAAAAGGGCATGGTATCAGTTTTGCAGATCTCGATAATGATGGTGACCAGGATATCATTGCCATGTTTGGCGGTTTTTACCCTGGAGATATTTCTTCCCCATCCATTTATTCAAATCCCGGATTTGCAAATCACTGGATAACATTACGCCTTGAGGGTGTAAAATCTAACAGAAGTGCAATAGGAACAAAAATTATTCTGGAAATTGAAGAAAATGGAAAATCCAGAAGAATCTATCGCATGGTTTCATCTGGCGGCAGTTTTGGCTCAAATAGCTTGCAAGTTGAGGCTGGTCTGGGAAAGGCTACCCTCATCAACAAACTAACCGTTGAGTGGGCTGGCAGTGGCACAAAAAATATTTATGAACACCTCCCTTCGGATAACATTCTGAAAATTCGCGAAGGGGATCTAGACTATAGCATTATCCAACAAGCATCGATTCATTTTAAAACCAATCCGGATGCCGCTCTCTATCAACATAAAGAAAATCCATTTCTTAAGACTGCAAAATAATTCTTCACAGTTACTCTCATATCCAAAGAATTACTTCTAACCATGCACCATTACCGCCTGGTTAGAATTTTTAGTTCAGCTTACAGATGATCATTAAGCAATTGTTCTACTGTTAACACATGCAATTTATTGACTTCAAGCTTGCCAAAATCTACAGTTTTATTATTAGGTGATGGCAGATAAACCACCACTTTCTCGACTTCCTTCAAATCATCAATGCCAAAATGAATTTGCGCAGGATTCCGTGACAAATAGTTATTTTCAAAACGAATTTCGTGATTTTGAATACCTGCTTTTGTATAAACAGCAATTTTTGCTCCAAACGCTTCTGTATTTTTTGACAAGCCGATTAATCTAAACGCAATCCAGTTTTTAGTTCCATTTAAATGGTTTTTATATAATTTCGGAGCGCCGTCGATAGGATTGATAACGATATCAATATCTCCATCTTGCTCATAATCAAAACACGCTATGCCTCGACCATCAAACGGCTTATCAAATCCAAGCTGTTGTGATTGATCTACAAAACCACCATTCTTGTTATTAATTAAAAGCCTGGGGTAAGAGTTTCTATATTTACTTTGACTAGCCAAATAATCCTGATTCGATTTTTTTTGTTCATCAACCTCATATTGAGCAGTATCTAACGGCTCTCCATATCCGCTCACATAAAATATGTCTTCATAACCATCATTATTGAAATCTTTTGCGCAAGCACCCCACGACCATGATTCCTCGAAGATTGTCGCGCCATTATCCAGTTTTTTAAACAATCCTTTCCCTATATTTTTATAGAGATTATTTCCGCCAATGTTTTTATCAATGTGGTTAATACTGCTTACATACCAATCAGGAAGACCATCATTTTCAAAATCTCCAATTGCTGCGCCCATACCATTACTTTCATCTATCACATCTTTTTGTGTAATGTCTGTAAAGATACCATTATCATTGCGCAGCACCTGGCTTCGAACAAAATCAGCTGCCAATAATAGATCCTGGTCACCATCGAGATCTATATCAATAAAATTAGGGGTAAATGTCACATCAGTATTACCTACCGGTGTTTCAGGCATTCCAACCAAAAACTTCCCGCTGATGATACTGGCATCATGATCAGATTCCCTCAATGCCAGTTTTTTATCCTGAGGCGTCAGGTTACCATTACCATCCCCTAACCAAATATGTTCTTGCTGCAGCGTTTTATAACTACGCCAAAATGCAAAAACCATATCCATATCATTATCATTATCAACATCGGCTATAGATGCATTTATAACCGGGCCGCTCAACCCATCAAAGCTCATGAAACTCGTTTGATTCAGAAAATCAAATGCAATAAATGCGGAACCCTGCCCCTGATTACCCACAAAAAGGTCGAATTTATAATCCCCGTCAACATCCATAATCAGTGGCGTTATCGAGTTTTCTTTTACAGCGAATGGCAAATTCCTTTGCAAGAACATACCATCTTTCGTTTGCGTATAAAAAATAAAGCCATTGGCTCCTGCATCAAAAATTACATCATCCAGGCAATCATAATTGACATCCATCACAGACATTCCTCCATGATTCACAATATCCATGAGCCAACCTTTTTTAATGAGGCCGACTTCACGTGTATGTGTCAAACCAATATCGTTGTTATGAGCGGAAAAGAAAAATCCTGACTTGTCATTTTTCACGTTATTTTTATTTGCGCATTGGACTTCAGGTCGCATGACTGTTGAATAATCAAGAACCCTGGCCTTATTATCAGAATGGCTTATTTTAGGAACTAACGATTCTGATTGTCGCGGCGTCTCTATAATTGCCCTCTTGAATTTATCAGTACAAACCCTATCCGTGAGGCAGGGATCGGTTAAGCTTGACAAAAACGCGAGTAAATCCTGCATTTGCTCATTTGAAATTGATTTAGGCAATAACGCAATAATGTCTTTATTCTTCTCATTAAATTCGGCATCAATATTTACATTGATAGCATCATAATCAATACCTTTAATTTTTATTGCATTTTTACTTTTATTAACCTTTTTGTCCTGCACATGAAATTTTATAGCTTCTTCCAGAGTCAAGGCTGTACCATTATGAAAATATGGGGCGGTCTGTGTGATATTTAACAATCCAGGTGTTTTAAATGAAAATTTTCTAACCGTCCTGTCAACATTTTTTCGTCCGAAATCATATCCTTCTTCATTTCCACCCATGCCGCTGGCATGAATTCCCAGATTATAAAACCTTTCATTGGAGAATATTTTTCCGGCATGGCAATTTGAACATCCCAATCCACCTTGATCCTGATTTTTGAAAAATAAAAGTGTTCCTCTTTTTTCTGCTTCCCCCAGAGCTTCTTTGTCTCCCCTGATATATTTTTCAAATGGTGAATCAATGAATACCAATGATGACTGAAACTCCGAAATAGCCTGAGTAAGATGTGTTAGTGTTATTGATTTATTACAGTCCTCCAGCTGAAATACCTTATTGAACTTCTGGCACCATTTTTCACTAGTTCGTAAAAATTGTATTACTTCTTGTTCTATCTCGAAATTATTCTTATTCGAATGCAAAGAACCTTTCATTTCAAATGCTGATGTTATCGGCATTCTTGCTTGTGTCTGGAGCAAACTATTTTCTTCATATTTTGTCGGGTTTACAGGGGATACATTAAAACCTGTCCTGATTTTTTTCTGGCCCTTCTCATCCACACCATACTGGGCACGACCATCCCAGAACAAATTATTCCTGTAGAGTGCTGCATTGAATACAGTGGGCGTATTTCGTGGAATCAAACCGTTAATAGCGCCTTTTGAATATACTTTTTCAGCAGCCTTGATTCTTTCATCGCCAACGTTTTCTGAGTTTCCTCCGCCTATACCAATCGGCAAAGGAATGCCATCTGCCCCGGCTTTATCGGGATGATGGCAACTGGCACATGAAACTTTACCATCGATACTAAGATCAGGGCTAAAAAATAATTCCGCACCAAGATCAGCCAATATCTTATTGTTAAATTTATGATCCGGCTGGAAATCTGCATCCAACTCCTTCTGCTCGATAATTTGCCTTATTTCTTTATCCAATCTAACGTCATTACTACATGATGCAACTAACATAATTGCAAATAGACATATCATTGCCTGAATTAGTTGATTCATATTCCACCATTACCAAATAGATAATTTTCTATTTTGTGATTTTCTCAATTTGTTTGATGGCAACATCCATCTCTTCTTGATTTAACGTCATCCGTGTAGCAAAAGGGCCATCAGGGTGTTTAAAAAACCAGACATGGAGCATTTCAGGTGATTTACCTAAAGGCACCCCTTTGCCACATTTACCGTTAGCATCAAGGTCTGATAGAGGAAACCTGCCATTCTCATAACAAGATACTCGGCCTAGATGATAATGCCAAAGCGTTAATGGTCCACCCACTTGTGGACCTCTCTCAAACGCACCATACATAATCCCCATCAACACCGGACCTTTTTTCGTGGAGTAATACATAAGAAATTCGGGTCTTTCCGGATTCAATACTTCACTATCCATGATATACGTTTTATTTATATAGTGTGTTTCGTCATCAAACATGAGTTCAAATCCATCTGCAAAGGCATTTTTTTGATCGAACCAGCCTCGACGCAGTGCATTCTGGATACTATTTGTCACTAATTCATCTGCATTTTTTTGTTGCTCAGGAGTTGCTCGCAGATCCGGAAATTGGCTCAATTCAAACATTCCAAAACCTAAAGAATTGATATTATCCTGAGTCTCAGCTACCCAGATTTTTTTCACAGGCCCATTGTAATGATTAACGTACCAAGGCAAATCTTCGGATAATGCTGAATTCATCCATGCTAAAAAAAATAACAAAAAAAGAAATTGTTTTCGCAAAAAAATGAACATATAAACTGACCTGTACAGTAACTTGAAACTTGTTTTACCAACTTTCAAAATGATTATCTTTTATCTTTCATTTTTCCTGATAGATAACATGTATTTTATTGATATCCGGATTATTGATTACCACTGTCTTTGTATTGGGTTCAGGAAATTGTATTTCAAGCCTGATTACTTTAGTACTTTTACCTAATCCAAAATGCACTTGTGCAGAATTGCGTGATAGATAATTGTTTTCAAAACGAATCTCGCGATATTGAGCACCATTTTCAGTAACCAATTGAATTTTTGTACCAATGCTTTCTGTATTCATCGGCAACCCAATAACTTTTACATCCAACCAGTTCGCAAAACCATCTAAATGATTTTTAAAAACAGTGGGCGTACCTTCAAGCGGCACTGCGACAATATCAATATCTCCATCCTGTTCATAATCAAAACAAGCTACGCCTCTGGCATTTAGCGGCTTATCCAAGCCAATATCAGCAGATATATTTTCAAATCGATTTTGACCTTTGTTGATTAACAGCCGTGGATGCGCTTTATTGAACGAAGCATAACTTTCCGACAGTGTGTTACTTAACTCTTCCTGCTTCGGTGAAATATATTTTGCAGTTTCTAACTTTTCACCAAAGCCGCTAACATAGAATATATCCAATAATCCATCATTGTTAAAATCTGCGGCGCATGCTCCCCATGACCATGCACTTTCCTTTATCATTATATTTTCTCTAATTTGAGAAAATTGCCCTTTGCCTTTATTTTTATATAATCGGTTCCCTGTATATCCAGGAAGATCTTGACTAAAAATACTGGTTATATACCAGTCCACAAATCCATTATTATCAAAATCGCCTATTGCAGCACCCATACCATTATCATCATCAATCACTTTCTTATCAGTGATATCCATATAGTTACCTCCATCGTTTCTGAAAATCTGGCTACGATGAAAATCTGCTGCCAATAATAAATCTTGATCGCCATCATTATCGATATCAGTAAAATTGGGCGTGAAGGTTAGATCATTCGGGCCAATAGGAATTTCCACACTCGATCTGATGGCATCTTCTCCACCTGCAAATTTAACAGTTTCCGTATCTCTTAAAATCAGACCCTCATTTTTTGGAGCAAGATTACCTTGACCATCATTTAACCATAAATGCGGCTGCCTGATTGATTTATACGTTCGCCAAAAAGCAAATACGATATCCATGTCTCCATCAAGATCAATATCTGCAATCGAAGCGTTAATGACGGGCCCGGTCAAATCAGGAATATACATAACATCATTTTTCTGGCTCATAAAATCAAAGACTATATAGGCTGGTGCTTTACCCATATTCCCTACAAACAGATCGTATTTATAATCACCATCAAAATCCATAATGAGCGGCGTCACTTCACCTGCTTGCTGTTTAACAGGATAAGCTTGTCTGCTAAATTGACCTGATTGAGTTTGCAAATAAAACACTAGCCCATTCTCCCCAGCATCAAAAATAATATCATCAAGACAATCATTATTGACATCTGTTACAGACACACCTCCATAATTGACCATTTCTAACAGCCAACCTGGATTTATAACGCCCAAAGTTTTTGTATGACTCAAACCCACATCTTTACCATGAATGGAAAAGAAAAGGCCTTTCCCGGAATGCGCTTTTATTGGACTTTCACAAGTTATGACTGGTCTTTTAATTTCGTTTGCCTGTAATGCCCGCATTTTATTTTCAGGTACTGTGTAAACGGCGGATTCAATGACCTCCCGTTTCGTTTCAAAAATATCTCGCTGAAATGCAGACATGCACTTTTTATCAAGCAAGCATGGATCAGTAAGGCTATCTAAAAATACCAACACATCAGACATTTGTTCAGGCGTAATATCTTTTGGAAGAAGACTTATGGTCTTTTCATTATTATTGATGAACCTATTAGTTATAGCTGCATTAATCGCATCATAATTTACATTCGGTATCTTTATAATCGTCAGATTTTTGTCTATGCGATTTTGTAACTGATGATGATTCACTGCATCTTTTAACGTTGCAGCAACACCGTTATAAAAATATGGGGCTGTTGTGGTAATATTCAGCAAACTGGGTGTTTTAAAGGAGAAATCTATAGCTGACTTATCTACATTAGCCCGACCATAATCCCAACCCGCATCGTTAGTTCCTAAGCCACTGGCAGGAATACCCAGATTATAAAATTTTTCATCAGAAAACGTCTTGCCGGAATGACAGGTCGAGCAACCCAATCCCCCCATACTCGGCTCTGAAAAAAACAAGATCGCACCTTTTTTTTGTTGCAAGGTCAAAGCAGAATCATCTCCCTTGATATAATTTTCAAAGGGTGAATTGACGAATACCAGTGTCGCCTGAAACTCCGACAGCACATTAGTTAAATGTGTTAGGGTTATCGATTCATTACAATTTTCTGACTTGAAAACTGCGTTAAACTGTAAACACCAATGTTCGCTTGTTCGTAAGAAATCAATTATTCCTTGTTCAATTTCAACATTGTTTTTATTGGGAAGCAATCCACCCTTCATTTCAAAGGGTGATGTTAGTGGCATTCTTGCCTGAGTTTGCAACAAACTATTTTCTTCATAATAAGTTGGGTTTACCGGTGACACATTAAAACCCGTCCTTATTTTTTTATGCCCCGGTGCCATTTCTTCATATTGAACCCTGCCATCCCAGAACACATTCTTTTTATATAAAGATGTATTAAATACGGTAGGTGTATTACGTGGTATAAATCCTTTGGGGGTATTGGCAGAGTAAGTTTTTTCTGCGGCTTTTATACGCGCTTCACCCACATTTTTGGAATCTCCACCACCAATACCAATAGGCAAGGCTACGCCATCTGCGCCACCTTTATCTGGATGATGGCAACTGGCACAAGATACCGAACCATCAATGCTTAGATCGGGGCTAAAAAATAACTCTGCACCCAAATCCGCTAATGCCTTGTTTTGTGGCAGTGCCTGCAAATCAGCTTCAAAAGCTGCATCTAATTTATGAGTAACAATTAAAGCTTTTAAATTTTTATCGACTTCCTTCCCACCCGAGCAGGCACTTAGAATCAACAGAATCCCTATCCAACATTTTTTTGGCATTATTATTTTTTCCAAAATTGTTACTTCATATTTTTTACAATTTACTCAAACATACATTGAAAAAAAGCCCATCACGAAGATGGGCTTTGCTTTAATAAACTTCTGTTAATTAACCGAGAACAATCCAGCCCACGGTACAGTACCATTTAACAATACCTGGAAGGATGCCTTTCCTCGCCCTGCACTGTAATCGGTTGGAGTACTTGGGAAACAGCTACCCCCTGCAGTTTCTACATTTCTATCCAGATCTACATTTCCTCCCGCAGATTTTTCAAACAAACAGGTACGCTCACCATAAGTCATATATGAGCGCCAACTTTCTATCATAAAGGGATAATTTGTATCACCCGACAAACTTAATACCCATTCGCGCCATGTGGCATCATAACCACACATGGTGGTTGTTATAACATCATCATATGCCCAATAAGATGAGTTACATCCGTTCATAGTTGCCGCAAGATTACCAAGAGTCGACGCAACATAATGCATATTCGTCGTATCGTAGAAACCGGGTGCGGTTTGTTTATATTCGTTGGTATAAATGTAAATAATCCTTTCCTTGACTGTACAAGCTGTACCTCCGGTACAGATATCCCTTGGTACATGCCCCTCATCAGTCGGTGATATTTCAATATAGAACCTCTGCGCCAAAGAAGCTGTATCACAGGTTGCAAACTGCAACTGCGATCCCGCTGTTGAACTGCCTGGAGTGAAGTTCACTGCACCACCCGGATCACCTGTTCCATTAAATAATAAATGCGTTATGCACTTGCCGTTTTGTTTATTTTTCAACATAACAAAACCAGCCGTATCAATAGTACATGCACCGGAATCATTGGTTGAATCTTTTACAGATGGGCATACATCAGTAGGTGCACCATTATCCGAATATATAGTGTCCCTATCTGCATCATCTTCACATAACTCGCCAAAACGATCGCCATCCGTATTGTTTTGATTCGCATTGGAGTAAATCATGTTTATCCATGGATAACTACCCAGACTATTAATTGCCGCATCGCCTTTTCGCATTGTATTCCACCAGGCAATATCAGTGACACCTGGTGTTGCAGGTGTACCGGAACCTTTTGCGGCAGTTATTGCAGCGACTTGGGTAGCATCATCAATAGCATCATTTGTTAATTTCAGGTATTCCGTATAATCACCACTGGTGGTACCCGTGAGAACACCTTTCTCTTTAGCTACCCAGCGATTGATATGCCCTTTTATACGATCCACAAATGTACCCACAGGATCGCCGTTAGTATCGATATTGGCAGGTACAAGCCCGCCCTCTATCTTGATCGCAGCTACTTGCATAAGTATCGGGGCTGCACAATTATCCTTATAATCGAGCATGCCATCACCATCAAGATCAAGACGTGGTATCGCCGGAGCTGCCGGAATATCTGGATCTCTGGCCTCCATCTGGAACATCAGGTTGGTACCTTTATTACCCGTAGTAGTGAGTGTATTGGTATTTACTACAAAATTGATGGTTTCACATACATAATCATATTTGCCGTCACTACCACTGGTTGTTCCAGTGATTGGACAACCACCCGCCGTTAATGATTGTGTTTTTAGAGTATCTGCATCTGATTGATACAATACTTGCGTTCCATTGAGCGAGGTATCTGCCAATTTCGCCAAATCAATAATGATAAACTGGTCGGTTATTGACGGCAAAAAGTACATGGTAACGAGATCCAGCACGCCTTGCAGCATACCTTGTGTTACTGGCAAACCAGTATTGTTAACCATAGTACGCAAGTTGAAGGTTGGAGAACCATCTATACCTAAACGTACCGCGTTATCAACTTGTGAAATACTTGCCGCAATTGAAAAATCAACACCGAGACGTAATTGCTCTTTCCATACCCCATTTTCATTCAAATCAAGGTGCATAACTGCAGATTCATAACCAATTCTCGCAGCTGCCGCACCACCCACTCCACCACCTACTGGATTCAAGGTAAAGTATGGTGGTGATTCAGGATACAGACGAATTCGTGTTTGACCATCTGTGCCAACAGGTTTCGCTGGATCGGCCCCATACGTTGTTACCCCATTGACTAACGCAAAATGCGACATTCCCGAGGCATACAAAGCTGAAAAAGCCTGATTTATCGCATTCGAGCTAACAGCAACAGTGAGGTTTGTTCCTGCCTCACCAAGACTGTTATAGATTAACCCCACATTAACAGGATCTTCCACATAAATAGGACCCAATGAAGGACGCGCAAGTGCATCGACTTTCAAGAGATTGAACATTGTTTCCAAACCAATAATCATGTCATAAGGGCTTCCAGCACCAAACAGGTTATCTGTTTTCAGCGTTTCCACATTGACTGCCCAATTGAATTTGGCTGTACTGGTTGGAGCATTACAGGCAACATTGGGACCTATATCATTTTTAGGGTACATACATGCACCAATAACAATTTTCTCTAAATTGTCATTGAGAATAGGATTCATGATACCCGGTAACATGCCTCCAATCAGGCCTTCAATCAATGGCATGATAATATCTACCAGGCCGCCCAGATTGATTCCACCCAGCGTGGTTTCACTGACCGATATATCCTGCAAACTAAAGTTAGAATCCGTCAGCTCAACATGGAATTTTTTGCTTTGAGCCGATACCACTGCACCTGTATCTACCACGATACGACCAATGGTCATGGTCATGGGATCTATCGATAAATTAAAAAATAATATTTTCATATCAATACGCAGTGAAACCAGCATCTGGGTAATCACCATATCAATTTTCAGGTAGTTATTTGCCTGCACCTTGAACTTGTTTAGTAAAGCTGTCGAATTACCTGCCGTCATATTCACGCGCTTGACATTAATCGTCATGGGGATGCCTAACAGTGTGGCATATACCGGGTTTAGCCCCGCATTAAATGTACCGCCGTCTTGTGTTGTATTGCTGGACACAGGAAGCAAACCTGATGTTCCAGAAGTACAGAATCCACCATTGGGATTTTGTGAAACTGGATCATCTTTATTGGTATCATTCCAGCAAGTATTTCTTATATCAATTGGGGCTTTCTGTAACGTTGTATACAGCTGAGAAGCAATTATAGGCCTTAACGATTCAACAAATGAATCTCCAACCGCAATACGCATTGCGTTAGAAATTGACATCGCATTTATTTCATTACTATCAGCCAGATATTCTTTAGTAGTCACCTGACCATGCACATCAATTGCAGTAAAGTTATAAATACTAACACCAGTAGAAATATCAACACCTGTCTTGAAAAAGGTAGCTGCAGCTGTCACAGGAATAACCCAAGTTGACTGTGTTGTCCTTTGTACAATACCTGTTGTTGGATCTATTGAATTTACCTTGATAACTTTCATCACCAGTGACGATATACCCGAAACGTCACGCAATGTTCCACCCACATCTACGGTTCCCGTTCCACTATTGGTTTTGCCCCAGGTAACCAAAATTTCCGGCCCCGCATTATCCACTACAAAAGACACTGTAGGCCCGAACGCCAATGGATCCACAGTCAGGGTGTTGGTACCCTGTTTCAAGTATTTTTTTACATTCAGTATGCTGGCCGTAGCTGAGGTTGATCCATATACGAATTCGTCACTGATAGAAACACCGTTCAGGTAAACATCTGCCCTGGGAACTGTTTTGCTATATTTGATAACAAAATCAACCAGCTCATTTCCTATATAAGTGGCTCCCTTTTGAGGAAATTGCACAGAAAAAATAGTTGGCTGAATGCAGCTTGAGAGAAACAAAGCCGGAAGCAAGAACCACAATCGACACAGTGCTTTTATACTTCTTTTTATGTTTATTTTGGTTTTCATATTTTCACCTTTGTGTTCTCTACTTGCTTCAGCTTTAACCACGTTCTTATAGTTTCAAGCATTGAGAATTCTTTATATTTATTTTTATTTTTTTAATATCCATTTTTGATACATTACTGCAGGCACTCGCATTACTTTCCTATGTCCAAGATTACGGAATACCCCAAATAACGATAACATAAATAGAAAGTGCCAATTGATAAAACCAAAATTATCAAATAAAGCTTTTGGAGTTATACTATTAAAGTCGCTAAAACAAACTGATGCAGTACCTCCAGACAAACTGTTTTCTGGCCTCATTCCATCTTCATTCCAGCAATCCAGTTGATAGCCATTATTCCATTCGAAGCCACCTATATCGCAAGCCGTAATCAATCCATACTGATTAGGGTCATTAGGATTCACGTAATCTGAACGCGGCAAACCACGCTGGTCTACTGATACTGTACCATTACAATTGCCCAGCGAGCTGCGTACCCATAATTCAAGATCATCTTTTACCAATGTAGAACTGGTTAATGCTTCATTTTGGGTACTTGGTATCCAATACATGCCACTCGTATTACCACATGCATGATAAATACCATTTGCCAGGGTAACCGCTGTTGGAACACATGTAGCAGAAAAGTAGTCGATTGATTTTGAGGAACTTTTTACATTCCAAGTACCACCACTAAAGGGATTATTCAAGATTGAAAAAGTTCTCAAACTATTGATAACATCTGGGTCAACTGAATATCCATCAAATGTACCTCTTGATCCATCAGGGCTTGAGGCTGAGCTTATTCTGACTTCATCGATTTCAGCTGTGGTGAATTTCGCCATTATTCCACTTGTAAGAAGGCTATCACTACCTCTATCCAGGGTTGTAACCTGAGTATACGCTGCAGCAGATGTACTTAACGAATTCGCTGAGGCAACCAACACATAACCATCCTTATCAACATAGGTTCCGAATGTTGTGCCACCAAGATTGAAAAAATATCTGCCTGCATCATAACTGCTATAACTTGCCATTGCGCCACGCGCCTGAGCCATACTTGTAAATGGGTTAGTCGGGGTTGTACCCACCGCACCTGCTGTAACATCGTTAGGTACAGCATTTTTTGCAATGCTATTCAATGCCAGTTTTAATGATTTATGCTGACCGCCATTTGCGGCCAAAGTCGTTTCGATAATATTAGCCAGTGTAGGCTCAGTAAGCGTTTGACTGGTTGAAGGCTTTGTCCATGTACCTGCAACTCCATTGATACTGTTATAACCAATCATGTTATAACCACCATCAGTAACATATCCCATATCGCTGATATTTGGCCCACCCGCAGCACCTGCCGTGGTAGTGGTATTATTCAAAAACAACGAGTGGCTTATTACAGGTTTCACACCAAGATAAGCAGAATTAACATTTATGGCTCCACCCTTGTTGCCCGTGCCATTAGCCGCATTATTCATAAATGTTGAGTATTTAATGATTGCTTGAGCTGTACCACCACCAAAATTGATTGCACCCCCTAATTTACCGGCTGCATTGGCCGTATTTGCAAAAAAAGTATTGCTGTTTATATTTAACGTGCCTGCAGTTACCGCCATAGCTCCACCGTTACCTGCAGTGGCTACGTTAGAATCAAACAGATTACTGTCAAGGTTTACCACGCCAACAGAGTCTGAAAGTAATGCACCACCTGCTGCAGTATCTGAAATATTCCCCGTAAAACCAGAATTACTGATACTTATATTCGCACCACTGATCACTCTTACTGCACCGGCAGACGTAGCAGCCCTGTTGCCATTAAATGCGCAATAATCACAAGTCACAAATACATTGGCGCCTGTAGCATAAATTGCTCCCCCGTCGGCGATATCGGAGTTACTGGCCGGAACATCATCAATTGAATAGTTATTTGTAAATACCAGATTAGTTAGATCTGCGGTAGAAAATGACCCGGTTACATAAATCCCGGGGGCATGCCCTTTATTACCGGTAAATTTTACATTATTGATTTCAGCCTTGGCATTCTCTACAACCACACCACCATAGACTGTGGTTTTTAAATTCATCCCGGTAATGGTTATACCATCAAGGATATTAACAGGCGATGTTGGAGTTACACCTGTACCGGAAAAACGCAAAAAGCGGGAAGTGGCATTTGCACCCACATTGTTATATGACGGAGTTACCCCACCTGATACACCCGTATCATCCACTGGTGTATCACCGGAAAACACCACAACATTTTTTGTTGGATTCCTGAAATCAACTGCCGTTTCAGTTCCTTCAAATCCACCATAAATTTTCAATACATATAATGTATTGGGTGGATTTAGCTCTACTTTAACTTTATCTGTGACCACTTCAGCCGAGAATTCATAGATGCCTGCTGCAACCCAGATTTCATCATCATTAGTTGCTACCTTGTTTTTTGCCGTAGCAAGAACGGCACATGCGTTAGCCCAACTTGAACAGTCACCAGATCCTGACGCGATTGGTTTCATATACCAGGTTGTTGCATTAGCAATCGTTGGTAACAATAAAGCAATTGCCATGGCAATACTTTTTGATCGCAACATTTTCTTTTACCTCAATTTCACTGTTTTCCAGTTTTTTTATTTTTAAAATTTTGGCTGTTCTTGAACTATTAAGAACCTACAAAAAATTTTATCTCTTTCTAATTCTTTACCCGCCGATCAATCTTCTAACGAAAATTGATCGGCGGTTTATCAACAGTTATCTACAAATTTTTCTTTTATATTGCTGCTTTCTCATACGGGCAACACCCAACATACTCAATAAGAACAACATAAAATAATCTACACGGCCAACAAAAACGTTATTAGCCAATTCCCCTGCGCTAGGTGTGGTTCCATCCGGGCAATAATAGTAACCATAACCCGATCCTTGATCTGGACGCAGGCCATCTTCAGCATAACAGTCAACCCGGTATGCATTATTGAACTCAAAGGCACCAATATCGCATTTACGAACATCATTTTTTTGCTCAGGGTCTGTCACATCAACCATATCCGGACGATCAAATCCACGCTCATCATAGCCAGCAGAAGTAACACATCCATTCGTGCCATTCGGAATCACGTCACGCGCCTCACTGGTAGCAGTTAATGCTATTGATTTATGTAAACCACTATAATCAGTAAGTGCCGGTGTAATAATGGAATCAATTGTTGCTGCGACAGCCTTTTTACTTGGTAGCGTTGGTGTAACGTTACTTAAACCGCCGGTGAATAATCCGGATGCTGCACCATAACCAATCAGGTTATAACCACTATCAGTATATCCACCACTACTAATACTGATATTGTTACCGCCACTGCTTCCAGAACTTGTATTGCCTACCAACAAACTGTTTTTAATATTTAACAATGAACCGGCATTATCTACCCTGATTCCACCACCATTGCCAGTTGCTATGTTCTGCAACACAGTCACATGCGACATTACCGCATCGGCACCCAGATCCAGATTTATCGCTCCACCGTTTGCAGAGCTTCTATTGTCATAGAATGTACTGTTATCCAATACCAATTGATTGCCTACAGCACCTGCCAATCTGATAGCTCCGCCACTAGTACCCGTATTTGAGATAAAGCTGTTTCTGGAAGCAGTAACCGTTGCCTGGCCTGCAGCATTACCCACGCCAATCGCGCCACCAGCACCTGTCGAGGTATTGGTTTTGAACAACGAATCTTCTATTGTCACCGCCGAAACAGCCGAACTGGATATATGGATTGCTCCGCCTTCCAGCGCCGATGTATTCCCGATGAAATCAGATGTTCCAATATAGGCTGTTTGGAATGCTGAACTTAATCGTATTGCTCCACCGCCGGTATCTACCGCAGCTGTAGCTGTGCTATTGCCACTAAAAGTTGAACCCACAACATAAAATGCACTTGATCCATTAGCATATATAGCACCACCGGAATCAACCGCCTGGTTTGATTGCAATAAACAATCTCTCAACGTGGCTTTGGCGTTACTGACAACACTTAATGCACCACCAGCAAATGTAGATTTATTATTCGTAAACTGCGTATTGGTCAAGGTAAGCTCACTGCCGGTACCAGACACATAAGCAGCACCACCTCCATCAAAAGGTGCACTCACATCGCCCGTTGATAAATTCCCGGCAAATATTGAATCAGAAACTACCGCAAAGGCATTAGATTCCATAAACAATCCACCGCCATTTACCGCTTTATTACCATAGAAGTTGACTTCAGCAATCCTGACTCTTGAGTCTTTGACATGCAATGCAGAATTAGAAGCAGCACCCGTCAAATTAACACCCGTCAAGGATACAGTTGCTTCTGATGTTGTTGTTAAGCCGTCTGCATTCAATATCTGTACAAGGTTTGTACCTACCTGATTGGTGGTTAATTGAGTAATGCCATTGGAATCTACCGTATCATTACTATCTTTATCACCGGTGATAATGGTGAGGTTATGAACCGGGTCAGCCTGATAATAATAAAGCTCATCAGTACCCGAGAAACCACCATATATTTGTAACCCTTTTTTCAGGTTAACTGTTGCAGAAGGTCGATAAACACCTTTTGCTATATAAATGAGTGTCGCATTTTTTGCAAATGCACTATCTATAGCTGCTTGAAACTCTGCATTTGATCCACCAGCACAGGCATTACCCCATGTAGAACAATCACCTAATCCACTTGACAGAGTTTTTACAAACAAGGCATTACAATCATCGCCCAAGCCATTACCATCACTATCGATTTGCAGGGCGTTAGAAACTGTTGGGCAGTTATCAGCAATGTTCAAGACTCCATCACCATCAATATCTGCATCACAGGCATCACCATAGGCATCAGCATCAGCATTACTTTGGGTTGAATTGGATGCTGTCGGGCAATTATCTGAACCATCAGTAATACTATCGCCATCATCATCAGTATCTGAAACCATGGCCACTGGCGTTGCACTGGCACAACCGGCATCACATGTATCAGGGATGCCATCATGATCCGTATCCAAGCGACCACCCAAAGAAGTTAACTCATAAAAATCATTTGCATTAAGCACGCCATCGTTATCTTTGTCCGGATCACAAAGATCACCCATATTGTCGCCATCAGTATTAGTTTGGGCGACATTGCTTAACAATGGACAGTTATCAACTCCGTCAACCAAGCCATCTCCATCAGTATCGGTTTTAATTGCTTCATAAGATCCAATATCACACTTGGCTGTTAATGTACGGCTTTGGCCACGTTGATCTGCTGGCAAACAACCGGCAGTAACTTTGTTGTATGCTGATGAGCCTGAACCACCATTAGATGACAATGAGAAGCTGCGAGTTGATCCTCCATTAACATCCAGTGTGGTATTGATTATGTTACCTATCAATGTTGCTGGAGAAACAAAGCTGTTGGCGGGAACCAATGCAGTCGGGTTTTGATCCTGCGTACCGATATTTTGCCATCCTGATTTACCATTGAAACCAATAAGGTTAAATCCGGTTGCCGTTATAGCGACCGAATTTTCAATATTATTACCGCGACCAAATGAACCTGATCTTACCCATAGATTGATGATATCTCCGGCTGCCTGATTTGCCCAGGTCACTGTTTCAACAGCACGGTAAGGCTGCCAATGGAATCCATTCGTACCATTTCCACAATGACCCAGTATATTACTGGATAAAGAGGTGCCATTCGGCAGCCCCCAATCACTACAAGTAGCATTGGTAAAACTTCCTGCCTGGGCAGTACCTGCCCAGACCACAGCATTGGTTGTATTGGTTAAATCAAAATTATTGCCTAATGTTTGATTGGCTTTTAGTCGGGCAATATTCGTTGCATTGGTAGATGTCACATCAACATTGGCTGCAGGCGCTACTTTTACAGTCGTTGCCGTGATCCTTAGTTCATTGATATCCAGAACCGCCAACACAGCTGGAGTCAGAATTTTATCGGCTACTGTAGGTGCGGTTAATGCTGTCGTTGCTGTCAATGGAGCGTTTACAACTAATGTTCCATTAGTACCTGCAACCAGAACATATCCATTGCCATCTACGTAGGTAGAGAATGTATTTCCACCAATATTGAAATTGTAGACTCCCGCAGCTCCGGAACCGGATTGAACCCACCAGCGAGCCTCAGCAAGACTGGTAAACGGCAAGCCTACTGTTCCGGTATTCCCAAGAATTGCACCGCCACTGGCAAGGTTATCAACCAGCAAGCTGTTTTTCACAATGACATCAGTACCCGCATCACGCACCTTGATACCACCACCATTACCGGTAGCCATATTGGCATAAAGCGTGGAATGGTTAACTGTCATGTTGGTTCCATTGACTGCAGCAATTGCACCCGCATAATCAATAGTGGCCAAATTTGCGGTAAATGTACTATTTTCAATATTATTTGAGTTTAAAGTGCCTGCACCAAATTGCCATGCAAAAACAGCCCCTCCCCATCCGGCAGAATTGCTTATAAATGTCGAACGTTTGATATTGGAAGTTATGTAGTTATCAACTCCATTACCTGTGAAGAATATAGCTCCACCGAGATCTTTGGCATTATTTTTCTCAAATTCACAGTCTGTTATATTAACTACTCCTTGCGTCGCTGTAGCTGAACCTTCGGCGTGAATAGCACCACCACTCGCAGGATATGATCCTCCTGACCCCCTCACGGCAGTATTGAAACTGAAATCTGTATTCGTAATATTCATTGACAAGAAGGTAGGCCATGCATGAATTGCACCTCCTCCATCTCTAGCGCTGTTAAAGGAAAAGCTGGAGTCGGCAATGATCAATTTGCTGCCACCTGTACCTTCGCCATCCAAAGTAATAGCTCCGCCGGTACCTGTAACACCTAACCCATTATTACTATTTAGGGTATTGTTGCCTATAAATGTAGAGGTTTTGATATCCAGCGTTGATGCATAATCAACTGCAATTGCACCACCCCTGAATTTATTCGATGTACCACGGTTACCCAGGAATAAAGACTGGTTATTGGTAAACTGGGAATTGGTTACATTAGCAGTAGAATTCGTTCCTACCCAAATCGCCCCGCCTTCTTCACCTACGTTCCCCAAAAATATTGAATCGGTGATATTGGCAGTTGAAGAGTTGTATACCAGCAGTGCACCACCAAGTTCTTGTGCACGGTTTCCAAAGATTTTCATCTTGGTATAATTCACTGTTGAGTTTTCTTGCCATACCACTGAACCATGATCATGCAAAGTTCCCTGACTCATGCCTGTTACATAGAACCCTTGCAACGTAACCGGATTCGGGACATTGGTAATATTAAACAATCTGGTCAGGTTGGTACCTTTGATATCACGGTGATACATGATGATATTGCCCAAAGACTCATCATTACTGTCCAGATCACCACTGATTATCGTTTCATAGTTTTCCGGATCCGATGCTTCAGTAGTCAGAACACCTTCATATCCACCAATGACAGTAATGCCCGCCTTGATAAAAATAGTGGCGGTGGGCTTATAAACCCCTCTTGCCAATTTAACAATATCGCCTGCCAAACGCGGTGAATTTAATGCCCCATCAAATGTACAGGCATTTAACCAGTTCGAGCCATCTTTGGTTCCCGCGCCTTTAGTCGTAACATAGGTTGTACCTGCAGAACCACCCACACCGATACTTATAAAATATCCATCAGTTATTGAAACGTTCGCAAAGGTAATCGTTTGTGTTTTGGCGTTATATGCGCCTGATTGCACCGTTGCGCCGGCGTTAAATGCACCATCAGAATCAACCAATAAACGTACATTATTTTTATCAAAACACATCGTTGAAAATCCGGGCAATTCAGAGACATGGAATTTCAAATCCACACCGCTTATTCCAGAATTACGTACACGCCATTTCCGACCAATTCGTTGACTCACGCCAACTGGAACATCGGTAGCCTGGAACGATGCCGAAGCATTATCATGAGCCCACATGACATATTCGCTGTTAATCATGCCTGATGGGTTTGTCATACTGATTAAACTGCTTTTTGCATTAAGATGGTTTGATCCATCTGCAGCCTGACCTATACCTGCCATTTCATATTTATAGGTAGTTCCACCATAACCTGCACCTAATGTATAAACCTGGACTCCAACGGCAAGAGCAATGTTGTATTTCGTGGATAAATAATTTTCAATTATGGTTCTCTGCGCATTGTTCACGGCAGTGGTGTACATAATCATTTCAGCCATGGCGCCATTAATTGACCTGCCTGTACAACAATCCCTATCAGCACCCAATCGCCAGTTTGAATTTCCACCCAGAGAATTTGGAGATGGCACACCTGTAAGAATGAAACTCATTACACTGGCGGCATCTGGCCTGGCTGGCCCCATAGTGGCTGTATAATAGTTTCCATTAATGCCATTTGATCCACCCCTGACATTAGCATGTGCATTTGTGTCAAACAATGCAGTATCGTTTGCAGCTCCATGCCACCAATAGTTATCATTTGCCAGGAATGTGACCGCGCCGAGTGTAGAGGTATCGTTATATACGGTAAACACCGAACGCGACAATAAAGGATCCGCATGGTTAAGATGGGTATTGGCCGCATTCGAAAATGATGCTGCATAAAAGCCATTGAGAGTAGTTACAGTAGGGGCTATACCACCACTAAAGTGATTTTTCTTTCCGCTTTGGTCAATCCATGTTGATATACTTCCACTGCCCGGTAAATTACTACCGTTTAACCATAATTCCGTAGCAGATGATCCATCCACACCACCTACACCACCGGGACCACTAATATTTTCTGTCACGGTAAAGGCAGGAATTGCCAAATCAGCATATAAGCCTTCAGCATTGGTAACACGAATATAACAATCTGAATAATCTTGCCCCAAAACCAGTTGTTTTAAAGCAAATGCGTTATTTCCAACAACCGCATTTTGGGAAACAGGCGCAGGACCACAACTACCACCTATCACAATAGCCGTAAGACTTAACTGAGAAGAGCTGAATATAAAATTAGGCGTTAACCCCTGACTTAATGGTGTTACAAACGCCAATTTGGGGTATTGCGTATTAACTACTTGCCAGGAGACCGTCGAAGAGTTGACTGGACCTGCAAAATTTGTGTCACCCGACGCAGTAGCGTATACCGAACAAGTTCCGCTAGCACCCGGAACATGATGAATGAGTACCGCATTAATATCTGTACTTACTTTTGAACAAATAAGTGGCGTAGTTACAGTAAAGGAAAGTGTATTAGATGATGTTAATGCACTTGCCGCACCATCTGTCGTTTTAGTATTGGCATAAACCCAATAATCCGCATCCACATCATCATGCGCACCCGGGTTTACCACTGTTACCACTTGATTCAGTTTTATGTAACGCGTTTCATCCCTCGATGTATTGTCGTTATCGGCATGGCCAGAAACCGTACAACGTGTAGTACCACCAGCAGCATTACCCGCCTTCATAACAATATTGACATTAACCCTCGCATCACCACAACCACCACTGGCATATTGACTGGTTGCGCCGCCCGAAAGTGTACAGCCCCCTGAAGTTTGCACATTGGCATCAGCTCCACACCATGCATATCCCCAAAACTCATAATCGTTATTTGCATCAACAGAGCCTATTGTTGCCAAGCTATTTGCCGAACCACCGCTCCCGGGGAAACCACCGTTAAATGAAACGTATATCCCGCCATATGCATTACTTCCCAGAAGCAAGGCACCCAAGATTAAACCTGTAGATTTAACAAAGAAGCGTTTCATCGTAACTACCTTCGAATCAAATATATTATTATTTTTACTATCAGGAATTACAGTGAATCGTTTCAGGCTGGAATTTATACCCCCCAACACCTGACACACAGACGATACTTTACTGATGGTTTTATTGTTCTTATTCATAGGGTTACACCCTCATCACTATCAGTTTTCACTGTAAAAAATTATTATTGTTTATTAGGCAGACTTTTCTAACCATTTTTTAAATAGACGTACCTAAACATAATTCTATAATAGCCTGCTGTAACTGCAAGCTATTACTACCGCATATCACTAAACGATATAAACAAACACACTTAAAAACATTTACCGCATAAAACCAACCCAACATCTATTCATTTAAATTTTTCCTTAAAAACCAACATCTTAAATATTATAAAAATCGCGGATTTTCAGAACCCTTAATGTAAACCAGAAAAAAATATCTCAACTATGGCTGTATATCCAAAACAGATTCTGTCTGCAATGTAACTATAGACCGCGCTATAACATACATTGTGAAAAAGAGACTATTGGCTATTTATGGAAAACCAAAGGCAGCGCGGGCATCAGGCTAGCCATTACTAGAGGAGATAAAAAAAGGCCGCATTAGCGACCTTTTTATTTTAAGGAGGGTATTACTTACCCATAGAACGGAGGTTTGATGGAGAGTAATAAGCATCGCCTTGTGGCTTGGCCATAAAATCCATTGGTGCAGTTTCGTTAACCAACCGCGCACTGATATAACCGCCTGATTGCAGGTCATGGAAAGTTTGCGCACGCGCAACAAAGCCTTGAACTGAATAATCATAGAGGGTATTCAATATACCTACACGCCATAACTCACCACGACCGTCGTAGCTTTCCAGCAAACCGATCTGCCAGCTGTCTTCATCGATGTAAAAACGACGTTTGGCATAAACATGGCGTTCGCCTTGTTTCAGGGTAGCCTCGACAATCCAGACTCGATGCAATTCATAACGCATATAATCGGGGTTGGCATGACCTTTCATCAACAGGGTATCGTACTTCACTTTTGGATCATCAAACTTGTAGCTATGGTAAGGGATATAAATTTCTTTCTTACCCACCAATTTCCAGTCATAACGAACCAGTGCACCATTAAAACCTAATGAATCATCAACTGTGACTAGCCCACCAGGACCATCCGGGGTATCAAAGCCAACAGTAGGTGCACGACGCACACGACGCGAACCCGGAATATATACCCACGCCTTACGCTCATCCTTGACCTGGTTCAGTGCTTCATGAACGATAGTTTGCTGACCCTTTTGACGATCCGGCAATTCAACAATAACGTGAACATACGCAGCGTTGATACCAATCGCTTCATCCACTTTTCCCACTTTATTTTCTTTATAGGAGAACGGGAATTCACCAATATATTTTTGGCGGCGCATTTGACGGTTATCGTTCAAATACACGGCTACGTCGTCCATTGTACCCATCATGGTTGGCGTAGGATGAACAATACGTGCATTCCAGATAGTTTCTGCGCCATCTTTGGGCATAGGGAATGGAATGCCGCCTGTGTACTTTGACAATCCATCAAGACCGTTGACGAATTGGGTATTTATCGCATTCCACGCCGTACGCTCTTCAGTGAGTGCATTATAGCGACCATCACGGTGAGTCGGGTAAACGGGTATTTTAAAGGTAGCAGGGAATTTCTTGATCAAGGCTTTTTGGCCTTCACTCAATTTGGCTGCGTATTTTTCAACATTAGTGGCATCGATAGTGAACAACGGCTTTTCACTGCCAAAAGGATCAGGATAAACATCACCAGGACCTGAATACTTTAAACCTGCCGGCAAACCGAGCATTGAGCCTGTCCAGGCCGGAATAGTGCCGTCTGCATTGCCTTTTTTCTCTGCACCCATTGGGGTTAATTCTTCACCACCCAATTTGGCAGCATCGGCTGGGGATACTTTCGCATAAACCACCGGACTTGCTAAAGAGCAACTGACCAATGCACTGGCGATAACCTTTTTATAATTCATACAGGCCTCTCATTGATTATATTTTTGCAACAAAGAACTTACTTACAAAACAATAAAACGTATTATTTTTATGCTTTTATAGGCAGGTTGTCTGCTACGCCTTTCGTCTATCAAGACAATATCATAGCGGCTAAATCAACAATGGCTAGTATAAAACGGCAGAAAATTATTATTTTTTATAGGTATTTTGCCCTCATTGGAAAAACTGGATGTGTTTGTTTTTTATTGACCCATAAAATTAGTCTCAACGCCTGCAAATAGGCGGCTATCACACAAAGACTTTCTTTTTTTCTCTTGCAGCGTTTACTATGCGCTTTTATTTGATTGCTCGCTGAGTTGTTATTATGCCTATAAATTTTACCGATTCTGCCCTGCGTACCATCGATATAGAGATTGATGCCATAAAGGCACTAAAACCCAGAATTGATGCCAGCTTCTCCAAAGCATGTCAGCTAATGCTCAATTGTAAGGGACGAGTTGTTGTCACTGGCATGGGCAAATCCGGTCATATAGGCCATAAAATTGCCGCAACTCTTGCCAGCACTGGCACACCGGCTTTTTTTGTTCACCCGGGCGAGGCCAGTCATGGTGATTTAGGCATGATTACCAGTCAGGATGTTGTTCTGGCTCTTTCCAATTCTGGCACCACAGCTGAAGTGCTGACTATTGTGCCTTTAATAAAACGTATGGGTGCGCAATTAATCAGTATGACCGGAAACCCCGAATCTACACTGGCTCAGGCATCAGAAGCTCATCTTGATGCCAGTGTTTCCCGTGAAGCTTGTCCCCACGACCTGGCTCCTACATCCAGCACCACTGTTTGCCTGGTACTGGGTGATGCCTTGGCAGTTTCATTATTAGAGGCTCGTGGCTTCACCGCTGAAGACTTCGCTTTTTCACATCCAGGTGGTGCATTAGGCAGGAAATTATTATTGAAAGTGTCCGATATCATGAGCAAGGGAGCAGAAATTCCTTTTGTGTATGACGACTCGTTGACCAAAGAGGCACTTTATGAAATGAGCGCCAAAGGCTTGGGAATGACCACTATTTTAAATAAGGATGGCAGTTTGCTCGGTATTTTTACTGATGGCGATTTGCGACGCTGCCTCGATATGGAGCACGACCTGAAAACAACACCTATTACCGAATTAATGACTTCTCAATGTAAAACCATAGGGCCGGACCTGCTTGCCGTAGAAGCATTAAACATGATGGAAAAAAGCACTATTACCTCTTTAGTGGTAACGGATAAGAACCGCAAACCCGTGGGCGTAATTCATATGCATCAAATCCTGAAGGCCGGTGTTGCCTAAGCCCTCATGAAAAGGCGACTTTTGCTGATTTTTGTCATTCTGAGTAGCATAGTATTAAGTTATTACTACGAACCTGACATGAGCACTTTTGTAGATAAAACTAAAAACAATAACCAGACTGCGGAGACTAACTTTTATCTGCGTAATCTTGAAACCCGTACATTCAATTTACAGGGTTTACACACCAATACCTTGACAGCAATGAATGCCACTCAATTAGATGGGCAAAAACAAATTTCTCTTGATCATCCTCAAATGCTGATTGGATTGCAATTGGCCCCTTGGGCTGCCAATGCGGTCTATGGAGTGACCAACGAAAATCTTAAAAAAGTGACATTTCAGGAAAATGTAAAATTGTCACGTATAGATGGTGTTGCCGATGTCAGCACTGAAATACTGGTATTTGATAGCACAGATGAGGTAGCCTACACACAATCTCCTGTACAAATTCTGGCTCGCGGCAGTGAAACGACTGCCGATGGAGTTCATATAGATTTGAAGCGTGAAATCATCCAACTGAAAAACAATGTTAAAACCTATTATGCACCTCAAAAACCTGACCATCCTCTCTCTCATCATTAGTGTTAATGCACTGGCCTTGCCTGATGACCAATATCAACCTATTGAAATACATGCTGATAGCGCTATACGTCATGAGAAAGAAGGCTTGACCACATATCAGGGCAATGTATTTATGAAACAAGGCAGCTTGCAGGTAGAAGCAGGGAGCATTACCGTTAGCAATATGAGCAATCAGGGTGCAACCAATCTGGTTGCCACTGGCAATCCTGCCAAATTCCAGCAACAACCCACCGCCGATAAAGATATCGTCTATGCATCTGCGAATACTATTAATTATAACCTTGATGCGGGGCGAATCGAATTAGCCGGCGAGGCAAAATTAACCCAGGGTGAAGCAAGAATTTCGAGTGACAATATTGTCTATCTTACAGATGAACAGGTATTTAAGGCAGAAAAATCTAGCGAGGATGGAATAAGGACGACGCAACGAGTACAGGTCATTATCCCCGCCAAGAAAAAACAACCAGAAGCAACAACTCCCTGATCATGGCTATTTTATCTGCCACACATCTAGCCAAAAGCTATAAAGGCCGCGCTGTCGTTAAAGACGTTTCCATTGAAGTTAAAACAGGCCAGATAGTAGGTTTGCTTGGCCCAAATGGTGCCGGTAAAACCACCTGTTTTTATATGATTGTTGGCATAATCGCCGCTGATAAAGGCGAGATACACATTGATGGCAAGAACCTGACTAACATGCCAATTCATGGGCGAGCCAAAGCTGGTATAGGTTACCTGCCACAGGAGGCCTCTATCTTTCGAAAATTAAGCGTCGAGGATAATATTCTGGCTCTTCTTGAAACGCGCAAGGAACTCTCAAAAACGCAACAACACGAAAGACTGGAAGAGTTGCTTCAGGAATTTCACATCACACACATTCGTAAAAACCTGGGGATGTCACTCTCTGGTGGGGAACGCAGAAGGGTAGAAATTGCCCGGGCACTGGCTGTTGACCCTGAGTTTATTCTGCTCGATGAACCTTTTGCAGGCGTTGACCCCATTTCAATAGGCGATATTAAAAACATCATCCGCCATCTCCAAAACAAAGGCATTGGTGTTTTAATTACCGATCACAACGTACGCGATACCCTCGATATTTGCGAGCAAGCTTATATCGTTGGCGAAGGCTATATTATTGCCAGTGGCGATCCGCAATCTGTGTTGAATGATCAAAAAGTCCGGGATATTTATCTGGGTGAGCAGTTCAGGCTCTAGACCTTACCTTTCCAAGATATCCCGCTAAAAACTCACCACACACGAACAATTATTAATACTCTTTAATAAGCATTTTATTTGCCAACTTTTCATTGATTAGCAAAATATCGCTAGCTACACTAAAATTAACATCAAACAGTAAACGCTATGTTCACAGTGGAAGGTGAACTCCTTTGAATCAAGAGAATATAGCCTCCCCATGAAACAAACCTTGCAGTTAAAAATTGGCCAAAAGCTGTCGATGACTCCGCAGTTGCAGCAGGCTATTCGTTTACTGCAACTGTCTACACTGGATCTCGAGCAAGAAATTCAGGAAGCATTGGATTCAAACCCCATGCTCGAAGTAGCTGACGAAACCGAAGACACTCAACCCCCGGATGTTTTCGATACTTTTAGCACCTCTACCACTACTGTCGAATCCCAACACAACGAACAAACTGACCTTAGCTTTGATAATGACGCCAGTGATTCTGAACAATGGTCCGAATTGAATTCAGAAGAAATACCCGCTGAAAATCAATGGGATGATAATTTCCAACATAGCTCGAGTTCTTCTTCCAACAATAATAATGCTGAGTTTTCTGACTTTGACCGCAAGAATACTTCCAGCGAAACACTGCAGGAAAAACTCTATTGGCAGTTGAATCTAACACCACTGGTTGATAGTGATCGTATTATTGCACTTGCCATTATCGACGCCGTTGCACCCACTGGACTTTTAAGCATCAGCGCCAGGGAAATTTACGAGGGGCTTATTAATGAACTGGATATTGAATTTGAAGAACTCGAAGCGGTTCGCCAACTGATTCAGCAATTTGATCCTATAGGTGTAGCCAGTGAAGATTTACGTGAATGTTTAATGGTGCAACTCAATCTTCTGCCACCCAAAACACCTTTCTTAAATGATGCAAAATTGATTATTGATCGTTATTTGCATCTATTGGGTAATCACGATTATGCGCAGTTAAAAAGGCGCACAAAATTTAAGGAAGGCCGACTAAAAGAAACCCTTGAATTAATACAGCGACTGACGCCACACCCCGGCGATGCCATTGATGATGGCACTACCGAGTACATCACTCCCGATGTGTATGTAAAAAAACATCAGGATCGCTGGCAAGTTGAACTCAGTAGCGAATGTACTATTAAACTTCGCATTAATAGTCAGTATGCTTCCTTTATCAAACGTGCAGACAATAGTGATGACAACAATTATTTACGCAATAACTTACAAGAAGCCAGATGGTTCATTAAAAGCCTGGAAAATCGCAATGAAACTTTAATGAAAGTGGCTAATAAAATCGTTGAATATCAACGCGGTTTTTTTGAATATGGCGAGGAAGCAATGAAACCGCTGATATTGAGTGATATCGCGCGTGATATAGATATGCACGAATCCACCATTTCACGTGTAACAACACGTAAATATATGCATACACCTCGAGGTATTTTTGAGCTCAAATACTTTTTTTCGAGTCATGTCAGTACTGAATCCGGTGGAGAATGTTCTTCAACTGCCATTCGTGCCATTATCAAAAAATACATTATGGAAGAAAACACCAAAAAAACCTTAAGTGATAGCAAAATAGCCGAATTATTATGTGCTGAAGGCATTAATGTTGCCCGACGTACTGTCGCAAAATACCGTGAATCAATGTCCATCCCACCATCGAATGAGCGCAAACGTTTAATCTAGTTTCTTATCTTGTTACTTTTAAAAAAACAGGCACTGAAGTCACCCTGCATGATTTAATTATTAAAATGATGGCCCATTTTATGATGTTCGAAAATTCATCTAACATATTAATTTTTAATGTCTATTTTTAAGTTTATCCCCGCTTGAGACATTTTAAAATCCTATGTTTCATTATTGAAGAGCGGTACAATCGGCAAAATAGTGACCATTACATGATGTTATTATTCAGCTGACCATGATAATGAATCGCATTTTTGAACAAAAACTGACTCTCTGTAAGGCACTTGGCAACAGCAAGAAACGTGTTTTTGCGTCAAACCAAAACCAGCGGAAAACTCTATAACGCTGCTACACACTTCGTAAAAGCAGCGTAGACACAAAACATCTTTCTTCAGGAGGCCTGATGAAACTGGTGATTATTAGTGGTCGTTCGGGATCAGGGAAATCAACAGCATTGAATGTACTTGAAGATGCAGGTTTTTATTGCATTGATAATTTGCCGGCCGGCTTATTACCATCACTGATTGAACAGTCAAAAAACAAACAAACAGAAAATAACAATCTGGCTGTATGCATCGATGCTCGCAACCATACCTATGATATTGCCAACCTTACCAGCGTGCGCAAAAATCTTCCGGCCGATGTAGAAACCAAAATCGTCTATCTCGATGCCAGTAGTCCTGAACTGATAAAACGTTTCAGCGAGACTCGTCGAAAACATCCTCTAAGCAATAAAGAAACTACCTTACGCGAAGCCATTCAGAAAGAAGAACAATTGTTGGCGCCGATTGCAGCCATTGCCGATTTGCAGATTAATACCGATTCCATGAATATTCACGACTTACGGGAAATTGTGAAAAAACGCCTATGTGCAGATTTGGAAACAGGCGGCATGGCTATATTATTTACTTCCTTCGGATTTAAAAAAGGCATCCCGGTTGATGCTGATATTGTTTACGATGTGCGCTGCCTGCCTAACCCTTACTGGAAACCGGAACTCCGTAATTTTTCGGGGAAGGATCCCGTAGTGCAGAATTTCTTGTCTCACCACGACGATGTGAAAAATATGTTTGAGGATATTCGAGTCTATCTTGAAAGGTGGTTGCCAAAGTTCAGTGCCAGTAACCGCAGTTATATCACCATATCCATTGGCTGTACCGGCGGGATGCATCGTTCAGTTTTTTTATGTGAGCTATTAGCCCAACATTTTTCTGCGTCCATGGATAACGTCCAGATCTATCATCGCGATTTAAAGGATCATTAAAGATGCAAACAGCAACTCTATCCATTCTGAATTCATTGGGTTTGCATGCCCGACCATCCGCCAAAATTACCCATCTTGCCAATCAATACCAGAGCGATATCCAGCTCACAGCCAATAATAAAACCATTAACGCAAAAAGTATCATGCAAGTGATGATGCTGGCGGCCAGCCAGGGCACATCTATTATTGTAACTGCCGAAGGTGTTGATGAGATAGACGCTATAAATGCTTTAACTCTCTTGTTTGATAACCATTTCGACGAAAAATAGCCATCAATTCCAGCACTATGATTGAGAAAACTCAGTTAATGCCTGATAATTGCGTTTATATTCTTCCAGCCTTAATAACACCAACATGCCAAGCGATAAAGTACAGATACAGGAACAACTGCAGCTGTTAAGTAATTCACTTAGCATGGGCACTCTTGCGCCCGTGGCACGCATGCTGAACAGCATGAAACCGCAAGATGCAGCTCACTTGTTAGAATCTTCGCCGCCCAAAATGCGCCATACCATTTGGCAATTGGTTGATTCTGATAATGAAGGTGAAATCCTGCCTTTCCTGAGCGAGGAAATTCAGAAACAATTTCTTGAAGGTCTGAATGCCGAGGAAGTATTGGCAATTACTGAAGGCCTGGAGACTGATGATATAGCCGACATCCTGCAGCAATTGCCTAACACCATTATTCAGGAAGTTATCCTGTCAATGGATCAGCAAGACCGTCAGCGGGTTGAAAGTGTTTTGAATTTTGACGAAGACAGTGCCGGCGGCCTGATGAGTACGGAAATGATTACCATCCGGGCACCCATCACACTCGATGTCGTTCTGCGCTATTTACGCCGCCATGAAGACCTGCCTGAAAACACAGATACTCTTTATGTCGTCAATCGACAAGATGAGTTCATTGGCTTGTTACCCATTTCACGATTGATCATTAGTGACCCCGGCAGCACCGTGCGCGAAGTCATGATTACCGAGGCAAAAACCATTCCTGTTGATATGCCCAAACAGGAAGTCGCATTGTTATTCGAACGTAATAACTGGGTATCAGCACCTGTTGTTAATGCAATAGGCAAACTACTCGGCCGCATCACCATCGACGATATTGTCGATGTCATTCGTGATGATGCAGAACATAATATGTTAAGTATGGCGGGTTTGACCGAAGATGAAGACACCTTTGCTTCAGTTAGAAAGACCGCTCCTCGACGCGCCATTTGGCTCGGCATTAATTTATTAACGGCAATTCTCGCCTCAGCGGTAATCCGTATATTTGAAGGTACAATTCAGCAAGTTGTTGCTTTGGCGGTACTGATGCCCATTGTTGCCAGTATGGGCGGCGTAGCAGGTACCCAAACCCAAACCATTATCATTAGGGGTATAGCCCTGGGTCAAATTGGCAAGAATAACTCTCTCTGGCTATTAACACGGGAGGTCGCTGTTGGATTGCTAAATGGCATCTGCTGGGCAACAGCAATTGGCGTAATTACCTATTTGATGTATTACGACATAAAACTTTCTTTCATCATAGGTTTTGCCTTGGTCATCAATATTATTGCTTCCGCCATAGCTGGAACACTGCTGCCGATTGCGCTCAAAAAAATGCATATTGATCCAGCCTTGGCTGGCGGAGTTATTCTCACTACAGTCACTGATGTGGTTGGATTTATGGCCTTTTTAGGACTGGCAACGTGGGTATATTTATAATGAATAATGATTTTGAAGATACACAAGAAATAAAAAGCAAGACACAGCTAAAAGATGAAATGCATGAATTACAAAGTTTAGGCGAAGCTTTATTGGCATTACCTTTAAGTGTTTACCATACGCTCCCAGTTCCTGAAGACCTTGATGACGCTCTTACTGCAGCACGTAAAATAACTGCACATGGAGCCAGGCGCCGACAAATGCAATTTATTGGCAAGGTCATGCGCACAATTGATGCAGCTCCTTTGGAAGCTGCTTATGAGGAATGGAAAGCAGGTAATAAGAAACTGGCTCGCGAACATCAATATCTTGAAGAATTACGCGACAAGCTAATTACTGGCGATAAAGTTGCACTCGATGAATTCATTCAACAACATCAGGATTGTGACATACAACAACTTAGACAATTAATCCGGCTTGCCCAACAAGAAAAAAAGCAGGATAAACCCCCGAAAAACTACCGCAAGTTATTCCAGTTTCTTAAAGAGATTTAAGCGCTCCCCTAAAAAAATTAGCGGCGCACTTAAGTTGCCCTATTGTAGTGTTTCAGGCTTAACATCTAACGACTGCACATTATCTACAGAAGGATTGATATTCTGCTTTTCAAAATCTTCCTCGGTATCAAAAAGCCTGCTGAATTTTATCTGTGGATCCTCAAAAGCACCAGTGACTGTATAAACAGCACTGGATATCTTATCAACCTGCTTATTCAATACCTTGCTAATAATATAAATTCCGGCAGCTGTTGGTAACCCGGCCGCCAGGCCAACAATCCATGGCAAGTTACTGGCCAAAGGTAACGTCACACCCATGGTCATATCCAATGTTTTTGTATTCATATCAAAGCCGCCATAAAGTCGTATTTTGCTGGCCGAACTTTTAATCACCATAGGTTGGTCAAAATGATAGACACCATGATCAGAACTAATCACACCAAAAACGGTATCGTAAGATAATCCCTGGCTGGTTAAATCAGAGAAATCCAGTTGCAGTCGCTTAACAAGATTGGTGATATTAAAGATCCCAATAAATTTTAATGCATCGGTACTTGTTGAGCTAACATCAGAAAAATTGCCTTTCTCCATCTTCAATTGTGTTTCTGCAATAATGTTATTAAATTCAAAATCAGTAGGGACTCCATCCCACGAACTCACCACTTTAAATTCAGCCTTTTCACTATTGATTTCCTGCTTATATCCCCATGATTTCAACACCTGAGCAATATTATCACTGACGAACTTGCCTTTAAAATGCGTTTTGGGATGCTCTCCAAATGTCCAATATAATGTAGCCCCATCATCCGTATCCGAGGTAAGCCTCATTGCCTTGAAACTGGCCTGCATATTTTCCAGCGCCATGTAATCCTGATAACTACGCACTTTGAATTCCCACTCACCGAAATCTTCACCACTAGAGATTAATTTATCGATAGTAACGTCAATATCAGGGAAATTACTCAGTGATTTATTAGCATAGCCCACGCCTGATTCTTGCTGTTTCTTGGAAAGAAACTCAAGATTGACCCGATGCAAATGCAAGTCCATCGGCTGTTCATCTTCATAAATTTTTAAGGTGGCCTTTAAATCCTTATGGTCTATACCTAACTGCCAATATGAAACAGTATTGAATAAATCAAAGCTTACCGAATCTAACATCTCATCATAGGCTTTAAGTTTTTTGATTTGCAGATTTTCCACGACAAAAACCAGTGACTGTTTCTCTTGAGACAATGGATTTCCTTTCATTAATTCTTTATAACGAGCAATAACGTCCAGCCACTCTTGCGAATCAACCTCAAGCACTTGACCGCCAAGAATCACTTTTCCCATTTCATATTGGCCCTTGTTCAACCCAAGATTTATAACGCCTGAGTCAACCCCATTTTCACCTAACATAAAGTGGGCATTAATACCCTCACCATAAACAATATCAACTTCCCGCGATTCGCCGCTAAATGGGAAATGCAAGGTGAAATCGCGCTTACTTTTTGCTTTCTTAATAAACGGCTTGGGTAAATTAACCTGCAGGCCTTTTAAGTCCGAACCTATACGCAAACCTGAACCTGCCGATCCATAGTAAACTTCTGCATTAAATACTGCTGCACCGCTTAAAAAATTGACTAATGGCTGCCCACTCCATTTAGCAAATTCAGTTGCATCAACTTGTCCCTGCATTTGTATCGAAGTGTCGCTTTTTTCTTCGTTAACACGGGATACTATTTTTGCAGTAACCGGTTTACCCAGAAAAGTCGCGACAATACCTGAACTTGTTAGTCCCTCATCAGAATTGAAATTCACTGGTCCGGATATATTTCTTACCAATATATTCTGTTGTGGCAGGCTTAAATTAACTGTATCCAGACTCGAGCTTACATTTACTTTTGTGCTGACGCTGGCAGCTAATTGGGTAGAAACATCAACGATTGCCGTTATCTTGCCTTTATCAGATGTCCATTGATCAATAACATGATCCATCTGGTTTGCCAGCACCTCACCCTTAAGGAATGATAATACCTGTCCCGACAAACCCTCGGCTTCAGCTTTGACATTGATCAACTCACCCTCGGCTGAAGGTGAAAGCTGAAATTCAGCTTTTTTTATTAACAGTTCTTCTGTTTTGGCATCCTTAACATGTGCATACCCGAATTTATCATCCAGCAAAAACTCACCATTAATTTTCTCAATTGCCGGCCACTGGTCTGCATAGGTCAAAATTGCATCTTTCACAGTCAACCACAACTGAATCACTCTGTGCTCATTAGATTCATTTTGGGTAGGTCCATGGTAAATAAACGCAACTTCTGGAAACTCACCTTCCTGGATATTTTTTTCTAACCAATCCACCAAATTTTTACTAACTACATTAGGAATGAATATATTTTTATAACTGGCAGCCGTATTTTTCATCCCAATATTCAGACTTAATCTTGGGGAATAATGACCTGATTTTACCGTGGGCAAACTCAATCCAAACTCTCCATGCGCCAGTCCGGATTTTGCTTCTAAAAACAAATCTTTGCCATTAACA
The DNA here is from genome assembly GCA_964617765.1 of uncultured Spongiibacteraceae bacterium. Lineage (GTDB taxonomy): Bacteria > Pseudomonadota > Gammaproteobacteria > Pseudomonadales > DT-91 > CAZTZY01. The sequence continues at coordinate 83,213 of CAZTZY010000001.1, forward strand.
TAAATAGCATCCTGGCCTATATGCCAATCTACATAACCTTTCGCCTTATCAAACAGCATCGGTTTTTCGTATAAATGCGGGAAATACATCGATAAATCATGCGTGTCAAATTCCACAAAACCGGATTTTCCGGCAACCTGCATATAGCCGTTAATCGAGAGTATTTCTGGCGCCCCATTCCAGGCAGACACTGAAACGTTGTGTAATTCGGCTCTTAAATCGAACGGTACGTTCTTGCCAAATTTCGCATGAACATTATTCAAGATACCTCTTGGCGATAATGAATCCAAAATGATTTTAAGCTCTTCGGATATAGGTAATGTACGGGAAAACTTATATACATCACCTAAATTCAATCGCTTTGCACTAATATGAAAATGCTCTTTATATCTTAATTGTGTTGGCCCAAGGCTGTAATTATTCTGACCGCTTTGAATCAAGGATTTTGGCGACTCAACCAAAAATTGCTCATCTGTATAGGTACCGAAAAGAGTTGTTTTAACAGAATCAAGTTTTACGATAGTTTTATTTTTATTCAACACCAGATCATTTATAGCCAATCGACCACTAAAAGCCGATTGATTTGGCCTCCAATAAAACCAGAGTTCATTAGAAAGGCTTCCTTGCTTTACTAATGACATTTCTGGAATCAGAGATACTAAATCCACCACTGAATAATTATTGATTTTTACATAACCCTTTAATTTAAAATCTTCCTCCATAGGGTCATTTTTTGTGTTAACTATCAAAAGCCCAACCTGCTTACTATGTTGGTTTAGCTGAAAACTAAAGTGCTTTTCATTTTTATAGGTTGTAATACGCGCCATTAAATTGGGCAAATGTACAGGAGTACCTTTATATGGCCATAAAGATAAATGAATGTTTTGCATAACCAGTTCGTCAATTGCCCAAAGTCGATTTAAAACAGTTGTTAGATTCTGTTTTTCCCTGTCTTCCTTCTCCAGATTAGCAAAACTCCATTTACCTTTTTCATCTTCTATCAGCAAAATATCCATATTGGACAATTCGATAAAATCGAAATACAACTTCTGATGAAGCAATGATTTTATAAAATTTAACTTTATTTGAAGTTTTTCAAGGTATAAATCTTCATCCAGCTTATTAGATTTTACACTGACACCATACAGACTGATTTTTGGCTGGAATAAATTCCACTCGCTCTGGATTTCTTTGGCAGTAATAACAATATTATTGCGTGCATTAATCTGTTCGAGAAAACCTTCTCGATATTGATTAATATTTGGGGAATAATATCTAAGAAGACTGGAAGCAACAGCTATAAAAACTACAACAAAAACAAATGTGATAAGTATGGCGTGTGAAATCACATCAATAAGTTTCAGCAAATTTTTCATTCTGAATTACTCATAGGAGAATCACATCAAATCGTTCCTGACTGTACATTGGACCAATCTGGAAACGTAATGATTTACCAATAAACTCTTCAAGATCAGCCACATTGGAGGACTCTTCATCCAATAACCGCTCTATAACTGCTGTTGATGCCATCACCAGATAAGCATCATGATTATAAGCCCGCGCCTCCCTGAGAATTGCCCGGAATATTTCATAACAAACAGTTTCTATTGATTTGATAGTTCCACGACCTTCACAAACCGCGCAACTTTCGCTAAGGATTTGCTCCAGACTTTCTCGTGTACGTTTTCGTACAATTTGAACCAGACCAAGCTCCGTTACACCTGATATATTCGTACGCGTAAAATCTTTATCTAATGCTTTCTCGAGATTGAGCAGAACCTGGCGACGATGTTCTTCATCTTGCATATCGATAAAATCAACAATGATGATGCCGCCCAGATTACGCACACGTAACTGTCTTGCCAATGCCGTTGCCGCCTCAAGATTGGTTTTAAAAATAGTTTCATCCAGATTTTTATAACCCACATAGGCGCCGGTATTCACGTCAATCGTCGTCATGGCTTCTGTCTGGTCAATAATCAAGTAACCTCCCGACTTCAATTCTACCTTTCTACTCAATGCGCGCTGAATCTCTTCTTCTACATTGTAGAGTTCAAAAATAGGCCGCTCCCCCGGATACCATTCCAGAAGATCTTTTGCTTCAGGTAAAAATTCCTCACAAAACACGTTCATTTTTTGCAATGTTTCTCTTGAATCCACCCTGATTTTTTCAATATGCTCAGGAAGCTTATCGCGCAGTATTTTCAGGTATGCCGGATGATCCTGATAAAGACAAACAATATTTGTTAGATTATTATCTTTGATTTCTAGATTCATCCATAACCTACTCAAAAACAACATATCTTTTATTAAGTCTTGTTGAAGGCAATTCTCTGCAGCAGTTCTAATAATAAAACCACCCTTTAAATCAGCCATATGACCAGATGCAACCTCTCGCACCAAAGCCTTCAAACGCTCCCTTTCAGCCTCGTCAGTAATTCTTTGTGAAATTCCAATAGTGTCAATATCTGGCATATAAACCAGATATCGTGATGAAAGTGATAAAGTAGTAGTTGCGCGAGCCCCCTTTGAACCAATAGGATCTTTCATTATTTGCACTGTTATAAACTGGCCTTCGCGCAATATTTGAGTAATATCTTTTATCTCTCCTTCCGGTTTTTGTAAATCACTGTTAGATATAAAACAGGTTCTTTCTAATCCGACATCCAAAAATGCAGCCTGCATACCGGGTAATACACGCACTACCTTTCCTCGATAAATATTACCTACAAGTCCTTTATGCCTAGTCCTTTCAATCATGACCTCTTGTAAAACACCGTTTTCGATCATTGCTACGCGTGTTTCCATAGGAGTTATGTTGACTAAAATCTCATCACTCATAGTAAGGTTTTAACACCCTGCTGCTTTAATAACAATGCAGTTTCATATAAAGGCAGGCCCATAATGCCTGAATAACTACCCCGTATTTCTTTTATCCATACTGCCGCCAATCCTTGTATAGCATACGCACCCGCCTTATCTTTCGGTTCACCTGTCTGCCAATATGCATCCATACTTTCCTGTGAAATAATGGCGAATTCAACTTCATTATCGCTCAGTAAAGTTTTTACTTCCCCGTCTTTGCACACTGCAACACACGTCAATACCCGGTGCTTTCTATTGGAAAGCTTTTTCCATAACTTAAAAGCATCTTCTCTGGAATCTGGCTTACCAAGAATAACGTTATCACAAACAATTAATGTATCAGCAGCAATAACAATAGCATTAGATCTTGATGCCGCAACAAGCTTCGCCTTTTCAATTGCCAAACGTTTAACACAATCACTGGCTCTCTCATTCAATAGGGGTGATTCATCAATACCTGCACTAAATATTTCTGCTGGCTCAATACCGATTTGAGCAAGCAGTTGTTTTCTTCTGGGCGAGGCTGATGCCAATATGATTTTTACAGTTTTCATACGTGATTCGTCACACCCATCTTACGAGTCATTTCCCTTAAAAATACCATGAACCATGGCCACAATAATGCACCCGCTAATGGTGACAACAAAAACACAGGATGTATTGGCACATTACCAACAATCTTGCTTATCCATAGCTCAATAAGTTGTGCCATTGCCAGTAATAGAAAGATAAAAAATGCTTGCTGCCATACTCCTAACATTCGTAATTTTTGATAGGTAAAGAGTATAAGTGCGATAACTATCGTGTATGACAGCATATGCTTCCCCAATATACTGGCCGTCAGGCTATCCTGAAACAAACCCACTAACATAGCCATAAATAAACCGCATCGCTCAGGGATTGTTAGAGCCCAGTATATGAGTACTATCAAGGTAAATTCCGGGCGAAGCCATAATGCCCAGGTGGGAAATGGAAAAACAGACAAACACATAACAATAAAAAATGAGCCTATTATCAGGCTATTGGCCTTCATGGCCATTACCCTCTTCAAACAACAACAACACGTGACGCGCCCTATCAAGATGCGCATAAGGCTGAGCCTTAACTATGGCAAACGTTAATCCTGTGTCGCGACGCACTTCTTTCACTCGAGCAACAGGATAACCCAGAGGAAAAACGTCACCCAAACCGGATGTAATCAGTACGTCTCCTTCAACAATATCAGTTGTCATGGCAACATGCGGCAAACTTAACTCAGTAAAGTTACTTGTTCCTTCAGCAATCAAGCGCACACCATTACGACTTACCTGAACGGGTATAGCATGGCGCAGATCAGAAATCAGCAATACTCGCGAAGTTGTTGCCGAGACCTCCATCACTTGGCCAAAGAGACCATTAGCGTCTATTACCGCCTGACCCACAAAGACATCATCCATGCTTCCCTTGTTAAGCATGACATAGTGTAATAATGGATCCGGTGAAACTGCGATAATTTCTGCAACCAAAACATTTTCTTCGAGCAGCTTGGTAGAATTAAGCAATTCGCGAAGACGCACATTCTCTATAGTTAATGCGGCAAACTGTTGCAGCTTGGCTTGTAAAACAAGATTGTCTGCCTCAAGACGGGTATTCTCGATCTGCAACTCCTCGCGACTGACAAGCTGGTGATTACTCCAATCAGAAAAAAAACGGGGAATATTGACGAACACAAATACGGGTTGCGTCAATGAAACAAGGGAAGATTTTAAGACCGTGAAATAATCAGTTTTGTAGTCTACAAACAATACAGCAAGTGCAATCAGGCTAACGAATATAGCACGTAACGTAAGCGATGAATCTTTCCGGAATAACGGCTTGATAAGCACCTACCTTAGAAAATACAGCTTTATTCCGAAGACAATAAATCAAGCTTGTGCAGATCCATCATTTCCAATGCCTTGCCACCACCTCGCGCAACACAAGTTAATGGATCTTCAGCAATAAAAACTGGCAAGCCTGTTTCAGCTGCAATCAACTTATCGAGGTTTCTTAATAATGCACCACCACCGGTAAGATAAATACCGCGCTCGGCGATATCAGAAGCCAATTCTGGCGGTGACTGCTCCAAGGCACTTTTTACTGCCGTCACTATCCCTTTTAAAGGCTCTTGCAAAGCTTCAAGAATCTCAACACTGGTCAGTGTAAAACTTCTCGGCACACCCTCTGCCAAATTACGACCACGCACATCAATTTCACGTATTTCACCGCCAATATACGCATTTCCCACTTCAAACTTGATACGCTCAGCCGTAGCTTCACCAATTAAACTGCCAAACTTCTTGCGCACATATGAAACGATTGCTTCATCAAAGCGGTCACCACCGATACGAACCGAATCGGAATAAACAATGCCACTTAAAGAAATAATAGCAATTTCGGTCGTGCCTCCACCAATATCCACCACCATGGAACCACGCGCCTCATGAACAGGCAATCCCGCTCCAATTGCTGCTGCCATTGGCTCTTCAATCAAACGCACATCTCTGGCACCCGCACCGTATGCTGATTCCCTGATGGCTCGACGCTCTACCTGGGTCGATTTACAAGGCACGCAAATCAACACTCGGGGTGATGGCGGAATAAGTGTATTTTCATGAACCTTGGCGATAAAACTTTGCAACATCTTTTCAGTGACCTGAAAATCGGCAATGACACCATCTTTTAAAGGTCTGATTGCAGTAATATTACCCGGCGTTCTACCCAGCATACGCTTGGCATCAGTACCGACTGCTTCTATCGTTTTTATGCCGTTATGTATTCGAATAGCCACAACCGATGGCTCATCCAATACTATTCCTTTATCGCGCACATAAATAATCGTGTTGGCTGTACCTAAATCGATGGAGAGATCATTGGAAAAATAGCCACGAATTTTTTTAAACATGAAAAAAACCTAAATCTGAAATATGGATAAATTGATTCTAAAGCTTGCCATTGTAGGGCAAATTGCGCTCTAAATGCTAGCAATATGCTCAGCCAACTTTCCGTAAAACCCGCCAATATTTTGGGCAAGCTGCAATTTTATGTTAACTTACGCAGCCTGTTTAGCAGGAACAAGTACCAGACAACTTTTTGGAGCACATTTATGTCCATTTCCAGGGACACCATTGCAAAAGTCGCTCATTTGGCACGCATTAACCTGAGTGACGAAGAAATACCCAAAATCACACAAAGTATCAGCGATATTTTAGCGTTAATTGACAAGATGCAGGCTGCCAATACTACCAATATCGAGCCACTTGCCAATCCTCATGATGCTATCCAGCGTCTCAGGGAAGATGCAGTTACTGCCATCGACGAGCGCGAAAAACTGCTCAAAAATGCACCTGCATCGGAAGATGGTCTTTTTCTTGTCCCTAAAGTTATCGAATAACCGGAATTTGTATGCATCAACACACAATCACCCAATTGATTAAAGGTTTACGCCAGAAAGACTTTTCCAGCACAGAACTTACCCGGCATTTTATAGAGCGCATTAAAAAACATGACACTCAAGTTAACAGCTTTATCACTGTTACTGAAGAAAGGGCATTGAGCCAGGCTTTGGCGGCTGATGAACGCTTGAAACGTGGCGGTGAAATACCCGCATTATGTGGCATTCCGCTGGCACACAAGGATATTTTCTGTACTGACGGCATCCGCACCAGTTGCGGCTCAAAAATGCTCGATAATTTTATTGCTCCCTACAACGCCACCATTATTGAAAATTTCAATAATGCCGGAGCGGTGACTTTGGGAAAAACCAACATGGACGAGTTCGCCATGGGTTCCTCTAACGAAACCAGTTTTTATGGCCCTGTAAAAAATCCATGGAATCTTAAAGCTGTACCCGGCGGATCTTCGGGCGGCTCAGCGGCCTCGGTAGCCGCTCTTTTTGCACCTGCCTCCACCGGCTCAGACACGGGTGGATCCATAAGACAGCCGGCTGCATTCTGCGGTTTAACTGGCTTAAAACCCACATATGGCAGCGTATCCCGTTATGGAATGATTGCCTTTGCCTCCAGTCTTGATCAGGCCGGCCCTATTGCCCGCACTGCAGAAGATGCAGCGCTACTGATGAATGTCATGGCAGGTTTTGATGAAAAGGATTCCACCAGCATGCAGCGCCCTGCTGAAGATTTTACTTCCTCATTAACCAAAAGTGTTGCGGGATTAACAATTGGCCTGCCCAAGGAATATTTTTCTACGGATCTTGATCCGGATATTGCTCAACTCATCAACAACGCTATTAAAACACTGGAAAAAGCGGGTGCCATTTTCAAGGAAGTCAGCCTGCCACATTCCGATCTAGCCGTCTCTGCTTATTATGTTATTGCGCCTGCTGAAGCGTCAGCAAATCTGTCACGTTTTGATGGTGTTCGATATGGCTACCGCTGCCCAAATCCGGCTAATCTGGAAGACCTTTACAAACGTACACGTGCAGAAGGTTTTGGCACTGAAGTTAAACGTCGCATACTGGTTGGCACCTATGCATTATCAGCAGGATTTTACGATGCCTATTATCGCCAGGCCCAAAAAGTGCGTCGCCTGATAAAAAACGATTTTACTACAGCGCTAAATGATGTTGATTTAATTCTCGGCCCCACAGCACCCTCACCGGCATTTAATATCGGCGAAAAAACTTCCGATCCTGTACAAATGTATCTAGAAGACATTTATACGATTGCGGTTAATCTGGCCGGCCTTCCTGCGCTATCTATTCCCTGCGGATTTAAAAATGATTTACCTATTGGCCTGCAATTAATTGGCAAGCCTTTTGATGACTCATTACTTTTAAATGTTGCACATCAATATCAACAAATGAGCGATTGGCACTTAAAAACAGCCAATTTCGCCAAACAATAAGGGATTCCACCATGCAATGGGAAACTGTTATTGGCCTTGAAGTACACGTACAACTGGCAACCCAATCCAAGATCTTTTCTGGCTCATCGACCTCGTTTGGCGCCGAACCTAACGCACATGCCAATGTTGTTGATTTGGCTTTACCGGGCACTTTACCTGTAGTCAATAAAGCGGCGGTATTTTCTGCCATAAAATTTGGTTTGGCTGTCGGTGCTGACATCAATAAACATTCTGTTTTCGAACGTAAAAACTATTTCTATCCTGATTCACCTAAAGGCTACCAAACCAGCCAAATGGATTTCCCTATTGTTGGCAAAGGGAATGTAGTCATTCACCTGAATGACGGTTCCAGCAAAACAATTCGCATTCATCATGCGCATCTTGAAGAAGATGCCGGAAAATCATTACATGAAGATTTTCATGGTTGCACCGGCATTGACTTGAATCGCGCAGGTACACCATTGATTGAAATCGTTTCCGAGCCAGACATGCGTAATGCTGAAGAGGCTGTTGCCTATGCCAAAAAATTGCACTCTATTGTAACCAGCCTTGGCATTTCCGATGGCGAGATGTCACAAGGTTCTATGCGCTTTGATGTCAATATTTCTGTTCGGCATAAAGGTGAAGAAAAACTGGGGACCCGCACTGAAACCAAAAATCTTAACTCCTTTAAATTCATGGAAGATGCTATTCACCAGGAAGTGGCGCGGCAAATTGATATTCTTGAAGATGGCGGGAAAATTACTCAGGAAACACGCCTTTATAATGGGGATACCGGGAAGTCGCGCTCCATGCGCAGCAAGGAAGAGGCTAATGATTATCGTTATTTCCCCTGCCCCGATTTATTGCCTGTTGAAATTGATCAACAAACAATTGAAACAATTCGTGCTGATTTGCCAGAACTTCCCGATCAACGCAAAACCCGTTTGATCGATAGCTATGGTTTATCGGACTATGACGCCAGCATCATTGCTTCCGATAAGGATTTCTCAGGTTATTTTGAAACCACTGCAAAACTTTGTGACGATGCAAAACTTGCAGCAAACTGGGCGATGGGTGAGTTGCTGGCATTACTCAACAAAAATGGCATTACTATTTTACAGAGTCCGATATCAGCCACACAATTGGGTGCTTTGATTCTTCGCATCAAAGACGGCACTATTTCTGGCAAAATTGCCAAACAGGTTTTTGAGGCCATGTATAACGGCGAAGGCGATGCAGATGGCATTATTAATGCCAAGGGTTTCAAACAAGTCTCTGATGAGGGTGCTATTTCCAAAATTATTGAAGACATTCTGGCCGCAAACCCTGAACAGGTTTCACAATATAAAACGGCAGACGAAGCCAAACGCAAAAAAATGACCGGATTTTTTGTCGGGCAAATTATGAAAGCCTCAAAAGGGCAAGCTAACCCCGAATTAGTCAATAAACTGTTAATACAGAAACTGGTTTAAATCAGGAAATGAATATGAAGAAAAAAGATAAAGCCGAAATACTGGATGAAGTATGGACCGAAGAACGTGTGCGATCTTTTCTTGACCTGGTGCCGCCATCAGGTATCAACGCGGATTTCCATGCGCTGTACACTGCCTATAAATGCATGCGCCTGGATAACTTTGAAGAGTTTGTCGATTTTTTTAACCTTGCCAAACGTAATTTTGATGCCACCAACCAAAATGGTGAAACGGTTCTGGATATCATAAAGCAACATCGCCAAGGAGCAGACTATGCCACTGCACTGGAACAGGGTCGCTCCCATTAAACCTATTCAGATAACGCATTGGTTTACTGACAAGCTAAAATCAATGCGCTACTCTTGTTAAAAAATAAGAACTGATAATTATGATCATCGACGCCTATATACCCGATGACTTTAAAAGAAACTTTGACACTCTTTATAAAGCACGTGTGTTGTTGGCTATTATTTCGGTTTATTCGATACTACTGGTTTTCATAGGATTATGGCTTTTTTTTATCGCCAGCGTATCCGAGCTTGGCAGAAACCTGGGTACCATCATTTTATCCACCATGCTGGCCGGTTATTTTATTGCTGCCGCCGCCATCCGATACAAATCCTGGTTCAGCATTTCCTCTCACATTACGGTAGGCGTCACTGCCGCGGGTATTGCTTCAGGCATTTTACTTTCAGGCGGCCCTTTATATGCCCCCGCTACCGCAATGAATATTCTGCCCGTCATTATGGCCTTTGTACTCATCGGTAAACGCGCCGGTCTTCTCTGGACACAAATCATTCTTACTGTCCATGTCAGTTTTATGGTGGCCATTTCCTATGGCATTCATTTCACACAGCTTCTCACTATTGAAATGCTACCCACACAGCATCTGGCCCACTGGATAATTACCTATACTGCCATGATTGGCCTTATGATCATTTTCGATAGCCTCAATATGCGCCTTAAGGCTGATCGTGATGCAGAACGCCAAAAGTTTGAACATCTTGCCTCTCACGACCCGTTAACGAATCTGGCCAACCGCTTACAGTTTGATATCAGCCTGAATAAATCGATGAATCGGGGTGATCGCCACCAAAAAATGACCGCTTTGTTTTATATTGACCTGGATGGGTTTAAACCGATTAACGACAATCTGGGCCATGATGCCGGTGATATCGTGCTGCAAGAAATCAGTTTGCGTTTAGAAGCCAGTGTGCGCGAAATGGATACTGTTGCACGTCTAGGGGGTGACGAGTTCGGCATCATTTTTGAGGATATCAGTGATACCAGTAAACTGACCTCCATCGCTGAAAAAATTCTCAAGGTTATGGCCAAACCGATTAAACAACTGAAAGATCGCCCTCAAATCAGTGGCAGTATTGGCATATCCATTTATCCATTACATACCAATAGCAAGGAAGAACTCATCAAATTTGCTGATCTGGCAATGTATGAAGCTAAAAAGACCAAAAACAATTGGGCTTTTTACTCCGATTCACTTTCTCCATCATCTGAAAAATGATCGATAAGACCACTATAAATAACTCATAGATGAAAAGTTGTGAGCGCCTGATTTTCAGGCAAAAAAAAAAGCCGGGAAAACCCGGCCTTTTAATGTTAGCAACCTTGCTACCCTTCGATTTCATTTGTCCCTTTCCCTTA
>CAZTZY010000002.1:0-93125 GCA_964617765.1 uncultured Spongiibacteraceae bacterium
AGCATCGTGATCGATTGCTTCTGGATTTCCAGTGATAGCATCAGCCATTGCTCATGGTTCAAGCCCAGCATGGCTAACACTTGTGGTTGTTGCGATTGAATAGCCCCACGCTTGTCATCACGCACACAACGCCCTGTCCAATCGACCAGATCAATGTAGTCTTTAAGGTTGAATGGCAATGCGGCAAAGGTTTTGGCTTGTTGTTCACTTTCAATAAAGGGCATTAAACGTGGTGTAATTTTTTCTGATGCCTGAGTTGGTTTGGCTTTGGCCTGAACTAGTAACCAAATGGGACACCCACTCCCTTATACAACGAAAATAACCCACCCAGACTCATTCTGGCAATCTTTAAAATCAGGAGGGATACGATAGTTTTATGGGTCTAATCGGGCAAAGCTTGCGCGACACTGCTTTTATAGCGTGTTTTTGGTATTTACAGTCAAACAGAAGCATCAGACGGTACTGATGACTGGGAGTTTTTACTCGATTGATAAAGGTATCAAACTGCTTGTGCAGAAGCCTTTCGCTGTCGTTGTTCAAGGCGAACAATTTGATCAATGCCTGACAGCATCGTGATCGATTGCTTCTGGATTTCCAGTGATAGCATCAGCCATTGCTCATTGTTCAAACCAAGCAAGGCTAACATCTGGGGTTGATGTGACGATATGGCCCCACGCTTGTCATCACGCACACAACGCCCTGTCCAATCGACCAGATCGATGTAGTCTTTAAGGTTGAATGGCAATGCGGCAAAGGTTTTACCTTCGTGTTCGCTTTCGATAAAGGGCATTAAACGTGGTGTAATTTTTTCTGATGCCTGAGTTGGTTTGACTTTGGCCTGAACTTGTTGAATACGCGCCTGAATCGAGGTGAAATCAGATGTGACCAGATCATCGGCTATCGCTGCCCTTACCGGGTTTAAATCCACATACGCCATACACGACAACAACGCCTTTTCATCCAGCAATGCCTGTGATTTGAAACGCCCCTCCCAGAACCGGCCAGTACAGCCATCTTCCTTATTCGCTTCTCGGGCTATGTATTCGTTCAACAAACTCATAAACCAGCTTATGCTGGATAACCGCTCACGCCAGGTTTGGATGATGGAATCAATAACGCGTAATTCAGCTTCTGAAAGTACATCTTTCCGCCGGAATCTCTGTATCAACACCGGACCTTTATAAATGGATAGCCACCGCTCTAAAACTTCTTCGTTAGACCAGCCCTGGCTTTGTTCGGTATTGATATGAAGCACCAGATGATAGTGGTTGCTCATAATCGCATAGGCGGCGATATCAATGGCAAAAACGCTGCTCAAGTGATGGATTCTATCCACCATCCACTGCTTGCGATGGTCAAAGTTGCGGCCTGTGTGTTTATCTTCACCACATAAAAATGCACGGCGCACGCAGCGGCCGATGCAGTGGTAATAAGGGGTTGATTCTAGATCGATAAGTGCTGAACGAGGGCGAGCCATCCTTGACATCCATATTGGTTAGTACTGTTCAAATTTATAGTAGTTTGGTTTTCTTGTCAATATGGAGTGGGTGTCCAGTTTTTTTGCAGTTTTTTTGACATCCATATTGGTTAGTACTGTTCAAATTTATAGTAGTTTGGTTTTCCTGTCAATATGGAGTGGGTGTCCAGTTTTTTTGGGTGTCCAGTTTTTTTCTCAATGAAAGCAGCCTCAAAACCACCTATCACCCCTCTCCTTGATTTATATCAAGGCAGCAGCAGGTTCATTTCAATAGCCTACACTCATCCATTTTTCTGATAACAAATGTTACAAAGCGAGGGATTTACCATGAACCAGGCCGTCAAAAAGAAACCTTATATTATCCAGTCTGATGCTGTTCCAGAGCGTTATGGTCGTGGTTGGTACTGTTTAGGCAAGGCATCTGAATATACATCGACTCCTGTCACCCTGAATTATTTTGGCAAGCGTTTGGTCGCCTATCGCGGCACTGCAGACAATACCGTGCACGTTCTTGATTCATATTGCCCGCACATGGGCGCAGATTTAAGCCACGGCAAGGTTGAGGGTAATTCCTTGGTATGCCCTTTCCATGCCTGGAGTTGGGGTGGCGATGGTGTCTGTGATGGAATTCCTTATGCTGACAGGATTCCGGAAAAAGCAGTGATTGGTTCTTATCCTACCGCTGAACAGAATGGCTTATTATTAATGTGGTTTGATCCTGAAGGTAATGATCCTATTCCCGAACAATTTCCACAACGTATTGAAGATTATTATTCAGGCGAGTGGACTGACTGGAATATCGCCAAATTCACCATCAACAGCAACTGTCGTGAACTGGTGGATAACATTACCGATATGGCGCATTTTGGCCCAGTGCACTACTCCACAGTACAAAGTTTTAGCAATATTCAGGACGGTCATAAATTTACCCAATTTATGGCAGGCGGTCATGAAATCCTTGCCGATGAAGGCCAGGGGTTTACCAGTGTTGCGACCTATGAAGGGCCAGCCTACATGACTACCACAATGACGGGTTCAATGGATGGTCAGGATATGATCACTCACCTGTTAGTGACTCATGTACCTGTAAATACCGAGCAGTTTGATATTCGTCTGGGCGTTATGCTGAAGAAAAATCCAGCATTAAACGAGAAACAAAATCAGGCTCTTGTTGATGAATATACCCAGATGAGCATAGCTTCTTTTGTGCAAGATGTGGATATCTGGAACAACAAGATCCGCGTTGACAATCCCTTGATGTGTGACGGTGACGGCCCGTTAAACATGTCACGCAAATGGTATGAGCAATTCTTTATGGATGTTGCCGATATTCCTGAGTCACTGAAAGCGCGCAAGGAACACACCACCAAGATTAAATACAAACACGCCAAGGGTTAATATCATGAAGATAAAAGCATTAGGCTATGTGGGTATTGAGTCTACCCATCCGGAGCAGTGGCGCGACTTTATGACCAGGATTGTTGGTTTTTCAGAAGCTCCATCAATGACCCAATCTGCGGATACGCTCTATTTCAAAATGGATCAGTATTCATGGCGCGTGTGTGTTTTCAAAAGTGATAAAGACCGCTTTTCACTGGCTGGCTGGGAAGTAGAAAGCAAGGCAGATTTTGATGAGGCTGTAGCTGAACTGAAAAAAGCCGGTGTAGCCGTAGAACCTTTAACTGCAGAAGCCTGTAAAGCGAAGAATATTCGTGAAGCGGTGCGTTTTAAGGATCCGGGCGGCAATGATCTTGAGATTTTCTATTACATGAAACTTGACTATCAACGCGTGAATTCACCGGCAAATGTTAAAGAGTATGTTACTGGTTATCATGGTGATATGGGCTTGGGGCATTTTGTTATTCCAACGTCAAAATTCAATGAATGCCATGACTTCTATACCAAGGTGTTAGGCTTTGGGCAGACAGATTATATGCACTTTCATTTTAATCCGGATCCTAAAGATCCAGGCCAGGGATTACACTTTTTGCATGTCAACAATCCTCGCCATCACAGCCTGGCTTTGTTTCAGGATAACAATCCACCGGCAAGTAACTGTGTACATTTAATGTTTGAAGTACCTTCGATTGATGAAGTGGGTTATTTCACCGATCGCTGCAAAAAGAACAATGTAAAAATCGTTTCAAGTCTTGGTCGTCATACCAATGATTTAATGATGTCTGTTTATGTGGCAAGCCCGGGTGGTTTTGCCATAGAATTCGGTTGTGATGGTGTTCAGCTCGACTGGGACAATTACAAACCAACAGAAAGTTCCGTTCCATCACTTTGGGGCCATGATTGGCAAGTCTAACGAGAGGTTAAAATGTCTGATACACAAGTTATTACTAAATTATATGCCGACGCCCGTGCAATGGTTCCTGCCATTCGTGCCCGCCAACTTGAAACTGCAAAACTTGGAAAATTACCAGATGCAACAATCAAGTCAATGCAGGAAGCTGGTTTCTTCCGCATTATGCAACCCAAGCGTTATGGTGGTTTTGAGCTTGAGCCGCATGTATTTTTTGAAGTTCAACAAATATTGGCTGAAGGCTGCATGTCTACAGCGTGGGTGTTAGGTGTTGTTGCTATCCACAACTGGCAAATGGGTATGTATGATGACAAAGCCCAGCAAGATGTCTGGAAAGAAGACAGTGCAACCCTGATTTCTTCTTCGTATATGCCAGTTGGTAAAGTTACACCTGTAGACGGTGGTTATATGCTCTCTGGTCACTGGGGATTTTCTTCAGGCTCCAAACACTGCAAATGGGCTTTTCTGGGCGGGATGGTTCCTCCACAAAATGGTGAAGGGCCTGATTACCGTACTTTTTTGGTACCTATTTCTGACTATCAAATCGTGGATAACTGGGATGTCTGTGGCCTTGAAGGCACTGGCTCTAACGATATCATTATCAAGGAACCTGTATTTGTACCAGCGCATCGCACCCATCGCGCGCAAGATGGCTTTACCGGTCTGAATCCAGGTTGTGCTGTTAACACCAGCTACAGCTATACCATGCCATTTGGCCAAATCTTTGTGCGTGCTGTTGCCTGTTCATCTATTGGCGCATTAAAAGGGGTTGTAGACAGTTACATCAATGTCAATAAAGATCGCGTAGGCTTGAATGATGGCGCCAAGATTGCAATGGATCCAAATGCACAAATGGCTTTGGCTGAAGCGGTGGCAACGATTGATGAATGCCGCGCCATATTGAAACATGATCTGGATTTCTTTGTTGATGCTGCCAAAAACAAAAAAACACTGGATATCAATGATCGTATCTTACGCCGCTTTAATGCGTCGCGGATTTCACGCAAATGTGCAGATGCCGTTAATGATATGTTTATCGCCTGTGGTGCTCAAGGCATCTTCCGTGGTCATCCATTGAATCGTGCGTGGCTCGACATTAACTCAGGCCGCAGTCATGTAGCTAACAACCCATTTAAATATGGCCGCAACCTGGGAGCTACACTGATGGGTCAAGATAACACGGATTTTTTCCTGTAATCCTTGTATCACTGAATACGGCCTGCCCTTGCAGGCCGTTTTTTTAAGAGCATAAAATGACTCAAAAAACACCGTATGAATTATTAGGCAAGGAAGAGGGCATCAAGGCATTGGCCAATGCTTTTTATGACATCATGGATGAAACCATAGAAGCTGAGACGATCCGTAATATGCACGCCAAATCCATGGATGACATTAAACAGAAACTTTTTGAGTATTTAAATGGCTGGCTCGGCGGCCCGCATCTTTATCAGAAAAAATACGGCAAAATTTGTTTAACTGATCCACATAAACCTTATGCCATCAGCAATGCCGAACGCGACCAATGGCTATTGTGCTTTGATAAGGCGTTAGACCGGGTGGGCGCATCCGAAGAAGCTAAACAAATGATCAAGGAACCCATTTTCCGCATGGCAGATTTTATGGTGAATCAACGCACAGGATAGTTTCCGGATGTATCATAAAAACCATCGTATTTATTTAAGCAATCCCTTTTCTTTCATGGTCAAAAACGGGAATACCGCAAATGCCGTTGCCATACAAAGTATTGGCTGTACATGATAATAGGCCCCATCGGTTAAACCATTTATGGTTAAAATAAAAACCACACTGGCTGAAATAATATAATCAACATCACCTTGCTTAATGGCATTAGGAATTCTTTTAAGTCCATGCCATGCCAGAATGGTTAATATCAACAATAGCAAAGTCGTACCCACTGCTCCCCACTCAATCAAGAACTGCAAAATAAAATTGTGCGGTTGGTCAATAACATCAGGTAACTTGATCACAAATAAACTGGCATTGGGACCAAATCCAAACCATGGCGACTGTTTGAAAGTATTAAATGTTGTTTGCCATATTACAATCCTGCCAGAAGTCAGTTTGTCCGTAACCTCATACACTGAGGCTGCCTGCACCTGAGCAGATTGCACATTCACTGTTGAGACTTCAATAGCTCTATGCAGTCCATTCCATGAAAATACAGAAAATTTATCAGCCACTAACACTGCTAGAGCTATAGCCAAAAATACCATTGCCAGTTTTCGATAATCTGTTTTTCTATACACCAATAACAAGCTAATCAAAAAAACCATAGCCAATACGGCCACTAGCATACTAGCCCGACTTCCTGTCCATATTAAAAATGCACCGCAGATCAACATACAAAACCATAACAATATATTGCGTGACTGTGAGTTATTACCCAATAAATATAGAATGACGCACACTAATAATGAAACGGCACCTCCCATACTCATTAATCTAACATGCCGTCCAAATGGCGGATCTATTGCCCAGCCATACTCACCAAAAGCTCCTTCAAAATGATAAACAGCCAGAAACAAAAAAACCAATGCCACCGTTCCCATCATATAAGAAAAAAACAATTGGCTATGTGATACACGATTAAGCAGTGAAAAACGCGCCAGTGAAAACGCATAAAGAAATGCAGTGAAATACATAAGATAGCGACTGGTTGCCATTATTTTCCGGAAACCATCATAATCACCTAGTACTATTCTCAAGTAAGAAATCATTGACGATATAACCAATGCTAATATCAGGTAATACAGAATGTTGTGGTGCTTCCTTAATTCATTACAAAGGGAAAATGCATATTTCCTGGTATTCAGGAATACAAAGCCGGCAAAAAAAAGAAAGAATAAAAGAAAGAATAAATAATGAAGCAACGCACTTCCAGCACAAACAGGCAGTGCAAACATAACAGCCATCAAGGCAATAATTAATGGGTGATTTTTATTTTCATCTGAACTGATGGATTCCTTTTCATCAGTAGTCTCCCGCATTAATTGATCTTCAGACATGAATTACCTACCCTACCGCTCTTTTTTTATTTATAGAATGCTTAACAATACCTTCGTTATGCGTAAATGCTTTACCTGATGGCAAGTTCCTGAATCCAGTCATAATGAATAATCTGCACGCGATAACACAGTTAAATCGCTAGTAATGTGAAATTAACATCAACAGTAACATCGAGACTTTCCAAAGCAAATGCCGCCTCTTTACCTTCCGCCGCTGTTTTGTATAAATGCGGAGACATGATTAAAAGATCCTTTATCTGCTGCGGATTAACTTTGACAATATAGGTTAACCGTTGCTGACCTGCCAGCACAAAATCGACATGCAAAGCTCTTGGGAAATCATTGATTTTATAAGGCTTGATTGTAGGGTATATTATTTTACGTAATTCCAATAGATGATTTTCAGCAGGGTCTAACATAATAACAAAGCCACCAGGCTTCAATATTTGTCTGAAGGCAGGGAAATCCGGAAAACCAAAACCACAAATAATAATATCTATACTGTGTTGCTGTATGGGTGGATTTCTATTGCTGGCCACAATCCATGTAATATTTTTATTACGCTTCGCTGCAGCCATAATGGCCCATTTTGAAATATCCAGACCAACAGCGTTAATATTGTAAAGCTCAATGTCATTGTCCAGGCATCGATCAAGATAATAGCCTTCTCCACAACCAGCATCCAGGATGCCGAACATCTTTTTACTGGCAGGAGAATCTTCACAGGAATCCCTGTACAACACATTCAGTTTTTCAGTCACTCTAGAGGCAAGGGTATCAGCAATCGGGGCGTAAATACCCGAATCAAGGACTCTTCCACGAGCCTCGATCATGGCTTTAGTATCACCCGGATCACGAGATCGTTTATCCTGCACACTTAATAAATTAATATAACCTAGTCGAGCTTTATCAAAGCTATGCCCATTTTCACAACGAACCTTAGCTGAACCATTCTCGTCAAAAAAATCCAGCACCAACCCATCTAACGGGCAGGTTAAATTTTTAAACAAGATATTATTGGCTTTTTTGTCGACCATATTTATAAATGACTACATAAAAAACATTTAAAAGGCACGCATAAAAAAAGCACCTTTACGGTGCTTTTATATTGGTGCCGAGGATGGGATTTGAACCCACACGAGCGTTGCCCACTACCACCTCAAGGTAGCGTGTCTACCATTCCACCACCTCGGCAAATCGGGTTTCTTATTCAGGTATTTCTTCAGGTGCTGCAGGTGCCACTGGAACTTCTGCCGGAGCAGCAACCTCAGGCTGAGGCGCAACTACCGCCGTTTGCGCTGCAACAGGTACCGGTACAGCCTTATTGTTCACTGACGCAGGAACTTCTTCATTGGCTACACCTGAATCATCCAGTGTCTGCTCAATAATGACCTCTTCAGTATTCACCATACTTTTTTGTTTCGCGTAATAACCCAGACTCATGCTGGTAACAAAAAAGATCGTGGTCAATATGGCGGTGGCATGGGTTAAAAAGTTGCCGCCACCCTGGACTCCCAGCACAGTTTGAGAGGCTCCCGAGCCAAAGGATGCGCCCATATCAGCACCCTTGCCTTGTTGTAACAAAATTAAGCCCACCACTGAAATGGCAGACAATATATGAATGATTACGAGCAGTTGTTCTAGCATGCTTTACTCCGCTGCTTTGCAAATAACACTGAAGTCATCTGCATTTAATGAGGCGCCGCCAACCAATGCACCATCGATATCTGCCATCATAAACAGGCTACTGGCATTGTCAGCTTTTACGCTACCACCATAAAGAAGCTGAATGTTTTCAGCTATTTCTTTACTTAATTTACTGATTTCCTGGCGAATATGCGCATGTACTTCCTGCGCCTGCTCCGGGCTCGCCGTTTTGCCCGTGCCTATTGCCCAAATGGGCTCATAAGCAATAACTGCATTTGAAAATGCAGTTATTCCAACTCTATTTATCACTGTTGTTAACTGGCTAGTGATAAAGTCCAGTGTTTCACTATGTTCACGTTGCTGCAGGTTTTCTCCCACACATAAAATCGGGATTAATCCTGCCAACTGCACCTGAATAAACTTTGTAGCAATAATTTCATCAGTTTCGCCATAAAATTGACGACGCTCTGAATGCCCGACAATGACATATTGAACCGCAAAATCAGCCAACATTTCAGCTGAAACTTCACCAGTAAACGGACCTGATGTTGCTGATTCGGCACACACATTTTGCGCCCCCAAAACCAACTGACTATCCGTTATTTTGCGAAAAACATTATCTAGATAGATAGCTGGCGGGCAAATAACTACTTTAGCCTTTAAACCTTGATTTACCAGGGGTAACAATGCAGTCAATAATTTATCATTTGCAGATAAACTGCCGTGCATTTTCCAATTGCCGATCACTAATGATTGACGCATATGGCCCCCAAAAAATGGTTGCCAATCTTACCTAAGAGCACTTCAACATACAAGCTTGAAGCCGAGACGAATTGGTTAAAAAATGAACAATAACTGGCTGTTTGGTGTAATAAAAAATTAACTGCCTGCACGTTTTACCACCGCAGCCAATTTGCTCACCAACTGACCCACCAAATCTTCGTTATCGCCTTCAATCATTACCCTTACCAAAGGCTCAGTGCCGGATGGACGCAGCAGAACTCGCCCCCTCCCCTCAAGCATTCTTTCGGTTTCTATAATGGCATTGACCACATCCGCGTGCTCGCTAATCGCTTTTTTATCACTCACAGGCACATTTATCATTTGCATTGGAAATTTCTTCACGCCGCCCAATAACTCACGCAAAGTTTTACCACTGGATTTAATGGCCTCAAGAGTTTTCAGGGCAGAAACAATACCATCGCCGGTAGTGGT
Organism: uncultured Spongiibacteraceae bacterium; assembly: GCA_964617765.1. Lineage (GTDB taxonomy): Bacteria > Pseudomonadota > Gammaproteobacteria > Pseudomonadales > DT-91 > CAZTZY01. The sequence continues at coordinate 9,674 of CAZTZY010000002.1, forward strand.
GACATCCGCACAAATCAGATGGCCAGATGACTCACCACCTAACAGCCAGCCATTGTCTTGCATCATACTTTTAACATGACGATCACCTACCGCAGCTCGTGAAAATTGCATTCCCAAGCCTTTAATAGCCAACTCTATTCCCATATTGGTCATTAATGTACCGACAACACCGGCGAAACCATGTGCTTCAGGATTACGCTGGGATGCTATGATATAAAGCAATTCATCGCCATCCACCAAATCCCCTTGCGGATCAACAAAAAATACTCGATCACCATCACCATCGAATGCAATGCCCAAATCCGCCTTCACTTCAACAACTTTTTTCTGTAAAGCCTCCGGAGAAGTTGAACCAACACCATCATTTATATTCAAGCCGTTAGGCTCAACACCCATCGTAATAACATCAGCCTCGAGTTCGCGAAATACATCACCAGCAACGTGATAGGTGGCACCATTAGCACAATCAACCACAATACGTAATCCTTTCAAACTAAAACCAATAGGCACCGTACTTTTACAAAATTCAATATAACGGCCACCTGCATCTGCGATCCTGGTAACTTTACCTAGCTTGTCTGAACTTACTGTTGTAAACGGCATATTTAAATATGACTCTATAGCCTCCTCAACCTCATCATCGAGTTTGACTCCCATTGCAGAAAAAAACTTGATGCCATTATCATAATATGGATTATGGGAAGCACTGATAACAATTCCCGCCTGAGCATGAAAGGTCCGCGTCAAATAAGCAATGGCTGGCGTTGGCATAGGACCTAACAATTTTACATTAACGCCAGCAGCAACCAAACCCGCCTGCAATGCAGACTCAAACATATAACCGGATATTCGCGTATCTTTACCAATTATGACTGTGTTATTTTGATCCGGATATTTCTCCGCAAAATAATGCCCAACTGCCCAACCTAACTTGATCACAAAATCAGGGGTAATAGGATATTCGCCGACAAGACCACGAATGCCATCTGTACCAAAATATTTTCTAGTCATTTTTTACTCTCATCATCGCTGATGCAATCTTAACTGCATCCACTGTTTCTTGTACATCGTGGGCACGTACAATCCAGGCACCCTGCTGAACAGCAATCATTGCCAAAGCAATACTACCTGCCAATCGCTGATCAATCGGTTTATTGCCTAACAATTGGCTTACCATTGATTTTCTTGATAAACCTACTAACAATGGCACATCAAATTTTCTGAATCGCTGCATGCCCGTTAATAATTTTACATTGTGCTCGAGTGATTTTCCAAAACCAAAACCCGGGTCAACCAGTACATTTTCTCTTTTAATTCCTGCCGACAAACAGACTGATATCCTTGCCGAAAAAAAATCAGAAATCTCTTCAAATATATCCCGGTACTCCGGTTTAACTTGCATATTGTCAGGCTGCCCCTGCATATGCATCAAACAAACTGGCAATTGGCTTTGAGCTACCACATTGACTGCGCCATCACGCTGCAATGCCCGAACATCATTAATCAAGCCAATGCCATATTTGGCTGCCTCTGCCATAACTTCTGGAGAACTTGAATCTAACGATACAACAACATCATATTGGCTTATCGCCTCAATAACCGGCAAAACACGCTGCATCTCCTCATCAGCCGAAACAGGCTTTGCACCCGGCCTTGTTGACTCGCCACCAACATCAATAATGGTTGCACCTTGGGCAAGTACTCTCTCCACTTGCTGGCAACACAATCCGACATCGAGTTTTTGGCCGGAAAAATATCTCCCGCCATCTGAAAATGAATCGGGCGTTACATTAAGGACAGCCATTACCTGCGGTGTATTTTTATCCAGCTCAAACAGCTTTTTTGCCACTCATGCCTCAAATAAATATTGTACTGTCTAAAAAAAATCGCCGCTTCAGCGGCGATATTTATCATTCAAACCCGTTTAGTGATGGGTTACAGGATCCATACCGGCATCACTATCGGGCTCTTCTTGTTTCTTCTCTGCCGATCCGGAAGATAAATCATCATCGTTTCCCCAGTTTTTTGGCGGCTGTACCGGCCTGCGATTCATCAGGTCATCTACTTGTGATGAATCAAGAGTCTCATATTCCATCAATGCATCTTTCATCGCATGCAAGATATCCATATTTTCCTCCAGAAGCGTTTTAGCTCTTGTGTAACATTCATCAATAATACGGCGCATTTCACTATCGATAACGCCCGCGGAAGCGCCAGAATATTCATTTTTCCCAACTTCGTTTTCTCCGTACAATAATGGACCTAACTTATCGGTAAAACCCCATCTGGTCACCATTGCACGGACTAATCTCGTCGCATATTCAATATCACTACTAGCACCTGTAGTTACCCCATCAACACCGTGTGTTAATTCTTCAGCTATTCTGCCGCCATAAGCTGAACATATTCTACCTATCAAATCACTTTTGGAATTGGAATGTTTATCTTCTTCTGGCAAATACATTGTCACACCCAATGCACGACCTCTTGGAATAATAGTAACTTTATGTATAGGATCATGCCCAGGCATTAACCAACCCACAATGGCATGACCTGCTTCGTGATAAGCGGTATTGATTTTTTCTTTTTCCGACATCACCATGGATTTTCGCTCAGAACCCATCATGATTTTATCCCGAGCCTGCTCAAACTCAGCCATTCCGACCAATCTACGACTAGCCTTAGCAGCAAACAAGGCAGCCTCATTCACCAGATTCGCCAGTTCAGCACCGGAAAAACCCGGTGTCCCACGAGCAATAATACTTGGCTTCACATCATCCGCTAATGGAACTTTACGCATATGCACTTTAAGTATTTGTTCACGGCCTTTGATATCAGGCAAGCCTACATAAACCTGTCGATCAAACCGACCAGGACGCAACAAGGCTGTATCTAACACATCAGCACGGTTGGTTGCAGCAATAACAATAACGCCATCATTGCCTTCAAATCCATCCATCTCCACCAATAGCTGATTAAGTGTTTGCTCACGCTCATCATGACCGCCACCCATGCCACTACCACGATGACGACCTACGGCATCGATCTCATCTATAAATATAATACAGGGTGCCTGCTTTTTTGCAGTTTCGAACATATCGCGTACACGTGATGCACCAACCCCTACAAACATCTCGACAAAGTCAGAACCTGAAATAGAGAAGAAGGGCACTTTGGCTTCACCAGCCACTGCTTTAGCCAATAACGTTTTACCTGTACCTGGAGGACCAACCAATAATACCCCTCGAGGAATTTTGCCACCCAGACGCTGATACTTGCCAGGATCACGCAAGAAATCGACCATTTCCTGCACATCATCTTTAGCTTCATCGCAACCAGCAACATCCGCGAAAGTGGTTTTAATCTGGTCTTCAGCCATCAAGCGTGCCTTGCTTTTACCAAAGGCCATTGGACCACCTCGACCACCACCGGCACCACCTTGCATCTGGCGCATAAAAAACATGAATACCGCAATAATAATAAGAATCGGGAAACTGGCGACCAACAACTGCATCCAGATACTTTGCTGTTTGGGTTCAACACCCTGAACAGACACATTATGTTCTAGCAAATCATTGATCAGCTGTGGATCTTCAATATAGGGGCGAACAGTCTTGAATGTGGAACCATCCTGAAGAATGCCACGAATTTCAAGGCCTTCAATGTCAATGCTCTTGACGCTGTTATTCTGTACCGATTGCACGAACTGGCTGTAACTGACATTCGAACTTTCAGTCTTCGGACTTAAATTCATAAACACAGTCAACAATACCGCTGCAATCACTAACCACAACAAGAGATTTTTTGCTAAATCGTTCAAAGAGGTACCCTCGAAAATTGTTCATTTTTCTTCCAGACTCTCAAAAGTGAAAGCCGGAACTTAACCTTTAAAACCTTTCGCCAGCAAATAGGTTTCTCGCGAACGTGCGCGCGAAGACGTAGGCTTGCGGGTAATGACCTGATTGAAATTATCACGCAATAAACCGTGTAATTCATCAAACCCTTCACCCTGAAATACTTTGGCAAGAAAATTTCCACCCGGCTTTAACACCTGTTTTGCCAGATCAACCGCCAACTCGACAAGATAAATAGCCTTAGGCTGATCAACATCCCTTACACCGCTCATATTGGGGGCCATGTCAGAAATTACAAGGTCTACAAGGCGATTATCAACCGCATCAAGGATCTCCTTCAATACCGTTTCCTCGGTAAAATCACCCTCAATAAAGGTCACATTGGGCAACACATCCATCGGCAAAATATCGGATGCAATCATCACACCCTTTTCACCCACTATTTCACCGGCAACCTGCGACCAACCACCGGGAGCTGCCCCTAAATCGATAACCACCATACCAGATTTGAGGATTTTATCTTTTTCTTGTATTTCCAATAATTTAAAACAGGCACGTGAACGATAGCCTAGCTTTTGTGCCTCTTTTACATAATGATCATCAAAATGCTCATCCAGCCAACGCTGGCTACTTTTGGACCTTGCCATAAGCCTTTTCTTTACACCTTCAAATATCGATATTACTAACTGCTTAAGGCCAATCGGGAAACGTGCCATCGTGCCCAAAAGCCCCGAAATACTATACAATGCCTGCTTAATGAAATTAGGTAAAACAACTATGGCTTTACAACAGGCAAAAATCAAACAACTTCGTACTATCGGCCATCAACTTAAACCGATTGTCATTATCAGCGAAAATGGCTTATCCGACGGCGTCATTGCTGAATTAAACCGTGCGCTTAACGATCACGAACTCATTAAAGTTAAATTTGCCTATGAAGATCGCGATGCCAAAAATGCTGCCATTGCAGAAACTGTGGCCATTACAAAAGCTGAGTTAGTGCAGGCCGTAGGCAAAGTAGCCTTACTCTATCGCCTGGCCAAACAAACCAACAAAAAACTCTCCAATCTGCACCGACCGGTCTAGACAAAAAAGGGAAGCAATATGCTTCCCTTTTTTATCACACAGGCTTTCAGTTAAATATGTTTAACTTCTTCAATCTCATATTCAACCTGGCCACTAGGCACTTTAATCACCACCTCATCACCCACTTCCTTGCCAATCAAACCACGAGCAATCGGTGAATTCACTGATATCATGTTTTTCTTAACATCGGCCTCATCATCGCCAACAATTTTGTAAGTGATTTTTTGGTCGGTATTCATATTAATCAAGGTAACGGTAACACCAAAAATAACCTTATCACCCGCCGGTATCGTCGTAATATCTATAACGCGGGCGTTAGACAGCTTGCCTTCGATATCCTGGATGCGGCCTTCGCAAAAACCCTGTTGTTCACGCGCAGCATGATATTCAGCATTTTCTTTCAAATCACCATGCTCGCGTGCTTCAGCAATCGCCGTAATAATACGCGGGCGATCTACTGTTTTTAACTGTTCTAACTCGGCGCGCAAACGACGCTCACCTTCTACTGTCATAGGAACCAGACTCATCTAACCACCTTCTTATGTATATCTTGTAAACGACGGACTTCACGCTCTTCACCATATTCAAGTGCCTTGCAGATTGCATCAGCACCAGCGAGTGTTGTGGTATAACAGACTTTTTTTGCTAAACCAGCACGACGAATTGACGAAGAATCCGCCGTTGCCTGACGACCTTCCGTGGTATTAACGATCAAGTCAATTTCACGATTCTTGATAAGATCAACTATATCGGGGCGACCTTCATTCACTTTATTGACGAGATCCACTTTCAATCCCGCTTCTTTTAATACTTTGGCAGTGCCTGTCGTGGCAACAATCTGAAAACCAAAACCAATCAACTGCTTGGTCACATCAACCACACCGGCTTTATCGGCATCGCGCACACTGACAAACGCCTTACCCATGCGTTTGGGTAATGCTTCTCCTGCTCCGACCATCGCCTTGGAGAATGCCTCGCCAAATGTTTCACCCACACCCATCACTTCGCCCGTGGATTTCATTTCTGGACCAAGAATGGGATCAACACCCGGGAATTTGGCAAACGGAAAAACCGCTTCCTTGACATTAAAGTAAGGCGGCGTCACTTCTTTGGTAAAACCCTGATCAGCAAGACTAACACCAACCATACAACGAGCAGCTATCTTGGCCAGCGAAACTCCAATGCATTTCGACACAAAAGGCACTGTACGCGAGGCACGCGGGTTAACCTCAATTACATAGATCTCGCCATCCTGCAAAGCCAACTGCACATTCATCAAACCCACCACACCGAGCTCAATCGCCATGCGCTTCACTTGCTCACGCATCTTGTCCTGAATATCCGCAGGAATACTGTACGGTGGCAAACAGCAGGCTGAATCACCGGAATGCACGCCCGCCTGTTCAATGTGTTGCATGATGGCACCAATCACCACTTCCTTGCCATCAGATACCGCATCCACATCCATTTCTATCGCAGCATTCAAAAAGTGATCGAGCAATACAGGCGAATCATTGGAAACGCGTACGGCTTCGCGCATATAACGCTTTAGCTCTTCTTCTTTATAAACGATTTCCATCGCCCGGCCACCCAACACATAGGAAGGGCGCACCACCAATGGATAACCAATTTTCGCCGCCGCTTCCAGCGCCGCTTCAGTAGAACGCACAGTAGCATTTGGCGGTTGTTTTAAATGCAAACGCTCGATCATTTGCTGGAAACGCTCGCGGTCTTCGGCACGATCAATCGCCTCTGGCGTAGTGCCAATAATCGGCACACCGGCGGCTTCGAGTTCACGCGCCAGTTTCAATGGCGTTTGGCCTCCAAACTGCACAATAACTCCTTTTGGCTTTTCAAGATCAACAATCGCCAATACATCTTCAAGGGTCACCGGCTCAAAATACAAACGGTCCGATGTATCATAATCCGTAGAAACCGTCTCGGGATTACAGTTTACCATGATGGTTTCATAACCATCCTCACGCATCGCAAGCACCGCATGGACACAACAATAGTCAAATTCAATGCCCTGACCAATACGATTGGGTCCGCCACCTAACACAAGAATTTTATCGCGATTCGATGGATTCGCCTCGCACTCTTCTTCATAGGTTGAATACATATAAGCGGTCGAAGAAGCAAACTCGGCAGCACAAGTATCAACACGCTTGTACACAGGCTTAACCCCCAAAGCGATCCTTTGCTTGCGGAAGGTTTTTTCACTCACCGCTAGCAAACTCGATAATCGCGCATCAGAAAACCCCTTGCGCTTCAGGCGATAAATGTCATCTTTCGATAATTCTGATAAAGCCCTGTCTTTTAGCACTTCTTCTGACTTGATAATGTCTTCAATTTGCACCAAAAACCATTTATCGATTTTGGTATGCTGGTAAATTTCTTCAACGCTCATACCGATACGGAAAGCATCACCGATATACCAGATACGATCAGAGCCAACATTGCGCAATTCACTGATGATTTTGTCTTTAACATCGCTATCAGCCATATCGGCAATCGGGTCAAACCCACACACACCTACTTCCAGGCCGCGCAAGGCTTTTTGCAACGATTCCTGGAAAGTACGGCCAATGGCCATCACTTCACCTACCGATTTCATCTGCGTACTCAAACGATTTTCAGCTGCAGCGAATTTTTCAAAAGTAAAGCGTGGAATTTTCGTTACCACATAATCAATGGCAGGCTCGAACGATGCCGGCGTTACACCACCGGTAATATCGTTAGCCAATTCATCCAGGGTATAACCAATAGCGAGCTTGGCAGCCACCTTGGCAATCGGGAAGCCTGTTGCCTTGGATGCCAGTGCTGATGAACGCGAAACACGCGGATTCATTTCAATGACTACAATACGGCCATCTTCCGGATTCATACCAAACTGTACATTCGAACCACCGGTTTCAACACCGATTTCACGCAGTATGGCGCAAGAAGCATTACGCAGAATTTGATATTCTTTATCCGTTAATGTTTGCGCCGGAGCCACGGTAATCGAATCACCGGTATGTACACCCATCGGGTCGAAGTTTTCGATAGCGCAAATGATAATGCAGTTATCATTTTTATCGCGCACCACTTCCATTTCATATTCTTTCCAGCCAATCAACGATTCATCTATCAATAATTCACTTGTCGGGGAAAGATCTAAACCACGGGTACAGATTTCTTCATATTCATCCAGGTTATAGGCAATACCACCCCCTGAACCACCCATGGTAAATGAAGGGCGAATAATGCAAGGAAAGCCGATCTGGTCCTTTACCTGCAAGGCTTCTTCAAGGCTGTGTACAATGACAGAACGCGGAGTTTCAAGGCCGATACGCTTCATCGCCTTGTCAAACAACTGGCGGTCTTCAGCCATATCAATGGCTTCTTTGGTAGCGCCAATCATTTGCACACCGAATTTCGCCAATATGCCTTCACGATCCAGGTCTAACGCACAATTCAAGGCGGTCTGGCCACCCATGGTTGGAAGCAAAACATCCGGACGTTCTTTTTCAATGATCCTGGCAACTGTTTTCCAGGTCACAGGCTCAATGTAGGTAGCATCGGCCATGGAAGGATCAGTCATGATGGTTGCAGGATTTGAGTTCACCAGTATAACGCGGTAACCCTCTTCCTTTAAGGCTTTACAGGCTTGCGCGCCAGAGTAATCAAACTCACACGCCTGACCTATCACAATCGGGCCTGCACCCAGAATTAACACTGACTTTATATCGGTTCTTTTTGGCATAATTCTTAAAGCTTCTGTTAGGTGTTTCGATAATTCTTTTTAATAAGGTTTAACGTGCTTTCATCAAATCAATAAAGTGATCGAACAAGGGAGCCACATCGTGCGGCCCAGGGCACGCCTCAGGATGCCCCTGAAAACTGAATGCCGGTTTATCAGTACGATGAATACCTTGTAACGAGCCATCAAATAAAGAACGATGCGTCGCCTTCAAATTAGCGGGCAAGGTTTTTTCATTCACCGCAAAACCATGGTTCTGGCTGGTGATCATCACTACCTTACTCTCGATATCCTGAACAGGATGATTCGCCCCATGATGGCCGAATTTCATTTTTTCAGTTTGCGCGCCCGAAGCCAGCGCCAACAACTGATGGCCCAGACAAATACCAAATACCGGAATATCAGTGTCGAGAATGGCCTTGATGGCGGCAATGGCATAATCACAAGGACCCGGATCCCCAGGACCATTGGATAAAAACACGCCATCAGGCTTTAACGCCAGCACATCGGCAGCCGAGGTTTGCGCCGGCACTACCGTTAACCTGCAACCACGCTCAACCAGCATGCGTAAAATATTGCGCTTAACACCATAATCGTAAGCCACCACATGAAACTGGAAATCCTTCACTTCATGATGGCCATTGCCCAACTCCCACACGCCTTCAGTCCAGCTATAAGGTTTTTTCACCGTCACTTCTTTGGCCAGGTCCATGCCCGCTAAACCGGCAAAACTTTTCGCCTTCGCGATAGCAGCCGCTTCATCAATGGCAGATCCCGCCACGATACAACCGCTCTGTGCACCTTTATCACGCAAAATTCGGGTCAAGCGGCGCGTATCGATATCGGCAATGGCCACAATTTTGTGGACTTTCAGGTAATCGGTTAATGTTTGCTCCTCACGAAAGCTGCTGGAAGCCAGAGGTAAATCGCGAATAACCAGTCCTGCAACCCAGACACTGTCTGATTCCTCATCCTCTTTATTCACACCGGTATTACCGATATGCGGATAAGTGAGCGTCACAATCTGTTGAGAATAAGAGGGATCTGTCAGAATTTCTTGATAGCCCGTCATGGCTGTATTGAATACCACTTCCCCAATCGAGCTGCCCTCAGCACCAATAGAGATTCCGCGAAATACACTGCCGTCAGCGAGTGCGAGTATGGCTGGAACTGTCAAGAAAGCCTCCCCGTAAGACATTGAAATAATTGAATAAAATCAGCAAAATGGACAATAAGATAAAATCGCGATATCGAAAAAAAGCGAGAGAAGTAAAACTTGCTCTCGCTTTTATGGAATTCGTTATCTCATTGCCTGAACCTAACATTGCGTTAGGCGGCTATTGTACGTAAAAAGCGTCCAAAGTGTCCACTAGAAAGGGCCATTCCTGGATAAACCTTTTCCTAAATTTTCTGTTTATCCCGAATTGAGGTATTTGACAGCTGAATATGCTCAAAAAAGAAGCGACCGAGTATTTTCCGGCCCCGTCACTTTTTTCAGGATTACCCATAAGCGCGTAGGTTTGCCTTAAATAACCCAAACCGCCACCCAGAAAATTCATCACCGAATCTTCATAGGCAAATCCGTGCTCAGTCGAAAAACCGTCAAAGACTTCAATATAAAAGGCAAGAAACTGCGCAATGATAGCTGCATCCAAAGCTGCATCTTGAGGATTTACACCAAAAAACACTAATACCAATAAACGTACCGGCAACTTCCCAACCGATCAACAGCGTATCTTCTACCAGGCTGCTCCAGGAATCAGTCAACCCTATATTGCCGGGATCAACCTGACCTAACTCTGTGGAAATTTGTTGCTCTGCCGAAAACGCCAGACCACACACTGAAAACAAACAGTGCAATGATACATCGCCAACAGCTAATTACTCTTCTGCTCGCCATCAAGATAAAACCAATGGCCATTTTCCAACACAAAGCGGCTCACTTCCTGCAAGCGGTAAGCCCTGCCATCAATCTTGTAGCGCGCCACAAAATCCACCAGTGCATGTGTGGCATCCACCGGTTCATGGCGCTTGATGGTCAAACCCAGCCAGTGCATCGCAACTTTATTGGGTTCTGCTGCATCAGCAGGCCGTGTTGAAGCATGCCAGCTTGAGTGGACATAAGCCGGAATATCCAGCGCAAAGGCACAATAGCGCGAGCGCATCAACGCCTCGGCCGAAGCTGCCGGCAAACCCTGATGCAAGGGCTCGCAACAATCTGCATAATTTTTCTTGCTGCCGCACGGACAAGCCAGCACTGAAGGATTATTTTGTTTAGGCATATATACTGTCCACTGTTTTAAGAAATCTCTGCATAAATCAACTTTGCCATTCCGAACCCACAAACTTCAACGATCATCATAGGGGTCATCATAGGGGCGCAATTTATTGCGCCTGCATTTGACCGATCTTTATCTACAACCAGCGGGCTTGATGAATCAAGCCCCTATATGAATGGCTGAGTTTCCCTGCATACAGCCAAGTGAAGAATCTACTCTATTAAAGTTGTTAGAGTACTCACTGCACTCGAAATGACAGTGATGAGAGGTTCCTTAAAAAGCAATATAGACCACTTTATCCCCGTCGCGAGTAGTCACATCTTGCGGAATGCGCGCAAAACCTGTCGCCCACACCACCGAACTCAACACCCCCGAACCCTGGTGTGTAAAAGGCACCAGCCACTCCACACCATCAATTACCTGCAATTGCACGCGCAAGAACTCTTCCCGTTTCGGGTTCATCGCCTTATACAGCTTTACCGGGTATTTTTTCGGCGCAGATACCGCCTCACACAAACCCTGCAGCTTCAATAAAAAAGGTTTGGCAAAAAGATGAAACGTCGCAAACGCCGACACCGGATTGCCTGGTAAACCGATCACCGGCTTACCCGAAATCATGCCAAACGATAAAGGCTTGCCAGGCTTCATCGACACCTTCCACAAATTCATCTCGCCCAACGCACTGATCGCCTGTTTCACCAGATCAGCATCGCCCACCGAGACACCGCCAATACTCAACACCGCATCATTCGCCGCGCATAATTGCGCAAACGCCGCGCTAATGGCAGGCAAATCATCGCGCACAAAACGCGCATCAACCACAAACCCCAGGGCCTGCAATTCCGCCTGCAACATATACAGGTTGGAATTATAAATCTGCCCCACTGCCAGCCCCGATCCCGGCTCTTTTAACTCATCACCAGTTGCCAGCAAGCCAATTGACAAGGACTGGTAGACATTCACACTGGCAATGCCACCTGCCACCATATAGCCAATATGTTTGGGTTGCAGGTGCACGCCTTTACGCAGTAATAAAGCGCCGTTTTTAATATCCTCACCCTGGCAGCGTATATGCTGGCCAGCAACAGGCATTTCATTAATGGTGACTGAATTATCATCATAAGTGCAATCTTCCTGCAGGATGATCGCATCAGCATAATCCGGCACCACACTGCCGGTGAACAATCGCACCGCCGTATTAGCGTGCATCGGGACAGGCGCAGCACCGGCAAAGATTTTTTGCGAAACCGGCAAGGTCGCACTGGCAGGAATATCCGCACAACGCACAGCAAAACCATCCATCGCCGAATTATTTTGCGGCGGCACATCACACAGCGCATAAACATCGTCAGCCAGAATACGACCCAAAACCTGATCCACAGAAATCATTTCCGTAACGGCTGCCGATTGCGCAATAGAACCTAACAATTGCTGTATGGCTTCATCGAAAGTGAGCATGGAATTCCAACTTAAATCAGGGCTTGATGAATCAAGCCCCTACATATTTACCGAAACAAAATATCCCTATATACATAACGCTTCGTAGGGGCGCCATTCATGGCGCCCGCAGGTTACCGCATTAAATCAACGGGCTTGATGAATCAAACCCCTACATATTCAGAACAAAATACACCTGCAAACCTCATCCGCCGGTCATATTCATAAAGCGCACCACCTGCACTTCATCGCTGTTTATATCAAAGCGGTGCGATTCCGGCTTTCGCGTCATAGCATCAACAATCGCCGCTTTCAATGTCTCTAACGGCTGCGCTGATTGCCGAATCACGCTGCGTAAATCCACTGCACTATCATCACTCAGGCACAACACCAAACCGCCCTTGCGCGTCACCCTTACCCGATTACAACTGCCGCAAAAATTATTACTGTGCGGCGAAATAAAACCCACCTGCGTTTCGCTATGGGGAATGGCGTAATACCGCGCCGGGCCCGATTGCAACAGCTTCTGCGTTTGCGGAATTAAATTAAAACGCTCGCTTAACTGCGCTTTCACCGCATCATTGGAAAGATAACGTTCGCTGCGGCTATATCCCGGCATCTTGCCCATCGGCATCTCCTCGATAAAGGCAATATGAATGCCTTTCTCCACCGCAAAATCCACCAAGTCTGTTAACTCAGTATCATTAAAACCTTTCGAAACGACTGCATTTAATCGAATACGCTCAATACCCGCAGCAATCGCCGCATCAATGCCTGCCAGCACCGGCGCCAGTTTGCCCACACGCGTAATGGCTGAAAACGTCTCGGCATTCACTGAATCGAGACTGATATTCAACTGTTTCACTTTGGAATTTTTTATCACTGCAATGTTATCAACCAGCAAAGCACCATTAGTGGTCAGCGCAATCCGTTCAAGATTATCCAGTTGGCTGATAGATTCTAACAGGTGCGCAAAATCGGGATGAATCAACGGCTCTCCACCGGTGAGTCGAATTTTTTTCACGCCCAGATCAACAAAAGCCCGACAAATCAGAATAATCTCTTCAACCTCAAGATTCTCGCTCTTAGGGGCGAACTGCATATCTTCCGGCATACAATACGTGCAACGAAAATTGCAGCGATCCGTTAACGAAACGCGCAAATAATCAATATGCCTGCCAAATTGATCAATTAACATAAAGTATCCAATAAAGCCTGAAAATCCTCAGGTGTATTCATATTACAACATTGACCTTTTCCCACTGTACAGGCGACCCCCACAAAAGGCATAGTTTTATACCATTTCAAAACCGAACGCTCGCCTGATTGCAAATATTGGAACAACGTATTTTTAACCGTTGTACGCCACACAGCCATCAATGGATGTGCATTACCGTCTTGCTCTAGATACGCAATATCTGCGCCACTTTCCGTCAAAGCATCTAGCAAACGGCACTTCAAGTCATCACCGAAGCCAAAACTGTCACATGGCATTATCCACAAAAAATCAGCATTGGTAGTATTCAAGGCTGATAATGCCCCCGATAAAGGCCCTTCATACTGCTTGAACACATCGGCAATCATCAAGACATTCTGCTGTGATATATCAGCTGTTATCGCATTACCGGCAATAAAAATCTGCTTCACTTGAGGCTGCATCTGTTCAATCTGGTGCTGCAGCAGGGTTTTACCCGCAACCATCAAACTGGCTTTATCACGTCCCATACGCAGGCTTTGACCACCTGCCAAAATGACACCATCAATTATCATCGTCACTTCAACGAAACTCCTCACTGATAGTGATAACTTTATATTACCTGCTTAAACATAAATACCTTCATACAAACAGTCGAGAGCCGAAAATTTTAAAACGGGTTATTACAAAAGCTGTCTATTATCTTGGCAGCGGCTTGAGTAGGCGCCTTTTATCTGCTATTTTTCCAATAAATTCAAATAATTATCGACGCAGTATGGCTAATTAATTTGCCGTACAATAATGAGCCTATATGCAAAAGCTGCTTACATTTACAGGTTAAGGAACGCCACAACCAGCAATATGCCAAATTCACCACCATAAAATAAAGAACAAGCTATTCTTAAGAACTATCGGGCGTTCCAATCCTCAGGAATATCCTGAAAAAAACAGGAAAAACAATATGCTTACCCAAGACAACATTAAACTGGCCATTATCGGTCTTGGATATGTTGGCCTGCCTTTATCGGTTGAGTTTGGCAAACACCGTAAAGTGGTTGGCTTTGATATCAACGTTACTCGTATCAAGTCACTTGAATGTGGCGAGGATACCACCCTTGAAGTCACTCCGGACGACCTTGCCAGTGCCACGCTTCTGGAATTCAGTAATGACCTGAACAGTATTGCCGCTTGTAATGTATTTATTGTTACCGTGCCTACACCTGTCGATGCCCATAAAAGACCCAATCTTGCACCATTGATTGAAGCATCAGAAACGATTGGTAAAGTATTGAAAAAGGGTGACATCGTTATTTATGAATCCACTGTATATCCAGGAGCTACAGAAGATGATTGTGTACCAGTACTGGAAAGGGTATCAGGCCTTGTCTTCAATAAGGATTTTTTTGCCGGTTACAGCCCCGAACGCATCAATCCTGGCGATAAAGAACATAGGGTGACCAATATTAAAAAGGTCACCTCAGGATCTACTCCCGATGTAGCTAATCTGGTAGACCTTCTTTATCAGGAAATAATAACAGCAGGGACCCACAAAGCGAGCAGCATAAAAGTCGCCGAAGCCTCCAAGGTTATAGAAAATACCCAGAGAGACATCAATATTGCCATTGTGAATGAATTTGCACAGATATTTAATGCCATGGGCATTGATACCAGCGATGTACTGGCGGCTGCCGGAACCAAATGGAATTTTCTGCCATTTCGACCGGGCCTTGTAGGCGGTCACTGCATTAGTATAGATCCCTATTACCTTTGTCATAAATCACAAAGCAATGGCTATATCCCTGACATATTGATTGCCGGTCGACGCATTAATGATGGCATGAGCCGTTATGTAGCTAATCAGGTCATGGGCTTGATGATCACTAAACGTTTGCACATCAAGGATGCAAAGGTTCTGATTTTGGGAGCCGCATTTAAGGAAAACTGTCCTGACATAAGAAATTCACGCGTTATCGATATTGTTGAATGTTTCAATGATGTCGGTGCCCATGTTGATATTTGTGATCCCTGGGTTGACCATCAAGATATGCAACGCGAGTATCAAATCAATTTGATAGATTCACCTCATTATGCAGAGTACGATGCCATTATATTGGCCGTTGCCCATAAACAGTTTCTGGATATTGGATCAGCCTTCATACGCTCCAAAATGAAAGAGGGCGCTGTATTCTACGATATAAAATCAGTGTTAGACCGCGAATATATTGATGGCAGATTGTAATTTATGCTGAACCCTTGTCTGAAATTGTATATACAGCCATTTTTTGGGCGTGATGGATTCATTACAATGAAGAAGTTTTTGGATTCTGCTATTTCTTACAAAACCAGCTTTGCTATACTGCTAGGGCCATTTGGCTCAGCTCAACCTTGCGTAACCTTGAGGTATTTCATGAAACATTGCATCGCTCTTATTAGCCTGCTTACCATCACCACCATCACCAATGCCGATCAACTTGAAATCAGCCTGAGCGACAAATCCATCGATGGGGCATATGAAACCTATTACAGTAACAATTTCAGCACCCAGATTTCTCTTATGCATACCGACATGGATAATGTTGAAAATGTCGATGCCTCATTCGACTATAGCAAGGCTGCCCCCCCCCTGTTTTTATCAAACATCGAAGATAACACCCAAACCAATATGGCCGGTTTCGGTATGTTTGCTAATGGTAAACAGGGCAATATCAAAACGCATTTAGGTGGCAAGGTTTTTTATATTGATTCAGAACATGGGAATGATTTATTTGGCATTGCTTTAGGCGGCGCACTGGATGCCTATATTCGTCCCAACTTTTTTATCAGCGGCCAAATCCTTTATGCCCCTGATATTATTACCTCTGGCGATTTTGACAATTACTTTGAACTCAGCACACGTGCCAACTTCCAGATCATTCAAAATGCTTCCATTTATATCGGTTATAAAGATATGGAAGCCGATTTTGATAAACATGGCAGCAGCAGTTCCGCAAACCGTGAGTTTTTTAAAGGCGCTTTTGTGGGATTCCGTTTCAATCTCTAACAATGCTGCACACAAGCTTGCCTTCAATCAAAAATGATTTCAACCCTGAAGGTAAGCGCTGCAATAGCGTCAAAATCATGCACTTCTGACCAAACCACACTGGGGACTACCTCTCCATAAAGCCAGTGTTCATAGAGCCTCCTGCGATAGCTGGCATCCACAAAATAACTCTGTAAATGCGAGACAGGATGGTCTTGATAAAATGCTCCTGTCCGATATAAAAAAACATCCCTTTCAGTGAGGATATGCTGGAAAGTCACCACCTCTGAAAATTCGAGAATTTGATCGACATCGTGCCATTGCATATTAATAACATTGAAAAATGTCCAGTCAGGATCCAATGGACGCTCCAGGGAAAATGTCGAATGCTCACCAAAACCTTCATGATCGAAATAATAGACTGAATGCTTGAGATTGGCCGACCAAAAGTCGGTTATCTGGTACCGACGACGCATGTTAAAACGCACGAAGGGATTAAGCGGTAATGGTGCCTTGACTCCTACATCAAAATCGTTTTTCCAATACCGCCAGTCATTGAGGATAAACCTGATTGCCCCAATCGAACCATCAGTCGTTTGTAATGCCTGCTCCCGAGTTTTATTGTCTTGCTGTTGTTGCTCAAGCGTCTCAAATTCATCAGGATCGGTTTCAAATATCAGTGACCATCGATATCTGGTTTTAGGTAAATCAACCTTCAGCCTTATATTATTATTGGGGTAAGTATGCCCACCTTCCTCGAATATATAACCTAATCGCAAACGGATATAACTTTCACTCTCGATAATGGTTTTATCACCCGATAAAAAATTATCGACTGACCCTGTGAGTTTTTGTACTGCACTACCGACATAGCGCCGACTACTCTCAATCCATTGATAGGTTTTACCTGAAACGGTAATCGTCTTCCCATCTTCAAGTGCATCGTCATATACTACACCCTTGTCTGTTTCTACGGTTTTGAATTCTTCAACCACCGTAACCTCTTCAACGGTCTTAGGCACTTCAATAGGCACTTCAATAGGTACTTCAACGACTGGCTCATTTTCAACGATTTCGGTTTCTTCCGCCCAAATCAAGACCGGATCAAGCAAATAGCTAAATAGTAAAAGTGTCGAACATTGTCTCAGGCAATACCAAAATGATCTCATAGCTAAAGTTTACACGCTGATACCAATAATTTCTTAAAATACAATAGGATAATTTGGGCATCCGAACAGTGGCCTGACACACATAAGCAAGAGGGTGCCTCCTACGGTTATTTTTATGCTACAGTTAGCTGACTATTTATTTGAGGAAAATACTCCATGAAACACCTGCAGGTTTTGGTCATTGTTATTTGCAGTTTACTGGGGAGCGGTTGTAGTTACATCATTGACACACAAACCGAAAAAGCAGGCGAGCAGCTCTCAAACAGCCTTATGAATTTTGAAGACCCACAAACCGTTGGCGAAGCCATGCCCACACTGCTGATTCTTGCTGATAGCATGGCGAGCAGTGAAGATGCCAGCCCTTATGCCCTGTTGGCGGCAGCCAAAATGTATGGCGCCTACAGCAGTGCTTTTGCGGGCAGCGATAAAAAACGCCAGAAGACCCTTACCCGCAAAGGTCTTGCTTATGCTCAGGATGGAAGTTGTAAAGCTGATAAACGCTGGTGCGATGTGAGGGCCATGCGATCGGATGAGTTTTCAGCTTTTGTGAAAAGTCTGGAGAAGGACGATGTGGGGCTGGCCTATGCCTATGCTGCCGCCCTGTTAAGCTATATTGATGCACATAATGATGACTGGGCGGTGATAGCCGATTTATCGAAAGCGACCAGCCTGCTGGAATTTGTTGTAAAAACCGACGAAGGTTATGATAACGCCAGTGCGCATTTATATCTGGGGGCAATTTCTACTACCTTGCCACCCGCTATGGGCGGCAAACCTGAAATAGGAAAAAATCACTTTGATCGCGCCATTACATTAACCCAAGGCCATAATCTCTTGATAAAAGTGGAATATGCCCGCCGTTATGCCCGAATGATGTTTGACAAGGAATTGCACCACCAGCTGTTAACGGAAGTTTTAGCGGCTGATCCAAAACAAGACGGTCTAACCCTGATGAATAACTGGGCACAGCAGGAAGCCCAAAAATTGCTTGATGACGAATCCAACTACTTTGATTGAGATAACTATGCGTAAATTATTTTTAGGTTTTTTTACCTGTGCAGCTTTTGCTGTTACCTCCCTTAGCTATGCACAAACATTTAAAATTGCCACTTTATCGCCCGATGGCTCCTTCTGGACCAATACCCTGAAAGAAGCCGGCAATGCCATTGCTAAAAAAACTGACAACCGGGTGCAATTTCGTTTTTATCCTGGCGGTGTTATGGGCAGCGATGCAGCCGTACTCAAAAAGATTCGCATCGGACAATTACAAGGTGCAATGTTTACCGGTGGTGCCATTGCTCCACAAGCACCTGATGCACAAATCTACACTATCCCTTTATTATTCAATTCTTATGCTGAAGTCGATTATGTGCGCAAGATTATGGATCCTGAAATTGAAAAATCCATCAACAACGCCGGCTTCGTCAACTTCGGTTTGGCTGAAGGTGGTTTTGCCTATGTAATGTCCAAAAAGGCCATCTCAGATGCTAATGAATTAAAAAATAACAAGGTATGGGCGCCGAGTGATGACGCGGCAGCGCAGGCTGCAGCTGAAACATTCCAGCTTTCACCGGTTGCACTTTCCATGGGAGATGTACTGACAGGCCTGCAAACCGATATGATTAACACTATTACTGCGTCGCCTATTGCAGCTATCGCCTTGCAATGGCACACGCAGATTAAATACGTGACCGATTTGCCTATAGCCTATTTCACCGTATTAATGGCCATAGACAAAAAAGCCTATGCGAAAATTTCTGCCGATGACCAAAAAGTTGTAGATGAACTGATGCGCGCCGCTTTTGTGAAAATCAACAACCAGGACAGAATAGATAATGATAACGCTTTTATTGCGCTGAAAAAACAGGGGATTACCATGGTGCAACCGACACCGGCACAAATCAAGGTATGGCGTGACAAGACATTGATTGCCGGTAAAATATTTGCCACCAAAGGCAAGATAAATCCTGCCTATCAACAGCGCATCAATACCTTGCTGACAGAATTCCGCAAAAATGTCCCCGCTGCTAAATAAAGCTATCAGGCTGCTGCATATTTTGGAAGACAGCGTCATTGTTATATTGGCAATGGCGATGATCATTTTAAGCTGCTCGTCCATCGTACTACGCAATCTGGATATGGGCGGCTTTACATGGGCAGAAAATGCTGTACATATTATCGTGCTGTGGCTGGCAATGTTTGGTGCATTGCGGGCAAGCCGCGAACAAAGCCATATCGCTATTGATCTGGTAACGCATTACACATCACAAAAATGGCAAAAGGTTATTCACTTTGTTGTTTCGATCAGCGGCGCAGCCATTTGTGGCATTGCCAGCTATTACAGTTTTATCTTTGTGCAAAGCGAAAAAGCTGATGGCTTGATTGCTTTTCTTAATGTGCCGGCATGGATCTGCGAAGCCATTATTCCCTTTGGCTTGGCGGTGATTACCTTGCGTTTTGTATTTCACTGTTTAAAACTGCCAACGCCCCATGAATACACTGTTTAGTTTTCTCGCCATTATCGTGCTGGCCGTTGCCGGCATGCCCATTTTTGTTTCGCTGTTGGCAGCAGCCATGTTGGGTTTTCATTTGGCAGATATTTCACTGGAAGTTATCGCCATTGAAATGTATCGCATTACTGAAACACCATTACTGGTGGCATTACCCCTGTTCACCCTAACCGGCTTTTTATTGGCCGAGAGCCAGACATCAAAACGTTTGGTCAATGTTAGCCAGGCACTTATCGGTTGGGCTCCTGGTGGTTTATCGATCATCGGCCTTATCACCTGCTCGGTATTTACTGCATTTACCGGTGCCTCTGGCGTGACCATTGTCGCAGTGGGCGCCTTACTCTATCCCGCACTGCAACAAGTCGGTTATAGCCAACGCTTTAGTCTAGGCCTGATCACCAGCTCCGGCAGCCTCGGTTTATTATTGGCACCTTCTTTGCCGCTGATTTTATACGGCATTATTGCGCAGCAAATGAATATTGGTGAACCTTTTACCATTGAAGATTTGTTTATTGCAGGTGCTGCACCTGCTGTGATGATGATTATATTACTTTCCGCATACAGTTTATGGGCTAATCGCAATAACAATATCCAGCGCCAGGCTTTCAATGTTAGTGCACTAAAGAGTGCGGCATTGGATGCAAAATGGGAAATTCCCTTACCCTTTTTTGTATTTTTTGGCATTTATGGCGGTGTTTTTACCCTGTCTGAGACTGCTGTGGTCTCCACCATTTATGTCGCCATTGTCGAAATCTTGATTTATCGCGAAATCCCGTTCAAACAGATTCCCGCCATCATCCAGAAATCGATGACTATGGTGGGTGGCATTATCCTGATTTTGTCAGTCGCCATGGCTTTTACTAACGTACTAGTCGATGCGCAAATTCCCAACCAGTTATTTGAATGGATGCAACAACATATCAGCAGTAAATTTGCATTCCTGATATTATTAAATATCTTTTTACTGGTACTGGGGGCATTCCTGGATATTTTTTCTGCGATCGTCATTGTTGTGCCATTGATTCTGCCTATTGCAGTTTCGTATGGCATACATCCTGTACATCTCGGTATTATCTTTTTGGCCAATATGCAAATTGGTTACTTTACTCCACCTGTAGGCATGGATTTATTTATCGCCAGTTACCGGTTCAAGAAACCGATCACAGAGCTTTATTATGCCTGCATTCCATTTATCATTGTCACGTTTTTGGCAGTATTAATCATTACTTATATACCGGCATTAAGTTTGGGATTTTTAAAATAATAAATGACTGCAACGGTTATGATCTTGTTTAATCATTTTACCAAGACGTGAAACCGCATAAATTTAAAGGCACATATACATGCTCGAAACTGCCATCGTTGCCTTTACCACCCTGTTTGCCACAGTAGCTCCGTTAGACTGCGCCATCATGTATGCAGCATTAACCACTGAAACACCGGTTAAGCAAAGCCGTGCCATGGCACTAAAAGGTGTGATCATTGCAAGCTCCATCCTTCTGGTTTTTGCCTTTATTGGCCAGCCATTACTGCACAGCCTGGGCATTTCGCTGGCAGCCTTACGCACTTCTGGAGGCATCCTCTTGTTACTGATTGGCATTGATATGGTGTTTATCCGCTCAGCCAGCATGTCCACTTCGCCTGAACAAGAAAAAGAAGCCGAATCGAAGCCGGATATTTCAGTGTTTCCGCTGGCAACGCCGCTAATTGCCGGCCCCGGCGCCATGGGTGCCACCATATTATTAATGGCGAATACAGCCGGCCATTTTATTTTACAATTGATGGTCATCGCGGCATTGTTTCTGGTAATGATATTAACCCTGGCCGCCCTGATGGCTGCCAGCAAGATTCGGCAAATGTTGGGTGTAACCGGTATGCAAGTGGTTAGCCGTATTTTTGGCGTGCTGTTATCGGCACTCGCAGTACAATTTATTTTTGATGGCATTGCACAAAGCGGTTTATTAAGTCATTTGTAAAACCATTAAGGGGAGATTTCCATGTTTAACGTTTACGCAAGTACTCCAGAAGACATGCAGTTAAGTGAAATAGCCCATCACGCACAACGTGCAGAAGCCATGGGCTTTTCTGGCCTGAATGTACCCGATGCTGTGCATGATGGTTTATTACTTTCTGCAATAGCCCTTAATGCAACAAGCCGCATTAAGGTAGGAACCGGCGTCCTGGTGGCTTTTCCGCGCAGCCCGATGACAGTTGCACTTGCAGCCTGGGATTTGCAACGATTTTCTAACGGACGATTCGAGCTTGGCCTTGGTACACAAGTAAAAGGTAATATTGAAGATCGTTATAGCACGGTATGGACACCACCCATGCCACGTATGCGCGATTATATCGGCTCGTTACGCGCGATTTTTAACAGCTTCCAGAATAGTGTGCCTCTTAATTTCGAAAGCGAGAATTATCACTTTACCCGCTTGCAACCATTTTTTAATCCAGGTCCACTCGATTGCCCTCCACCACCCATTTATATTGGCGCCGTAGGGCCGTTGATGACGAGTCTTGCCGGTGAAGCTGCTGATGGCATGATTACTCACCCGACCAATACTCCGCCGCGCTATATCCGTGAAGTGGCTTTGCCACGCCTGCAACAGGGAATAGCCAAGGCCGGTCGCCACAACGAAGATGTCAGGCTAATATTGGGAACCTTGATTGCTACCGGGAGTAATTCCAAAACGCTTGCTGAAGAGCGAGAAAAACAACGCAAACTCCTGGGCTTTTTATATTCCACGCCAGCCTATTGGCCTAGTCTTGAATTATTTGGGTGGCAAGACAAGGGCGAACATTTATTGCAATGCACTAAGAACAATGACTGGGAAATGATGTCAAAGGTAATTGATGATGTCATGCTGGATACGTTTGTACCCTGTGGCACCTATTCAGAAATTGCCGATATCCTGCTGGATCGTTACCAAGGTTTTTCTGGCATTATCAACTTTCCAATGCCGGAAAATCCTGCTGATGATGCTGCAGTTACTGCAATTATTGCTCAATTGCAAGGCCACTGAACTTAAATACATTGTGGGAATTTGATCATGAAAAGCTTGTCCAAAACCCTGATTAAATACACTGGCTTTATAGCCTTGTTATTAACAACTTCTCTGGCATTTGCAGAAAGCTTCTGGATTGACGTGCGCAGCCCGGAGGAATATACCCAGGATCATATTCAGGGAGACCTTAATATTTATTTCAAGTCAATCGGCGAGGAAATCGGCAAACACGTCAGCGATAAAAATGCCGAGATTCATCTGTATTGTCAGGTCGGTGGGCGCGCAGGTGTTGCCTTGTTGCAATTAACCGCCATGGGCTATAAAAACGTGACCAATGAAGGCGGCATTGCTGATGCCCGTAAAAAACGTCATCTTGCTAAGTAGCTGACTAACTGCCTGATATTGGCATAGTCACAACTTCACAAAACCTGGCGTAAGCTGGACGGCGCCTCTCTTACACCAGACCAGATTTTACCAACAGTTTTTCCAGACGAATAACTTCGTTAATATCGGCTGTCGCAGGCACCATAAACACCTCATCAAGATCCAGTTCTTTCATGCCGATTAACGCTTCTACTATGGCTTCTTCCGTGAAACGGGTCATGGTATTGGCGGTCTTGCGGGCTTCTTCATCACCAAAGGTACGCAAGTAATTAAACACGTATTCCTTCAAGTGTGCTTCCGCATTATCGGCCAATGAATACCAGAAACCGCCGAGAAAATAAGGTTTGGTTTCACGTTTGGCATCCAGCCAGCATTTATCAGCGGTGTTTTTGAAATACTCGGTCAATCCCTTGTCACCATTCATGGCAAAACCATAGATGCCTTCAGACCACTGTGCTGCCCGCGCCATCGGCTTCAAACCCATACTGCCGGAAAGAATCGGCGGGCCACCATCCTGATAGGGGCGCGGCCCGACTTCATCACAACCTTCAAACGGTGGCTCACCTGCCCAGATTTTTTTCATCACGGCAATTTGTTCATCGAGGCGCTGGTGGCGTTTTTCAAACGAAGCGCCAACTGCCTTGTAATCCATTTCCCTGCCACCGACACCCACGGTAACAGTAACACGCCCTTCGGATAACACATCAAGCGTAGCGATTTCCTTGGCTGCCCACACAGCTGAGTGCATAGGCAATACATATAACGATGGCACTATGCGTACACGCTCGGTTGCAGCAGCGGCGAATGCCAGCATATTGCGCATTTCCAGCGTATAGTCCGTGATTCTTTCACCACACGAAATACTCGAGAATGGCCCATCATCGACGCGTTTACACCATTCGAGAATTTCCTTGCGACCATAGTTCCTTTCCATATACGGCAGGCAGATACCAATTTTCATCTTGTCACCTTTAATTGTTGATCACGCTATCTTAATGATTTCCTGCCGATTGCCGTCACCCATAAGAATGAGTTACCAGAAGATTTATGGCTAATGCTGCAGCCAGCTGTTGACGACGTCGACATCTTTTACCGATAACTCGCCGGCCAGTCGCTGTAAGCTAATACGGTGCTCAATATAATCGTAACGCACTTGCGCCAGCCCCTGCTCAGCCTCAAACAGTTTTTTCTGCGCTTCTACCCACTCGAGAATCGTACCAGAACCATTCTGGAAGGATTTTTGGGTAACTCTCTCAACCGCTGAACTCGATGTCACCAGACGTTGCGCTGCGGCATAACGTTTTATATCTGTGTCGATGGCCTGCAACAAGCCACTGATGCCTATCTCTATATTCTGCTGAACCTGCTTGAGCCTTTCACGGGATTCTTCGAGTCGATAGGCGGCCTGTTTACCCGAGGCCGAAATACCACCCCCCTGATAAATCGGCCATTTCATTTCTATCCCCAAAGCCTTTGAGGTAGATTCCGGAGAAAACCCTTGGCCACCGGAAAAATTATCTTGCGCATAAGATGCCGCAAAATTGAACCTGGGAATGGCGGCATTTTTCTTTGAGCGCATATCAAAATAATTCATCTGTTCAAATGCCTTGGCCGCTTGCAACAGGTCATTATTTTGCTGTGCCCGTTGCAACCACTCCTCAACACTACGACCATCAATGCGCTCAACCGGTACAGCTTCTGACAATGGCTGGATCGCAGAAACCGGACTGCCTGTAGTTTGTGACATTTGTTGCAATGTCGTCTTCACTTGAGCTTGTGCGACTTCATAAGCAATATTCAGCGCATCAAAAGCGGCAGCGGCATCATACATTTCACGCTCCCTGCCTACCCCTAACTGATAACGTTTTTCTGCGAGGATTTTCAGCTTTTCCATCGACTGCAACTGTTTTTCAAGAATACGCTGGCTATCCTGGGCTTCCAGTACTTTGAGATAATCTGCCACCACGCGCATGATCAGTTCTTTTTCGGCATCTTGCAGTTCAGCCTGCGATTTTTCGATAAAGGCGGCCGCTTTTTTATTATCAGCCAGCAAGCTGGCGTCATAAATGGGCTGTACCAATACCAAAGCCGTTTGCTGAGAGTCATAGGTTGAATGCGTACCTTCACTATTCAACTGGTTCACACGGTTGACGATACACGTCAGGTCAGCACAACCACTGACATCCAGACGCGAAACATCCAGCTGGTCGGATTCATAATCATTGTGCCCGGCCCGGTAGGTTAAATTAATATTGGGTCGATAACGTGACTTGCTGATGTCCAGGGTGAGGATATCACCCTTGAATTTCAGCAGTGCCGCCTGGTACTGCACATCATGGGTGAGCGCCTGCTCATAAACCCCGGATAAATCCAAAGCCATAGCCATAGCCGAACCACTAAGCATCAGGGCTGCCATCAGGGCAAGTTGCTTCGATTTTTTTATTATGGGTATCACTACAGATCAAAACCTATTTAATTGTGCTTATAACCATTCGAGATAAAAGATTACACGCCTGTAACCTTTTATTTGCAGTCATTTCCCAAACCCGATAAGCTTTCACCATAGATTTCAATTGCCTAGGGAAAGCCAACTGCACACCTGCACAGAGTAACAGGCAGTAAAACATAATAAAATCAGTATAACTATGCAGCTAGCCGAAGTTTTCCAGACCATGATAAAACCTCCTCATCAGGCTGACAGCCTTGTTGATATTCTTCGCTATTGGACAGCCGAAAAGCCCAATGCCGAGGTTTTCCGCTTTTATCCCCAAGGTGAAGGGGAATATACCCTGCATACCTTTAGTGAGTTTGATGCCCGCTGCCGCGCTATCGCCAGCCACTTGCAACCTTACAAGGGCAAACGCGCATTACTTTTATTCAATTCCGGCATGGAATTTCTGGAAGCCTTTTTTGGCTGTTTTTATGCTGGCGTTACTGCCGTACCCGCTTATCCACCACGAAAAAACCATAATCTCGGTCGCTTACAAGCCCTGGTTGCAGATTGCGCACCCAGCATTATTCTCAGTGCCGATAACGTCATGGCCATGGCAAAACCCATTTGCGAAGAAGCCTTCTCTGCAGAAGCCAATGCGTTGCCCTGGTTAATTACCAATACCATTCCGAATAGCGATTCCGGCAAATACATTGATCACTACCCCATTGGCCCTGAAATTGCCTTTTTACAGTACACTTCAGGCTCCACGGGAAAACCCAAAGGCGTCATGGTCAGTCATAGCAATTTGATGACCAATATCCGCATGGCCGAAAAATCGTTTGCCCTGCCACCCCTGGCACGCTGTGTCAGTTGGTTACCCCTTTTCCATGACATGGGTTTGATTGGCGCGGTAATGACACCTATTTACTGGGGGTCTGGCTCTATTTTGATGCCTCCGGCAGCTTTCCTGCAAAAACCGTTACGCTGGTTAAAACTGATTGACGAACTGGGCAAACAGACGCCGATTGGCAGCCTGAACCCCAATTTTTGCTATCAACTCTGTGTGGATACCATTAGCGATGAAGAAGCGCGCAAACTCGATCTCAGCGCCTGGATCTTCGCTCTCAATGCGGCTGAACCGGTTCGTTCAAGCACCGTTGAAGCCTTTTTTGAAAAGTTTGGTCCGGCCGGGTTTACCCGTGAAGCACTTTCACCTTCATTTGGCATGGCTGAATGTACGGTTATGGCCACCTGCCGCCAAAAAGGTGATGAATTAGTAACCAAGCGTGTTTCCGGCCATAAAATCGCCGAAAACCAGTTTGTCGAAAAAGTGGATGGCAGCAGGGTGTTCGTCAGCTCTGGCACCAATTGTGAACCACAAATCCTGCGCATCGTAAATCCCGAAACACTGGAAGTACTGCCCGAAAACCACATCGGCGAAATCTGGCTGGGCGGCGCGCATATTGCCCAGGGTTATTGGGGATTGCCCGAGCTCAGCGACGAGACTTTTAAAGCGTATACACACGATGGCCAAGGGCCATTTATGCGTACCGGTGATTTTGGCACTTTAAGTGACAAACAGTTATTTGTAACGGGTCGCTTGAAGGATTTGTTGATTATCCGCGGACGCAATCACTACCCGCAAGATATTGAGTTTACTGCATCTAACGCTGACCCACGCTTGCATCTGGATAATGCCGCAGCATTCACTGTGGATATTGATAACCAGGAAAAACTGGTGATCGTGCAGGAAGTGGAACGTACATCCATGAAAAACTTCGATGCCGCCAGCGCAGCTCACAGTATGCGTAATGCCATAGCACGCGAACACGGCATTGAAACTCATGCAATCGCTTTTATTCGTTTTGCCAGCATTCCCAAAACCACCAGTGGCAAAATCCAGCGTCGCGCCTGCAAACAACTGTTTTTAGATAACCAGCTCAACCTCATTGAACTATGGCAAGCACCGCAAAGTACCTCCAAACTACCGGCAAAACCTGCAAAAGCGCCGGAAGATATTTCCCAAAATGAACTTGAGCAATGGATAGTGCAATGGCTTGCCGCTAAAGCTAATGTGTCAGAAAAGCAAGTCCCTGTTGATGCTGCGATAGATGGCTTAGGCCTGGATTCTGTTGATCTTGTGCAATTAACAGGGGAATTATCAGCGTGGATAAAACAGCCTATTGATAATGTCATGATTTGGGAGCAACCCCATATACAAGCTTTGGCAGAAACTATTTTACGACTGGCAAAAAACTCGCAGCCGTTAGAATCTTCAGAAGAAATTGATGGTTTTATTTAGGGGTGCGCTTAAGTACTGATTAAATGATTGTTACGCTGGCTTTCATTTAACGATATTTTTCTTGGCATATCTTTTTTGTCTTTTTCTCCAGGCATACATTACCGACAAACGCCAAATACCATCCACCGCAAAAAACAGAAACGCCGCACAGCCAATTGCCAGTGCAAAACTACCCACAACAAAAGAACCTCCCACTGTTCCAATGCTGGATAACAGCCATTCAAAGTTGGCATGAAATTCCACATTCTGTGCAGATCGACCTAAAATCAATGCGCCAATATTATAACAAAGGTAAAAAATCGGTCCCATGGTAAACGGATTGGTAATCCAGCACAGTGCAAAAGAAATAGGAACATTTACCCTGAAGAAAATTGCCAACGCAATCGCCAGCAAGGATTGAAAAGGCATTGGCATTAAAGCAGCAAAAATTCCCACCGCAAATGCACCACGCGCAGAACGGCGATGCAAATGCCATAAATTATGATCATGCAGAAAACTGCCAAATACTGCGAGAGCCTTGTGACTCTTGATCACATCGGGATGCGGTAAAAACTTTTTGATGATCTTCTTAGGCATATTGGCCTTAATACAATTTTGTCATTTTCAGAAAGTGGGCCGTGTTTACAAAACACAAACTACTCTTCAAGGTTATTATTTTCGATGGGTCGTAGAGTGCTGCTGAGTACTCTGGTTGCCAACATTTTATCGATTCTTTTGCCATCCATATCGACAATTTCCAATTGCCAGTCAACCAAATGAATAATATCACCTGTTTTGGGCATTTTACCGAGCAAAAACATGACCAACCCATTTAAAGTTTCATAACTCTTGCTGTCTTCTTCGGGCAATGCCTGCAATTTAAGACAATCTTTCAAATCAATAACTGACAGCAAACCATCCAGTAAAAACGAACCATCAGCACGCTGTATAACCATCAAATCTTCATCAGGAGTAAATTCACCGGTAACAACATCCATTAAATCCTGCAAGGTAACGATACCTTTAAAGTCTCCATATTCATCAATCACGAAGACCATTTGCGTGCCTGAAGAACGAAAATGCTCGATCAACTCCATTGCAGAAAGGCTTTCCGGCACATAATGACAAGGTTGGGCCAACCCCTCCAAATCTATTAAATGCCCTGCTATAGACTCTGCCAATAACTGTTTTGAAGATATAATCCCGATTAATTCATCAACCGACTGTCTGCAAACAGGGAATCGTGAATGGGGTGATTGTACGACTTTTTGTAAATTCTCAGCCAACGACAGGGACACATCCAGAAACATCACATCAGAACGCGGTACCATTAGCGAAGCAATGGAACGTTCGTCCAGACGAAATACATTTTTCACCATGGCATGTTCACTATCTTCGATAGCACCAGAACTTGAACCCTCCTGTAACATGGCCTGTATATCTTCATGAGTCACATTATCATCAGCAGTATGTGACAAGCCAAATACTTGCATAAAAGCATGGGTTGAACCTGATAATAACCAGACAAACGGTTTGGTAATAATCGCCAGCATCAACATCGGCTTCGCAACCAGGCAGGCTATCGTTTCGGCATTCACTTGACCAATACGCTTTGGCACTAACTCGCCTATTACAATAGAAACGTACGTCACTGTAAGAACCACTAATGCAGTAGATACAATACCGCTAATCTCGGCAGTCATTCCCCTGCCATGCAACCACAGGGAAAAAGGTTCCGCCAGAATCGCTTCACC
This sequence comes from uncultured Spongiibacteraceae bacterium, assembly GCA_964617765.1. GTDB lineage: Bacteria > Pseudomonadota > Gammaproteobacteria > Pseudomonadales > DT-91 > CAZTZY01. The sequence goes on from CAZTZY010000002.1 coordinate 39,826, forward strand.
ATAAATACCGTTCAGGATACCAATCGAGGTAATACCAATTTGCACAGTCGACATAAACTGGGTGGGATTTTCAGCTAATTTAAGTGCAATATTGGCAGATGATTTTCCGCGATGAGCCAAGGCAGTAAGCCGAGATTTTCGGGAAGTCACAATAGCAATTTCCGACATGGCAAAAATACCATTCAGAATGATCAACCCAACCAAAACCAAAACTTCCATACATACTCATTTGTGTTATTCCGGAATACCGGATTATAAACAACCTTGGCGAGATTTAGTCAAAAACCTGCATTTTCAGAATAAATAACACAGAAACAGGATATTAACATTCAAATATGATGCCGGCTTGATTATGCTTAGCCTTTATAAAAACAATAAAATTCAAGTCTTTAGGTAATTGTATTTTTAATGAGCAATATCGATTTATCGCAATTTTTACGTAATTTATGGCAACAGGGCGTGGAATTCTGGCTCGAAGCCGACCAATTACGTTTTCGTGGCAATAAAAACCTGGTCATTGGTGATACCTTAAGCCTGTTGCGCGACAATAAACAAGCCATCCTGGATATTATCAAAACCAGTCCGCAAGCCTATACGGGTTTTCCATTGAGCCATGGCCAGCGTGGCATTTATTTGATGCAAAATCTGGCTCCTGAAAGCGCAGCCTATAACCTCGCCTGTCTATTGCAACTCGATAATGATATTAACCTCGCTGTATTACAAAACAGCCTCGATTTTTTATTACAGCGCCATGCGCCCTTGCGCATGTCGATTCAAACCATTGATGGCCATCTGGCGCAACAAGTCAGTTATTCCCTGCCTTCGATTCTCACCATCACTGAAGTAGAAAATCTCACTACAGAACAACTTCAGCAATGGGTCAATAAAGAAGCCGATAAGGCGTTCAATCTGGGCAATGAACCACTGATTCGCGCCAGGCTACTTATTAATCGTGCAGACTTGTCCTACCGCCTTCTATTAGTCGCGCATCACATTATTGCCGATTTCTGGGCAATGGATTTATTGGCAAAAGAATTAACCACTATTTATCAGGCCGGATTAACCGATAGCACACCCAATCTCCCGGATATCGGTAAGTTGTATAAGGATTTTGTCGTTCAAGAACGCCAATGGCTTGACAGTGAGCAAGGCCTGGCTGCAAAAAACTACTGGAATACAAAACTCAACCCATTGCCCGCAACACTGGAATTACCTACCGACTATAAACGCCCGCAACACCAGAGCTTCAAGGGTGCAGAACATCGCTTTGAGCTGGGCATTGCATTAACTGCACAATTAAAAGAACAGGCAAAAAATGCCCATGTAACACCGTTCATCTGGGCATTAAGTGTCTTCCAGATATTATTACACCGTTATACCGGAGAAGATCGTATTACCATTGGTTCGCCAATGGCATGTCGAATGCAGCATGATTTTCAACTGCTGGCCGGGCACTTTACCAACCCTGTTATTATCATGAGTGACTTTGGTAAAACTACCGCATTCAAGGAACTCATTGCCGACAATAAAGACCAGCTGCTGCAAGCGATGAAATATCAGGAATATCCATTACAATGCCTGATGGAGGATTTACATCCACTACGTGACAATCCTTCAGCGCCGCTATTTAACGCCGTTATTTCCTGGAACCAGCTCATTGCCACGAACAAAAATAGTGATTCGGCATCACATCCAATGGTACAGGAAATACTGTTAACCGAGCAGCGTGGTGCTATATATGATCTCGTACTTACGGGGTATGACCGGGGCAATAACATTGAACTGTCCTGGCGCTTTAATACCGATTTATTCAAACCTAGCAGTATCGAGCGCCTGAGCAACCATTTCTTGTTATTGCTGGAAAAAACATGCAGCAACAACAACTGCATTATAGGCCTACTGGACTTTCGTACCCAGCAGGAAAAAGATGTTACCCTGTTTTTGAATAATACTAGCAGGGATATCGCCACCAACGAAAGTCTCGCCAGTCTATTCAGGAATACTGCCCGCCAATATCCTGACTATATCGCTCTTAAAGACGGTGAAAAACACTATACCTATACCGAACTGGAAACCCGCTCCAACCAATTGGCGAATTATCTGGTCAGTCAGGGCATAAAACCGAGTGACCATATTGCCTTATGTCTTTATCGATCACTCGATATGCTGACTGCAATCCTGGCATCACTGAAAATGGGTTGTACCTATATCCCAATTGATAGTTCATACCCTAATGATCGTATTGCCTATATGGCCATGCAATCTGAAGCGCCCTTGCTGATCAGTAGCAAGGCGCTGACCGAAAAACTCTCGGATCTGGCCGTGCAGGCCCCCGGCACCGCCATACAACATGTTGAAGACATTAATATACTGCTTGACCCATACAGCCATGACTTCGCTCTTTACCAGGATGGCTATTGTGATGAAGATGATATCGCCTGTGTACTCTATACATCTGGCTCCACCGGAAAACCCAAAGGTGTAAAAACACCTCACCGGGCCATTATTCGCCTATGTACCAACACGAACCTTTTTACCTTTAAACCCGCTGATCGATTTTGTTATTTATCCAACATCTCCTTTGATGCCACCAACATCGAAATCTGGGGCAGCTTCCTGAATGGTGGATGCCTGTTAAAAATTGATAACGATACCTTATTAAACCCTAAGCTGTTCAGCGATTTTATTGAACGCGAAAAACCGCAGGCGGCACTGATTACTACAGCCTTATTTAATGTATTTATCAGTTATAAACCCGATATATTCAGGCATTTCAACTACATATTTGTCGGTGGTGAAGCACTGGACATCAATCCGGTGCGCCGCTCTGTTGAACATGGCAAACCACAACACCTGCTGAACATTTATGGTCCAACTGAAAATGGCACCATCAGCACCATCTACGACATCTTCGATGCCAACATCACGGATATCCCCATTGGTAAACCGATCAGCAATAGCCAGGTGTATGTACATGACAAATACGGCATACCCACACCGTTCAATGTTCAAGGTGAAATATTTGTGGGGGGAGACGGCATTTCAACTGGCTACCTGAAACAACCGGAATTAACTGCAGAAAAATTTACGGCCGACCCGTACCGTGGCAAGGGTTTGTTATATGCCACCGGCGATTTGGGTTATTTCCGCGAAGATGGCGAACTGATGTATGCAGGCCGCCGGGATGACCAGGTAAAAATTCGCGGCTACCGCATTGAACTTGGCGAAATTGAACAAACCTTATCACAGCATCCACATATCAACGAATGCTGTGTTCTGATTAATAAAGATGCCGGCATAGCCACTATTCATGCCTATTATTCCAGTGATATCCAGCTCGATAACGCTAGTATTAAATCATTTTTGCGCCAATCACTGCCGGAATTCATGATTCCATCAGCGACATTGCAAATGCCGGCAATGCCTATCAATCCCAATGGCAAGGTCGATAAAAAAGCACTGCCCGTCATCAAGCTGGAAAAACAGGCTGACTATACCGCGCCACGCAATAGTACCGAACAAACTATTGTGGCTATTTGGCAAACCCTGCTTAACCAGGACCACATCAGCATTTTTGATAACTTTTTTGAAATTGGCGGTCATTCACTATTAGCCATCAAAGTGGCTGGCGCACTGCAAGATGAATTACATACCGAAGTCAGCATGCGTATGTTGTTTGAACACCCGACCATTGCCGATTTAGCGCAAGTGATCTCTGAATCGCATACCGAGGCATTACCCGCCATCAGTATGACTACCGATAAAAAGAACATTCTCGCTGCATTAAGCCAGCAACGTTTATGGTTCCTGCAGCAGCTGAATCCGGCTTCTACTGCCTATAACATGCCCGTTGCGCTGCGTATTGTTAAATCCATCGAACCTGCACATATTGAACAATGCCTGAAAACGCTAATCCAGCGCCATGAATCCCTGCGTACCAACTTTAGGGATAACAATGGCATCGCCTTTTTACAGGTTAACACGATAAATGACTGGGCTTTACCGCTTGTCGACCTGAGCCATTTGCCATCCGACGAAGCCGAACCGCAGGCTGAACAACTGCTGGGTCAACTCGCCCATCACTGTTTTGACCTCGCTAATGAACTATTATTTCGCGCGCTGTTAATTCGTCTTTCCGCTAACGAACATATTTTGGCATTCTGTTTACATCATATTATTGCTGATGGTTTATCCATTGATATTCTGCTCGGTGAACTTGCACAATTATGGCAACAACCATCTCATGCTTTACCTGCGCTGGCTATCGACTATTCCGATTTTAGCGCCTGGCAACACCAATGGCTGAAAGGCGAAAAACGGAATACCCAGTTACTCTATTGGCAACAAGCATTAGCAGGCGCGCCTACCCTGCTGAATTTGCCCACTGATAAACCGCGCCCCGCTGTACTGGGTCATGAAGGCGCAGAATTCCAGTTTACTATTCCGGCACTCACTGCGAATAAACTTAAGGCACTCAGCCAGCACAATGGCGCCACATTGTTCATGACTTTACTCGCGGCATATAGCCTGTTGCTTTCGCGCTACAGCCAGCAAAATACTATTTGTATCGGATTCCCTATTGCAGGACGCACACAGAATTCAACGGAACCGTTAGTTGGCCTGTTTGTGAACAACCTCATTGCACGTTGTAACCTTGAGCAAAACATCAGCATCAACGACTACATCCAGCAGATTAAACAGACAACCATTAACGCTTATGCACATCAGGATCTTCCATTTGACATTATTATTGATGCCCTGAAAATCGAACGTTCGCTAAGCTATATTCCATTTTTACAAGCGTCATTTTCACTCGAAAACAGCCATTTCGCTGACAAGATCGCCCATACCATGGGTACTGATGTGCGTAATGAACCTCTCGACTGGCATGTTGCCAAATACGATATTCACCTGTCATGTTTTGAAACCAGCAATCATCACCTGACCGCGACAATAGATTATAATACTGAATTGTTTGCGGCCGAGACCATAGAAAAAATCAGCAGGCATTATCTGGCATTACTGCAGGCCATGGTAGAAAGCCCGTCTACGCTGATTGATGACGTGCATTTTCTTTCCGACCTGGAATACCAGCAGCAAATGGATTTCAGTAACGGCTGGAATGCCACGCATTTTGAATATCCACCGGCTGAAAGCCTGCATGAATTATTTGAAGCACAAGCAAGCTCCACACCTAACGCCATCGCATTGCTTGATGACAACGAACAACTGAGTTATCAACAACTGAACGAAGCAGCCAACCAACTGGCACATCACCTGATTAGCCTGGGCGTAACGCGTAACCAGCCAGTGGCTGTTTGCCTTGATCGCAGCGTGCATCTCTCCATTACACTCCTGGCCATTCTTAAAGCCGGTGGGGCGTATGTGCCATTGACGACCGACATCCCCGTTAACCGCATTGCCTTTATTTGCAACGATACCCAGGCCCGTATTTTTATCTGCAGCAAACAACTCGACATAACGGATATTGCCATCACTGCGACACGAATCAATATCGAGGATAACTCGCCATGGCTTCAACAAGTTATCACCAATCCAGCAGTAGGCATTCACAAGGAAGACCTGTTTAACATTATTTATACCTCCGGCTCTACCGGCAACCCCAAAGGTGTCATGGTGCCCCATCGCGGCATCATCAATCGCCTGCGCTGGATGCAACATGCTTACCCGATTGGACTGCAAGATAAAGTGTTACAAAAAACGCCGTTTAACTTCGACGTCTCGGTATGGGAATTGTTCTGGCCACTACTGCAAGGCAGTGAATTGATTTTTGCCAAACCTGATGGCCATAAAGATCCTGAATACCTGCGCAACTGTATCAGGCAACACGGCATTACCACGCTGCACTTTGTACCTTCCATGTTAGGTGCATTCTTGCAAACACCCGATATCAACCAGTGCTCTAGCCTGAAAAAGGTATTTACTTCCGGTGAAGCGCTGCAATTAACCCATAGCGAAACCTTCTTTCAACGCTTGCCACAGGCGGGTTTGTTCAACCTTTATGGGCCTACCGAAGCCTCTATCGACGTATCATTTTACAACTGCACACCGGCCGAAACACACTCATCGATAGCCATCGGCAAACCGATACACAACACCCAATTACATATTCTCGACAAAAACCTGAATATATTACCCATTGGTGTTGCCGGCGATTTATATATCGGCGGTGAAGGCCTGACGTTAGGCTACTGGAACCAGCAGGAATTGACGCGCAACACTTTTATCGATAATCCATGGTTTACCCAAGGCCATCCCAGTAAATATCTGTATAAAACCGGAGATGTTGCGCGTTATCGCAGCGATGGCAATATAGAATATCTGGGGCGTAGCGATCACCAGATAAAAATTCGTGGCTTGCGCGTAGAACTGGGTGAAATAGAAGCGGCTTTAGGCAAACAGACTGGCATCAAGGAATGTACGGTTATCCTTAAACAAACTGACCCGGCAAACCAACGTTTGATCGCCTATCTGCTGTCGGATATCCCCGATCTTGACACAACAGCGCTAACACAATCACTTAAAACCACACTGCCAGAATATATGATCCCTTCGGCTTTTGTCGTATTAACGCAATGGCCCCTTTCTGCCAATGGCAAGATAGATCGCAAACTTTTGCCTGAACCTGCATTCCATCCTGAAGATCATTACCAGGCACCGCGCAATGATACCGAGCAAATACTGGTCGATATCTGGGCTAATCTGTTAGGCGTGGAAAAAATTGGCATTCATGACAACTTTTTCGAGCTTGGTGGGCATTCCCTGTTAGCAACGCAAATGGCTTCGCGTATACGCACTGCACTAACCTGCACACTCGAACTGAAAGCGATTTTTGAATACCCGACGATTGCCGAACTCGCCGTGCACTTGCTAGAGCAGGAAATACAAGCACTGGATATGGATGATGCCACTTTATTGGCACTGTTAAACGATCTGGAAAATGAAAAATCATTGTAGCGGAGCAACTCATTCGCCACTTTAATTGCCATCAACGCATTCCATAGTTTGGCCGCGCATGAATGGTGCCGCGAAGATGTCCTTTTTGAGTGAATATTACCGATATTTAACCCGACCACTCCAGAGTATTTTTCGCAACTTCAACTACACTCATAGTCTTGAACGGAAAAAGGATTTAAAATGGAACCGATTCTCAGACTCATTAATACCTTTGCCACGCCTCAATTTGGCCATTTACCGGGCGATACGCTCTATAAAGCCCGCTTGCTTATTGGACTTACATTCTCCCTGATCGCCACCAGTTTTTTCATGATGGCTTTTTTCTCGTTTGCCCCGGCACTCTCAATAACAGCGCGACTGGTTGGCATTATTCCCAGCATTTTAATGGGACTGTGTTTTGCGGGAGTATTATGGGTACTGCAACACAAAGGCGAATTTGTGCGTTGTGCACACGCCATTATTGCGGTGACATTTTTGTCTATTGCCGCAGGCAACTACATGACCGGCGGACCCGTCATCACCCCTTCAGGCACTATGTTATTCATTCCGGTATTTATGGCTTATTGTTTGCTGGATATCAAGGATGGCTTTATCTGGGGATCGATTATTTTACTTTTCAACCTTATCGGTACACTGATGTATTTTAATGGTTACGAATTTCCGACCGTGATCAAACCAGAAATGCTGGATATCACCCGCTCTTTTAACTGGTTTGCAGCTTTTATTATTCTGCTTTCACTCCTGCTGTTATATGTTTCCATTAACAATCACCTTAAACAGGAACGTGATATTGAGCGAGATCGTTATAAACATGTCGCCAAGGTAGCCGCGGAAAGTACCTACATTAACGAAACCACCGTAGCACTGGAAAAATCCGGCAAAGACTTGTTCAATGCCTCATTACAACAAAAAACCGCCATAGAACAATTATCCACGACTGCCGAACAATTAGGCGCAACTGCTGCACAAAACAGAACACTGGCTGCGTCCGCCATGCAATCTATACAGGATACTGAAAAAAACCTGAATATCAGTTTCGCAGACATCATGCAAATGGTTGCAACCATGGATGAAGTACAAAAATCCAGCGAAGAAATAAAAATCATTAATACCGTGATCGATGATATTGCCTACCAGACTAACATGCTTTCACTGAATGCGATGATTGAAGCTTCCCGTGCCGGCGATGGCAATGGTGGATTCAAGGTGGTGGCTGTTGAAGTGAAAAAACTGTCGGAACGATCAGCGAAAGCCGCAGAAAATATTAACAAGCTACTCGAGCGCAATTTTCACTCCGTTAAAAAAGGATCTGCACTCTCCATTACCATGCAAAAGCGTTTTAAAGAGATTACTGAAAACGTAAAACCGGTCACCCACTCCATACAAAATGTATCCGATGCCAGCCATGAACAACATGAGGCTATTCTACAAATCATGCAGGGGCTTCTGGATATTGACCGGGCTATCGAAAACAATCAGGCACTTTCAAAAGCATCATCAGTCATGGCAGAAAAATTAAAAAAGAATTCCGCATCCATGCAAGATGCCCTGGCCACCTTGCAAAATAGCTAACATCTTACTGTACAGACGTTGCATGCAACGTCTGTACATTTAAAAACTAAGCTTTAACTGCCACTACCCGCGCCAAAAATTCATCCAGCTGATCCACATCCTGAATAAACGGCGCAATCTCGAACTCAATGACGGTAGCACCGGCTTCAGCCAATTCATAAGCCGCATCCACACCCCGTTGCCAGTCAGCTTTGCCTGTGCCCTTGCTAAAATCCATCTGTGTATGCGCCCTTACCTGTAATTCCGCAGGATCACGACCAGCCTTATCAAAGGCTTCACTAATCACCTCACAGCCCTGACGTACAAACTCAGGCGTGGTTTTAATCGGAATCCAGCCTTCGCCAAATTGCGCAATACGCTTTGCCTGTATCGGCGAGGGTGCTACGCCAAACCATATCGGTATATTTTTTTGTACAGGGAAAGGCTTGCTGTATAAACGCTCGAACTTTACGCTGCTGTTATTCACACTCACCGGCGCCTCACGCCACAACGCTTTAATGGCTTCCAGCTGGTCATCGAGCAACTTCCAGCGATTGTCAAAATCCAGCCCTTGCGCTGTATATTCTTCAGGTTGCCAACCCACACCTACGCCGAGATCAATACGGCCATGACTTAACTGATCCAGCGTAGCAATCTGCTTCGCCAGTAAAGTGGCCGGCCGCAAAGGAGAAATCAGCACGCCCGTCGCCAGGCGAATACGCGAAGTGACCGAAGCCATGGCTGCCATCATGGTAATCGGCTCAAACCACGGATATTCCGGCGGCATCGGGAAAGTACCAAAAGGATATCGATCGGTACGTTCACTCATGATCACATGATCGGTCAATACAATCTGGTCTATACCGGCTTTATCCGCAGCTTGAGCCAGCGTGACAATGCTAGCTGGAGAACCGCCAAACAAATCCTGCGCACCAATCGTGCCCAGCGCAATCTTGAATTGAGCCATACTGAGTACCTGATAATATCTGTTAGTGAAGGGAGTACATCAACATCTTCAAGGGCGCCGGCCACCGCAAAGTACATCCGTTGCATGTTCGGTATCCAGATATTCGCGCAACGTCACCAGCTTGCCATCACGAAAAATAAACAAAAAATGGTACTGGTTGTGGTAACGTTTACCGGAAATATACATGCCATCCGATTCAGCCTCCACCGCCACACGCTCACCTTCGGCAGTAATACCGGTAATGTTAAAGGCCAAACCCTGCGGAAAATTCTCGAAAATCGCCCCTGCCGCCGCGGTAATTTGTGCCTTGCTGTATTGACCGGAAATCAGCGTATGGCCCATGGTTTGCACATAACCGTCATCGGCATAAGCCGCCACAATAGCGGCCGAATCACCACGGTTCATGGCATCAAAAAAATCGTGTACGCGTTGTTTGTTGTGATGTTCTAATGTCATTATTTTCACCTGTTTCAATTTAGGGTAAGGCAACAGGCCAGGGAAGTAAAATTGCCCATGGACAGAAAATGGCAGGATATTTCTGTATGCCTTTTTTCAATACCTTAATATTAAATGCCTCTCACCATCCTTCCAAACTACACCAAGCTAAAAAACTCACAGTTTCGGTGGATTTTACCCAATCTGCCTGCCTATTTCCGGTTCCATTTTTCGGTGCATCGGGTAAGATTAGGGCATTCACCTGAGTGTGTTTCAGGACAATAATAAAACCTGCGCAGTGACTGCAGATAAGTAAAAAAATAGCGATTTTCGTGCCCGACACTCTGTGATCAACCGGCTTGCGTTTTACCCGGGATTTTTTTGATGACAGACAACACTGATGTGGATTGCACAGTCAACAGGTAATCTACAAAAAGCCAAGGGTACGACGCTGGAAACGGTGTAATCAATGAGTAAACCGGATGATGCGTTGCTGGCAAAACTGAATCAGTTATCGCCTGCACAACGTGAAGCCTTACTAAAAAAACTGCAAACGCAAAAAGCCCAATCGCCTTCGGTGTCGATAGCTCCAGCGATGATTGCAGTGCCGCGCAATCAGCCGGATTACCCGCTGTCGTTTGCACAACAACGCCTGTGGTTTCTTGAGCAGTTAAGTGATAGCCATGCCAGTTACAATATTGCAGCTGCGTTTCGGCTGGAAGGCGCGTTAAATATTGCCTTACTGAAAAATACTTTCAATGTAGTTATTCAACGCCATGAAAGCTTGCGTACTGTCTTTCTGTCTACCGCAGATGGCGCCAGGCAACGCGTGTTAGAAATCACCGATATTGAGTTGCCATTGTTGGATATCAGTAACGATGTTAGCCAACTGGATCGTCGTATTCATGCCGAAGCCAACTTCCGGTTTAATCTGGAATCCGGCCCGCTATTCAAGGCCGGACTGTTCAAACTCGCTGACAATATCCACGTATTAACCGTCGTACTGCACCACATTATTTCTGATGCATGGTCTTCACAAATATTGCTGGCAGAAGTTTCGCAAGTGTATTCACAACTGGCCCAAGGCAAAACCCCGCAATTACCTGACAACACTGTGCAATATATTGACTACACACTCTGGCAACTGGATTTTTTACAAAAGCCGTCAGCTGCACAACAATTGCAGTATTGGCAGGATGCGCTCAGTGATGTTAATAACCTGGATTTACCTACCGATAACACGCGACCGGCCATCACTACCTATAACGGTAGTTTTATACGCTTTAACCTGAATGCCCAATTAACCCAAACACTTAAGCAATGGTGCAAACAGCAGGGCTGTACTTTATTCAGCGCCTTGCTGGCAGCGTATGAAATCTTTTTATATCGCTATACACAACAAACGGATTTTTGCATCGGCATTCCGATTGCCAATCGGCATCACAGCGAAAGCGAAACCATCATGGGCTTTTTTGTTAACTCTTTGGCACTGCGTTGCGATATCACCAAGGGCGATTCCTTTACCAGCACCGCCCGTAAAGTTCAGCAACGTGTATTGACGGCACAAAGCCATCAGGATATTCCATTTGAAAAACTGGTACTCAGCCTGCCAGGGATACAACGCAACCCGGGCATTAACCCGGTTTTTCAAACGTTCTTCACGCTCACACAAGATAACCTCGAACAAGGTCTTAAGCTGCCTGGCATCAAGGCAGACTATATTCCCGCTGATATCGAAGGCACCAAGTTTGATATCAGCCTTAATCTGCGCGAACAGGGTGATGGCATAAATTGCCATTTCGAATATAACCGTGACCTGTTCGCCACTGCTACCATCACTGCAATGGCGCAGCATTTTTTAGCCTTGCTGGAACAACTGTGTTTATTACCGGATCTGGCGATAGAAAAAATCACCTTTCTCACCGATGCGGAATATGCCTTGCAAATGGATTGTACTCCTGTCGCAACTTCTGGCACACCCCACACAGCGCCAGGCTGGAATGCCACCGCCTTTCATTATCCTTCGACCAATGCCTTGCACGAACTGGTTCAGGAGCAGGCAGAAAAGACACCCGATGCAGTGGCGGTTGTTGATGGCCATATTACCCTGAGTTATAACGAACTTAACCAGCAAGCCAATCAGTTAGCACATTACCTTATCAGTCTTGGCATCAGCCGTAATACTCCGGTAGCCGTTTGCCTGGAGCGCAGTGTTGAAATGTCGATAGTGTTGCTCGCCATTTTAAAAGCCGGTGGCTGTTATGTGCCTTTGGCAACCGATATCCCCATTGAACGCCTGCGTTTTATTTGTAGCGATACCGCCGCAAAAGTATTAATCAGTACACAGCCTGTCGACCTTGCCAATATCAATCATGTTAAGCAATTACTGATGGGCAATAAAACCCCATGGCAAGGCTGCGCTATTGATAACCCGCCATTGATCAATCAGGGCGAAGATATCTTCAATATTATTTATACGTCGGGTTCTACCGGCAATCCCAAGGGCGTAATGGTGCCACACCAGGGCATTATCAATCGCCTGCGCTGGATGCAAGAGGAATATGCACTCGACACTAACGACAGGATAGCGCAGAAAACCCCCTATAACTTTGACGTATCGGTATGGGAACTGTTCTGGCCACTGATCACTGGCAGCAGTTTGTATTATGCCAAACCCGAAGGCCATAAAGACCCGGAATACCTGCGCGATTTTATCAAGCAGTACCACATCAGTATTTTACACTTTGTACCCTCGATGCTTGGACTGTTTTTACAAACACCGGATATTGATAGCTGTCACAGTATTGGCAAGGTATTCACTTCCGGCGAGGCATTACAACATCAACACAACGAGGCTTTTTTCGTAAAACTGCCCAAAGCCGAGTTACATAATTTGTATGGCCCTACCGAAGCCTCCATCGATGTTTCTTTTTACAAGTGTCATCCTAACGATAGCCATAAATCGATTCCTATCGGCAAACCGATTCACAATACGCAATTACATATTCTTGACCAACAACTGCAACCACTGCCTTTGGGTGCAGCTGGCGAACTGTATATTGGCGGCATTGGTCTCGCGTCGGGTTACTGGAACCAGCCAGAACTTACCCAAAAGGCTTTTATCGATAATCCCTGGTTTGCCAAAGGTCATCCCAGCAAAAAACTTTACAAGACCGGTGACGTCGCACGCTACCTGCCCAATGGTGATATTGAATACCTGGGCCGTAATGATCATCAGGTCAAGATCCGCGGCTTCCGTATTGAACTCGGTGAAATTGAAACTCAATTGCGAAAAATCAACGGCGTTAGTGAAGCCATTGTTATTAACCGTGACGTTAACGGTAGTTCGCAGCTGATTGCCTATATTGTTAGCCAGCAACCCTTGCTCGATAATGCCGCATACGCCAGCTTACTGAAACAGCACTTGCCTGAATATATGCTGCCTACCGCTTACTGTGCGATTGATCAAGTGCCTTTATCCGCGAATGGGAAAATCGATCGCAAGCAGCTGCCTGATATCCATCTTGCTGATTTACAACAACATGAATATATCCCTCCACGCAATGCCATCGAGAAGACACTGGCAGAAATGTGGCAGCACCTTTTGGGCATTGAAAAAGCCGGCGTACTCGATAACTTTTTTGAACTCGGCGGGCATTCACTGTTGGCAGCGCAAATGCTGACACGCATTCGCGATACCTTCCATATTGATTTACCACTGCGCACACTGTTTGAAGTTAACACTATTGAAGGATTGGCGAAAATAATCAGCGCCATGTCGTTTGCTGCCGATGTAGCTAATGATTCGCTGGACGATGACGATTTTGAAGAAGGCATTCTATGACAACGGTTATGCAACTGATTAGCCAACTCGGTGCTGCCGGCATAAAACTTTGGCTGGATGAAGAAAGCCTTGCACGCGGCGATAATGAGTTACGTTTCAAAGCCCCCAAGGGCGCCTTGACCCCTGAGCTAAAAGCACGCCTCATTTCACAGAAAGCAGAGGTGATCGCATTTTTACTGCACAGCAAAACAGATCCTGCACAAATCATATCTATCATTGAACGTAATACTGAAGGCTTGTACCCATTATCGTTTGCACAACAACGTTTCTGGTTTCTGGATCGCCTGGAACCGGGGAATCCCGCGTTACATATTCCCGCTGCATTACGCATCACAGGACCGTTAAATATTGAATCGCTGCGTTTGGCATTTGCGCGCCTTGCAGCCCGCCATGAATCGCTACGTACCAGTTTTGTTCTGGATGAACATAATCTCGCCCTGCAAAAAATCCATCCCGAAAATGGCTGGGTATTAATTGAAAACTATGATTTAAGCCATCTCACTGCACAACAACAAGATGAACGCTTACAGGAAATCATGCGCGATGAAGCCCTGCATCCTTATGACTTACATCAGCATGAACAACAAACACCTTCACTATTACGCACCCGACTGGCACGCATTACACCCGTCAATGCATCACAACAACAGCATATTTTATTTGTGACGCTGCATCATATTATTGCCGATGGCTGGTCGCTGAATATCTTGATTGAAGAACTGACCCGGCACTATCAAGCATTACAAAACCAGGAGACAGTTTCACTGCCTCCCTTGCCAGCACAATATATTGATTTTTCACACTGGCAACATCAATGGATCAACAGTAGCGCTATGAAGAGCCAGTTAGACTACTGGCAACAACAACTGAAAAGTGTAGCACTACTGGATTTACCGACAGATTTCCAACGCCCCAAACAAAGTACACATCATGGTGCCGCACATCATTTTACCATTCCCGCCAGCATCGGTGAAAAAATACCCCCACTGGCTACAACAGAAAACACATCACCCTACATCGTACTACTCACTGCATTTAATGTTTTACTGCATCGTTATACCCAGCAAGAAGATATTTGCATCGGCACACCTGTTGCTGGCAGGCATCAACAAAGTATTGAAAACGTAATTGGCTGCTTCATTAATTTATTGGCCATCCGAAATACCATTGATGGCAATAACGGCTTTAAACATCTTTTGCATCAGGTCAAACACACGGTGCTCGCCGCACAGGAAAACCAGACCATTCCGTTTGAACTGGTGGCCGATCATTGCACTGAGCAGCGCAGCCTGTCACACACGCCGTTATTCCAGGTGCTGTTTACCTACGATACCAGCGATTTTTCACGACAATTACAGGCAAGTGACCTGCAACTGGATTTACTACCACAGTCATCGTTTACTGCCAAATACGATATGCAATGGCATATTGCCACTAGCACTGATGGTTTTTCAGCCAGCATTGAATACAACACTGATCTTTTCTCGGCTGACACCATCAACACTATAGCGCGTCATTTTATCGCCCTGCTCGAGCAACTATGCCTGCATGCCGATACCGCTATCAACCAACTGCCATTTTTATCACCTGCTGAATATGCACAACAACTCGATACACAACAGGGATGGAATGCCACATCATTCCAATATGCCATTACCGACAGCCTGCAAGAACTAATAGAAACCCAGGCTGAAAAAACACCGGATGCCCTTGCCGTATGCGATGAATACCAGTCATTGACGTACAGGGAATTAAACGCAGCGGCCAACCAGTTAGCGCATTATTTAGCATCACTGGGCATTATCCGTAACAAGGCAGTGGTAGTTTGCATGGAACGCAGCGTTAAACTTTCTATTACCCTATTGGCCATTTTGAAAACCGGTGGCGCCTATGTACCCTTGGCTACTGATATACCGCCAGAACGTTTTAACTATATCTGTAAAGATACCCACGCTACGGTAATCATCAGTTCAATATCGATGCTACTGGATAAAAGTAATTCACATATACAACAGATTGATTTTGATAACACCGGCGCCTGGCAGTGTTTTACTACACATAATTCAACTGCCGGAACACAAGCTGGCGATATATTTAATATTATTTACACCTCGGGCTCTACCGGTAATCCCAAAGGGGTTATGGTACCGCATCGCGGCATTATCAATCGTCTGCGCTGGATGCAACACGAATATCCATTAACCGCTAATGACCGTATCCTGCAAAAAACCCCGTACAATTTTGATGTATCGGTATGGGAGCTTTTTTGGCCCCTGATGTTCGGCAGCAGTATTTTTTTCGCCAGGCCCGATGGCCATAAAGAGCCCGGCTATCTGCGTGATGTGATTACCCGGCAGAAAATCACTACCCTGCATTTTGTGCCTTCGATGCTGGGCATTTTTTTACAAACGGACAACATCGAGCAATGTAACAGTGTGAAACGTGTATTCACTTCCGGCGAAGCACTGGAACTGGCACATAACAACGCTTTCTTCCAGCGTATGCCTTATGCTGAACTGCATAATCTTTATGGACCCACGGAAGCTTCTATCGACGTTTCTTATTATGCGTGTAACGCCGCTGAAAAAAACCGTTCAGTACCTATCGGAAAACCGATTCATAATACCCAGTTACATATACTGGATAAAAACCTGCAGATACTGCCTGTGGGTGCTGCGGGCGAGCTTTATATTGGCGGTGCAGGCCTGGCTTCTGGTTATCTTAACCAACCGGAACTCACAGCCAGTACATTTATCAATAACCCCTTTTATAAACAAGGCCACCCCAGTCAAAAGCTCTATAAAACCGGTGATGTTGTGCGTTATCTGCCTTCGGGTGATATTGAGTACCTGGGCCGCAATGATCATCAGGTAAAAATCCGTGGCTTTCGTATAGAGCTGGGTGAAATTGAATCGCAGTTACGTGCCTTGCCTGATGTACTCGATGCCATTGTCATTAGTCGCGCGATTAATGGCCAGGACCAATTGTTAGCCTTTATCCATACAACACAACCCCTGCTTGAAAATGCCGAATATGCGGCTCACTTGAAACAGCATTTGCCTGAATACATGATTCCCCTGGCTTATTGTGCCATTGATGAAGTGCCGTTATCTGCCAACGGCAAGGTCGACCGCAAAAAACTGCCTGAGATTAACCTGGCTGAGTTGCAGTCACGTGTTTACATTGCACCGCGCAATGATACCGAAAGTGAATTGGCCTTCTTATGGCAAGCTCTGTTGCCTGTCGACAACATCGGTGTACAGGATAATTTTTTTGAACTGGGCGGGCATTCACTGATTGCCACACAACTGGTCGGTCAAATCAGCAAAGCTTTTGCCGTTGAGATTCCACTTAAACTGTTATTTGAAAAACCCACCATTGCCGAACTCGCTGAATATATCGATCAGGGTGGTAATATTACCGAACTGGCACAAGCCAGTGATATCATCCAGGCTGATCGCAGCAAAGCTATTCCGTTATCGTTTGCCCAGGAACGTTTATGGATTATTGAACAAATAAGCCCGGGCAATACTGCATACAACATCCCTTTTGCCCTACGGATTTCCGGCAGTCTGGATAAGCCGGCATTGCTTAAGGCCATTCACGCCATGGTTGAACGCCATGAACCGTTACGTACTCGCATTATCACTCAGGCGGATGGCAATGCCTGCCAGGATATTCGTCCGGCCAGTGAATTTAACGTTAAAGAAACGGCTTTGCCTGCATCACTTTCAGCGACGGGGTTGCAGGCATTACTGTCCACCACAGCGGCGCTGGCATTTGATTTTTCTACTGACCTTCTATTCCGTGTAGAACTACTGACCATTGATGCACAGGAACACATCCTGCTGGCCTGTATGCACCATATCATTTCAGACGGCTGGTCTTTAACGGTTTTACAAAAAGAACTGGTGGCTTTGTATCAGGCTAACACCTTGCAACAATCTGCACCGCTGTTGCCACTGCCACATCAATATGCAGACTATGCTGTATGGCAGCGACAACAGTCGACACAGGAACGCACTCAAAAACATCTGGAATACTGGATTCACCATTTAGCACACACACCGGCGTTTATCACTTTACCCACTGATAAACCGCGACCTTTACAACAGACTTTTAATGGCGCGATGTTAACGCTCAACTTGCCAGTACACATCGCACAACAAGTGAATGCCTACAGCCAGACACATGGCACTACACCTTTTAATATCTTGTTAAGCAGTTATGCCCTGTTACTCGGTCAATATGCAAGGCAGGATGATATCTGCATAGGTACTCCGGTTTCTGGTCGCGAGAAATCC
This sequence comes from uncultured Spongiibacteraceae bacterium, assembly GCA_964617765.1. Classification (GTDB taxonomy): domain Bacteria; phylum Pseudomonadota; class Gammaproteobacteria; order Pseudomonadales; family DT-91; genus CAZTZY01. The sequence continues at coordinate 57,905 of CAZTZY010000002.1, forward strand.
AGCCTGCAAGGCCTGATCGGTTACTTTGTGAATGCTGTAGTCATTCGCAATAACCTGAGCGGTAACCCGATGTTTTCTGAATTAGTACAGCGTACGCAAAATACTGCCCTGGCAGCTTTTGCACATCAGGATGTGGCCATCGAACAGGTTCTTGATAAGCTGCAACTGGAACGCAACCCGGCTTATTCGCCAGTAGCACAAGTCGGCTTTAGTTTTATTGGCAAAACCCTCACTCCCGATCTTGCACTGGATAAGCTGACAATCAATCCGCTGGAGATTGAGCGTGTTGTCGCCAAATATGATTTGACACTGATTGCAGTGGAAACCCGTGATGGATTGCAGGTCAATTTCGAATACAATACCGATTTGTTTAATGCCACCACCATAGCAACGCTGTATCAGCATTATGTAACTCTGTTAGAGCAATGCCTCAACAATCCTGAAATCGGCATTAAAGGTTATCAGTTATTGCAGGGTGATGAATTATATTCTGCACTGGATGTGAGTCATCATGATATAGAAAGCATATTACCACTCACTCCAATGCAATATGACATGGTACTCAGCCAGTGGCTAAACCCGGAATCATTGGCCAATACACTCGGTTATCGTGCCGAGGTCGATTTTGAGGTAGATGCAGACAGCTGGGAAAAAGCCATTCAACTCGTCTCATTACAACAACCGGTTACCCGCACCCAATTCAAGACTAATCGTATGCCCTATGGCGATTTTGCGTTTCAATGTATTTATCGACACTTGTCGATAAGCCTTGATGTGATGGATTACCGGGACGAACTGTTAACCGCCGGGCAAATACAGCAACGCGTGGATGCTTTCATTTACCAGCCACAATGCTATCAAGAGTCAAAGTTTATCCGTTATGGACTGATGCGTATTAATGGACAGCGTACGATTTTATTACTTTCATCTCACCATGCTTTACTCGATGGTGTTTCTATTGTGATTATCGCAGAATCGACCGCACGTTATTATGAAGCCTTGCACAAACACCATAATGTTCATGAAGTGATTACTCCTGCTGCAACATTTGCCTCGTACATTAGCGATAATATCCAATATATCGACAACACTGCCACACGCGCATTCTGGCAAGAACAGTTTAGGCAGTGTGGCGCGGTGGATTTTCCCTTAACTGTTTCCACTCACTCTATAGAGCCACGGCAAATAGTTAATGTTCATGTGTTAGAAGAACCTCTATGGAAAGACATAAAAATCTGGGCCCGTAAAAACCGCACGACACCCGCACAATTATTAAAACTGGTTTATGGCTTGCTGATAGCCAATTACTGCCATACCCGTGAAGATTTTTATTTCAGCGAATTTCATGCTGGCCGCGACAAGCACCATGCACAATCCCTGGGTTGTTTCTTTTTGCAATCGCCGTTTATATTCAAGAACGATCTGCTGCAGAAAGAGACACCCATCTCTGCCTTGTTTGAATATGCGCGTGCGTATCGCAAAACTATCAAGCCTTATGATGCCATTTCCATGGGCCTGACGCGCAAACTGGCACCACAGGGCCGACTGCATTTCATGTTTAACTATTACCATTTTTTCCCGGTGGACCAGTGTTTGATGGGTAATCCCATTACCTGCATAGAAACACCACCGTTCATAGAGCAGGCCGTACAATTTGTTATCAAGGAACACGAAGCAGATTGCCAGCTCGATTTATATTATCAAACATCGTCTTTTTCTGATCTTCAACTTCTGGAAAGAATTGCCCTCATCTGTGAACAGATAGTATCGGGTGTCGACACTCTGGGTGCATTGAGCCTGCTCTTTCCTGACGAAGTTAATCAGCAATTAAAAGACTGGAATACCACTCACCAGCCACTGCCTGCTTTTACTTCGGTACAATCATGGTTTGAAGCCCAGGTGGCGTTAACACCAGACAATATTGCCATTATTGATGATTCAGGATCAATAACCTATCAAGCACTCAATGCCGATGCCAATCGCCTGGCCTATTATCTAAAACAGCAAGGTGTGGGTAGTGATATCCGTGTTGGTTTATGTTTGAACCGAAACATCAATGCCATGAAAATCATCCTCGGGATTATCAAGGCCGGTGGTGCCTATGTGCCGATTGATGCCAATTATCCGGAACAGCGGATCCGTTATATGCTGGAAACCGGCAATATTCATACCCTTATTACCGAGAGCATCCACAGGGATATTTTTGCCAGTTCTGCGGTAACATTAATCATCATCGATGATGAGACTTCAGCAGAAGCAGAAGGCATTGCCAAACAATCTGCAAACAATCCCGTTGCCTTGTCGCAACTCACCGATATGCTGTATGTGATTTTTACCTCGGGCTCCACTGGCAACCCTAAAGGCGCAACTGTGATGCATCAGGGTGAAATCAATTTATTGAACTGGTATACCCGTGAATTCAACTTCAATGAGCAATCCAGCACCTTGATCATTAGTGCCCTGGGTTTTGATCTAACACAGAAAAACTTGTTTGCACCTTTGGTCACGGGTGGCAAACTGGTGTTATCACAACTGGAACATTATGACAGTGGTGCCATTCACCAGCTTATTCATCAACACCAGATTACCCATATCAATTCTGCGCCCAGTGCGTTTTATCCCTTAGTTGAGGATCATCAGGATTACAGCACGCTGGCCAGTTTACGTTCGGTGATTTTTGGCGGCGAAAGCATTAAGTGCGAGCGGCTGGCAAAATGGTTTTTGGCAGATAATTGTAATGCACAATTAATCAACAACTACGGCCCGACAGAATGCACCGATATCTCCGGATTTTTTCGCGTGGGAAATTTTGCAGAATACCTGCAAAAGCCAATACCTATTGGCAAGCCTAACGATAATGTTCAATGTTATATTTTAAATTCATCCCTGCAACTGCTTCCACAGGGTATTATCGGTGAAATCTGTGTTGCAGGTTTAGGCGTAGGTCTTGGCTATCTCAACAATCCGGAATTAACCCACGAAAAGTTTATTGCCCATCCTTTTGGCGAAGGCCTGCTCTATCGCACGGGTGACCTCGGCTATTACCTGCCTGATGGCAATATCTGCTTCCATGTGCGTGAAGATTTCCAGATTAAACTGCATGGCTTGCGTATTGAACTGGGCGAAATTGAAATGGCATTGCATGATGCCTTTAGCCTGGCCGACACATTGGCATTGGTGATTGATCAGCAACTGCTTGCCTATGGCATTAGCCCTGCCACTAAAAAATTACCTGATGACTGGAAAGCCGTGTTAGCCAAAAGCCTGCCAGCCTACATGATTCCAAAATCGGTCACCCTGCTTGCAAAATGGCCATTAACACCGAACGGGAAAATTGATCGTAAAGCACTGCCCAAACCCCAGTCTGCTGCTACACATATACCGTATGTGGCACCGCGTAATGATATCGAAGAAGTTATCTGCGATATCATACGCCGCATACTCAGTGTTGAACGCGTGGGCGTGCATGATAATTTCTTCGATCTTGGCGGGCATTCACTGGCGGCTTCACGTGCCATTGTACAAATTCGCGAACACTTCCAGATCGACATTCCATTAAATGTTTTATTTGAAATGACCACCGTGGAAAAACTTGCTGCCTATATCAAAGCCTCACAATGGGCTTTACAATCTGCCGCAATAGCGCAAGAAGATGACAGCAACAGGGATACTGGATTTATATAATGGTAATCTTTCGACTTTTAAGCCGGCCCAGCTTTATTTTGATTTATCACAATGGCAGTAACACTATCAATAAGTTCTGGAATGTGTATTTATGAATAATTCTTTTACCCATTTTTTAGATCGATCAAGCCTGTACCTGACGTTACCTCCTTCGACGATCAGGGGTTTTTTGACGGCCATTCTATTTTTTTTCATCTATGCTATTTGCCTTAATTATCATGAAACGCTTTATTCTACTGCTCTTGCCATGGACGACATCATCTTCCTGGACGGCATGAACCGAGTGCTGCATGGTCATAAACCCCATATCGATTTTTCAGGCGGCTTAGGCATGTTAAATTTTTATGGTGGCGCTTTATTGCGGCCATTCAGCAAAACCATCTATCAAGCCTTTCTTTTTTACCATACGCTTGTTCTGGCATTTTTTCTGGTTATCAGCGTCTATTTATCGATAACGCGGCTGCAACGATTCACATCATTTATTTTGATCATGTATGTAGCAGCAATCATTGCAGCACCTCTGGGTATTAATTCCGACCCCAATGTTATTACCCATGCCAGTTTTTACAACCGTTTTGGCTGGACAGCCAATCTGGTCGGCTTTCTATTTCTTTTGCTACCCCGCAATAATTCCAGGCTACTTGAATTTCTGGATGCATTTTTAGTTTCTGCATTATTGATATTTGTTTTATATACAAAAATTACGGATTTCCTGACTTTATGTGCCTTGTATACCTTCGCATTATTACTCTATCCGCAGCGATTCATAAAACTCGCGGTACTGGTTTTTATTTTTTCTACAATAGCTATTGTGTTAGTTGAATATGCCCTGCCCGGCATTCATGCAGCCTATGCCAATGATTTATTGCATGTGAGTATGGGTAGTTCCGGCGTAGACCTGGACTTTCTGAAATATGCATCAAGGGAACGCTGGAACATACTGGCTTGTATTCTGGCTTTTTATTTAACACGCACTATCTACATGGATAATCCTGCCTATAAGAAAAAACTACACTATTTACTCGGTGCTTTCATGGTTTTGGGAGCCCTGTTTGTATTGGCGAACAATACCCAACCGAGAGGTGCAATCTCTTTACTCGCTATCCCGTTAGCTCTCTCCGCCATTTATTTTTCAACCCGCCATACTAGAACCGATAGCGAAACAAACAAGAATCGTCTTTTTCTCATGGGATTAATTCTATTATTTATCTACCCTGAAATTTCCATACGACATAGAACCATCATTCAATACTTCAATGAAACAAAAAAGGTTGAGTATGCATTCCCTATCCCTGAGGGTATGAAGGGTCTCTATTTTTCGGAAGGTAATGCTGATTTATTACAACGTTTGGTTGCAAATAAGGGGACATTAAGTATCCAGGAATATCGTGAATTAACACCCTTAAAAGGACGCAAAGGTCAGATTTATTTATCGGAGTATACCTATTCCATTGCTCAAGGTACTTTGGAACTGGAATCCATTATCAAACAACATGGCAATGGATCAATTATCAACCTGGATTATGTCAATCCCTTTTCAACCTTTTTAAATCTTGAGCCTGTTAGAGGTGATGCTATTTGTTATCATTTTATGCGTGCGACTTATAAGCCAGGGAATATTTTATTTGCCGAAGCAAGTTACATATCTATCCCAAAATTCCCCGCAAATACCATAACTACAAATTTTTTATATAACCTTTACAAAGATTATATTCATCTTAATTATCATGTGGTTTCAGATTCGTTGTTGTGGACTTTTTATAAAAAAAATACCGCGGCATTACCCTATTGAATCCAGGTAATGCCAGAAACTTGAGCAGGGAAATGTTTAAAGGCGCAATTGTTGATTAAGTAATTCGTGAATCCATAATCCATTATGGCAATGGATTTCCCATTTTCAACAGGTATTGTTCACCCAAAATTCTTGATCCTATATCCGTCAGGTGTTGTTTATCCAGATACAAGGGCATTCCTTCCATAATGGTGGCACAATTCTGTTTATTACAAATAACATCCTGTGGTGTTATGAATTTTACCTGGGGAAATTTTTGGCCAATTTCCGCAAAAAGACTATTTACCCATTCCTGCTGTTTCACTATTTCTTCAAACTCAATAACACAATCCCTTGTGTAATCGGCATCAAGAATTTTGTGTCTCGAACATTTTAGTAACTGATCGGAAATTGCCGGATTATCTTTTATAATTATTGGGGTTATGTCTTTTTCAATCAAAACACTGACTGAATTAAAAAAAGCCTTACGGAAAACCTTTTGGGATGTTTGCCGGGTTAATTCAGTATTATTTTCATCAAAATAAAAAATGGTGTCCGGGGCAATATCAGCTATGGACCAGTAACCTGCGAGAACAACATACTTATACTGTTTGTCATTTAATTGCTGATAAAATGCATTGGTTTTTTTAAAACAATCACTTTCTTTATCCAGATAGGTAATTTTTCCCGTATTTCTGTTTTTCATGGCTCTGTACATATCAACCATAGGCAAACAGAAACCCGTTGTCTGTGTTTTTAATTTCAGATCCTGATTTGGGCTGAGCAGCACATGCAGGAATGGCGAAAAATGTGCGGCATGTGAATCGCCTATCAACATCACTTCTGCACATTTTCCATCACTAACACTGGAGCAGGATTCATTATAAACCGTAGCCTTTTGTTCCATCGCTTTTACTTTCATTGGATCAACATTAAAACGCTGTGGCATACCATCACTCTTGTCGACAACAACATTGATGATAATGAATACCAATAAAGGTACTGCATACATTACACCAAAGGTTTTCCAAAACGAAAACTTCCACTTAAAACGTAACGGATTTTCTACAAAGTTCAATGTTAAAACGGATAAGATCAGAGCAAGAATAATGGCGAGGATAGATGCAACTGGCGTAATACCACCGGTAGCATAGCGAATAAAAACAAAAATAGGCCAGTGCCACAGGTAAAGTGAATAAGAAATTTTTCCAAGCCCAACAAATGGCTTGCTCGATAAAACATCACTGATGGCATTTTGCGTGAACCCGCCATATATCAATAACACTGTTCCGATACATACCGGTAATGCATTAAAACCAGGGAAATAGTCTTCCTGCGTCAGGTATATTGAAGAAAGGATAATTGCCACTGTTCCCGTCAAGCCTGAGAGTATGGCAACCCTGGCAGAAAGTGTCGGCAAATGTCTTATGGCTAAAGCTAGTAATGCACCAGCCAATAATTCAAAGAAACGTGCAGGCAATAAATAATAAGCTGCCGTATGAAAGTTAAGGGTTTGCCATTGGGAAAATATTACTGCTGATATAAATAATCCCGTCACTAATATTAACAGTTCCTTATTCTTGAAATACCGGAATAACATTAATAACAGGATTGGCCACAATAAATAGAATTGTTCTTCTACAGAAAGAGACCATGTATGCAATAAAGGTATTTCATCAGTTTCTTCGGCAAAATAGCCTTCTGTCGTATTGGCTAAATAGAAATTGCCGAAAGATAAAAATGCCAGGCCCATTAACTTCACATGATAGATATAATCCTTGGGCAACAGGATAAAATATCCCACAACCAATGTAGCTAACGCCACAACGATATAGGCTGGAAGTAAACGCCTGAAACGGCGCAAGTAAAATCCGGTAAAGGTAAATTTGCTATTATTTATTTGCTGTGCGATTTGCCCTGTAATCAAAAATCCGGACAACACAAAAAATACATCAACACCGACAAATCCACCTGGCAATATATTCAGGCCGGTATGAAATATCACCACCAATAGAATGGCTATAGCTCTCATACCATCAATATGGGGAAGATAGGCTGATCTTTGCATGATTAACTATAAGCTCACGGTAAATGAATAATGGTAATTCCCTACAAACAAAAACACCTTATCAAGTTTCTCATTTTCTGATAACCCAATAAGGTGTTTATTTTTATCTCCAGATTATATCTTTACATCATCCTGACTGAATCACAAACCAAAACAGGTTTATTTCAATCCTAATACATCCTGCATATCATACAGGCCTTTATCCTTGGCACCCAACCAGATGGCGGCACGCACAGCACCCCGGGCAAATGACATTCTTGAACTGGCTTTATGCGTAATCTCGACACGTTCGCCATCAGCGGCAAACATGACAGTATGATCACCAACAATATCACCGGCACGTACTGTGGCAAACCCGATAGTATCACGCTCACGCGCACCCGTTTGGCCTTCGCGTCCATACACTGCCACTTTTTTCAAATCACGCCCTAACGCATTGGCAACAACTTCACCCATGCTTAATGCGGTACCTGATGGTGCATCCACTTTATGACGATGATGTGCTTCGTAAATTTCAATATCAACTTCGTCACCCAATACACGGGCTGCAGTATCCAGTAATTTGAAACACAAGTTTACACCCACACTAAAATTCGACGCCATGCACAAGGCAATGTCCGATTGAGTTGCAAGCAACTGTATTTTTTGCTGGTCATTAAATCCGGTAGTGCCGATAACCATTTTTTTTCCGGCTTCCTTGCAGGCTGCGGCATTGGCCAACGTTGAAACCGGCGAGCTGAAATCGATGAGCACATCAAAGTCATCTAACACATCATCAATGGAACCAACAACGCTAATGCCATTTTTACCCATACCGGCAAGCTCACCGGCATCGGCACCAATCAGCGAACTATCAGGCCTTTCGATGGCAGCTGTTAAATGCGCACCCTCAGCCATGGAAATTGCTTCAATCAGTGTTTTTCCCATTCTGCCGGCCGCGCCGGTAACTGCGATTCTAATCATGGCAATTCCTGTTTATGTTTTCATATCGTCGAAAAACGTTTTTACGCCATCAAACCAGCTATTACGCTTGGGATTATGCTGATGGGCTGTACTATCTGAATCTAGTGTTTCCTGTAATTCCCTCAATAAATCTTTTTGGCGCTTGGTTAAATTAACTGGCGTTTCAACCATCACCCTGCACAACATATCACCGACATGCCCGCCGCGCACAGGCTTAACACCCTTGCCACGTAAACGGAACATTTTACCGGTTTGGGTTTCTGCCGGAATTTTCAGTTTTACACGACCATCGAGTGTCGGCACTTCGATTTCACCCCCTAAAGCGGCATCAACGATGGTAATAGGCACGTCACAATATAAATCCCTGCCATCGCGCTCAAACAAGGCATGTGGCCGGATAGTGATTTGCACATACAAATCGCCGTTTTGCCCACCATCACGACTGGCTTCGCCTTCACCTGACAAACGGATCCTGTCACCGTTATCAACACCTTCCGGCACTTTCACATTCAGGGTTTTATTGTCACGCACTACACCCTTGCCGCGGCAGGATGTACAGGGTTCTTCAATTTTCTTGCCTCGTCCACCACAATGCGGGCATGCCTGCTGTACCGCAAAAAATCCTTGCTGCATACGCACCTGACCCATACCGTTACAGGTAGCGCAGGTACTGATTTTTGATCCTGGTTTGGCGCCTGACCCATCACAAGGCTTACACGAAACCGTAGTAGGGATCTCGATTTTAACTTCGGCGCCTTTTACTGCCTGCTCTAAATCGAGTGTCAGGTTATATTGCAAGTCTGAACCGGGCTGCGGGCCACGACGACGGCCACGGCCACCGCCAAAGATATCACCAAAAATATCACCAAAGGCATCGGAGAAACCTTCAGCGCCGGAAAATCCGCCACCTTGCTGGTTAACACCGGCATGCCCATATTGGTCATAGGCAGCGCGTTTCTGTGCATCAGAAAGCACCTCATAGGCTTCGTTAGCTTCCTTGAATTTGTCTTCTGATTCTTTGTTATCGGGGTTTCTGTCAGGATGGTGTTTCATCGCTATCCGGCGGTAAGCTTTTTTCAGTTCTGCCTCGGTAACGCTTTTTTCAACGCCTAGAATTTCGTAGTAATCTCGTTTTGACATAATGTTTCTTCAGTTATTTGGCACAGTTTTTTAACACAAAGCCCAGCGCGATTTTCACGGGCTGGGCTTTGATGATAATTAAAAGCAAACCAGGCATGATTCACATCACACCGGGAATCGAACATTACTTGTCTTTCACTTCCTCAAACTCAGCATCGACTACTGAATCATCATGGTTGTGTGCACCGCCAGCATCAGCTCCACCGGCTTGCTGTTGCTGGTTTTTTTCTTCATACATGCGTTGCGCCAACCCAGAAGATGCTTCGGTCAGTTTTTGTGTGGCCGCTTCAATCGCTGCCTTGTCTTCACCTTTCAATGCAGTTTCCACTTCAGCAATCGCTGCTTGAATGGCAGATTTTTCTTCTGCAGTGGCTTTATCACCAGCTTCTTCCAGAGTCTTTTTGGTAGCGTGAACCAGTCCATCAGCCATGTTACGTGCCGTTACCACTTCCTCGAATTTAGCATCAGCTTCCGCGTTAGCTTCGGCATCAGCGACCATTTTCTTGATTTCTTCTTCCGATAAACCGGAAGAAGCTTTGATCACGATAGATTGTTTTTTGCCTGTTGCCTTATCTTGCGCTGATACATTCAAAATACCGTTGGCATCAATATCAAAGGTCACTTCGATTTGTGGCATGCCACGTGGGGCTGCCGGAATATCACTCAAATCAAAACGGCCTAACGATTTATTTTGTGAAGCCTGTTTACGCTCACCTTGCACAACATGAATCGTTACTGCATTCTGGTTATCATCAGCAGTTGAGAACACTTGTGATTTCTTGGTAGGAATCGTGGTGTTTTTCTCGATGACAGGAGTTGCTACACCACCCATGGTTTCGATACCCAGGGTTAACGGCGTTACATCGAGCAACAAAACGTCTTTCACATCACCGGAAAGTACCGCACCTTGAATCGCCGCACCAATCGCTACAGCTTCATCAGGATTTACGTCTTTACGGGCTGGCTTACCGAAAAACTCGGCCACTTTTTCCTGCACCATTGGCATGCGGGTTTGACCACCCACCAAGATGACATCATCAATTTGTGCAGTAGTCAGGTTCGCATCTTTCAGGGCGATTTTTAATGGCTCAATAGTACGCGCTACCAGATCTTCAACTAACGATTCCAGTTTGGAACGTGTCAACTTCACCGCCAAATGTTTAGGGCCAGTGGCATCAGCCGTAATGTAAGGTAAATTCACTTCAGTTTGCTGACTGGAAGAAAGCTCAATCTTGGCTTTTTCTGCGGCTTCTTTTAAACGTTGCAGCGCCAATGGATCGCCTTTCAGGTCGATGGTGCTTTCTTTTTTGAATTCAGCGGCCAGATAATCGATCAAACGCATATCGAAGTCTTCACCACCCAGGAATGTATCACCATTGGTTGAAAGCACTTCAAACTGGTGTTCGCCATCCACTTCAGCAATTTCGATGATAGAGATATCGAAAGTACCACCACCGAGATCGTACACTGCAATGGTATGGTCGCCCTTGGCTTTATCCATACCGTAGGCTAACGCTGCCGCTGTAGGTTCGTTGATGATACGTTTTACATCAAGACCGGCAATACGTCCGGCATCTTTAGTGGCCTGACGCTGTGCATCGTTGAAATATGCAGGGACGGTAACTACTGCTTCAGTCACAGTTTCGCCAAGATAATCTTCAGCAGTTTTCTTCATTTTCTTCAAAACTTCTGCTGAAATTTGTGGAGGTGCCATTTTCTTGCCACGCACTTCTACCCACGCATCACCGTTATCGGCTTCAGCAATTTTATAAGGCACCATTTTAATATCTTTTTGTACCACATCATCTTTGAAACGACGGCCAATCAAACGTTTTACCGCATATAAGGTGTTAAACGGATTGGTCACTGCCTGACGCTTGGCTGATTGACCCACCAGTATTTCGTCGTTTTCTGTATAAGCAATAATGGACGGCGTAGTACGATCGCCTTCGGCATTTTCGATAACCTTGATGCTATCGCCATCCATTACCGACACACACGAATTGGTGGTGCCCAAATCTATACCAATAATTTTACCCATCTCTTTTCTCCCGCCTTTTAAAATGTTTGCACTTGCGTGCTTAATAATTAACTGTGTATCTATATGTGTTCAATTTGTTTTAATTCAAGCTTATTGAGAAAACTTGAAGGGTTTTATGCCGCCTTTTAATTAAGCCGCCTTTAAGGCGCCTTGGACACCACAACCATCGCGGCACGTAACAAACGGCCATTCAGGGTGTAACCCTTTTGCATCACATCCATCACTGAATTGGGTTCCATAGAAGGATTCGGCACCATGGTAATGGCTTCATGGAATTGCGGATCAAAAGGCTCGCCCACAGGGCATACTTGCTCAACATTGTTCTTGCGCAATACATCGAGGAAGTTTTTGCGGGTCAGCTCAACGCCATCCAGCAAGGGTTTTACAGCTTCTTCTTTACTGGCTGCATCAATGGCGCGATCAAGGTTATCGGCCACCGGCAATAAATCACCGATGAATCTTTCCAGGGCAAATTTGCGGGCATTCTCCACATCGCGCTGCAAGCGTTTGCGGATATTCTGGGTTTCCGCCTGCTCGCGCATCATCTGCTCTTTTAATTGCAGGATTTCAACTTGTGCTTGCGCGAGCTGCTCTTCAATCAACAATCCGCCCACATCCGCTACTGGCTCATTGGCCACCTGCAGCTCATCATTGTCTTGTGGATCGTTTTGTCCGTTTTTTTCGTCACTCATTTAACCCAATCTCCTCATCGAAAATCTTTAATGAACGCTATATTGGGATTTTTTTCTGCTTTTCAAGTGTGCAATCCCTCTTTGCTAAGCTCAAATTCAGCGATAGAATCCTGTGATACATTCTACCAATGAGTAATTCTGTGCTAATCGGCTTATCTATCTCCCAATTTACTATCGTCGATAATCTGAATATCGATTTTGACAGCGGCATGACGGCTATTACAGGCGAAACGGGCGCAGGTAAATCCATTGCCCTTGATGCTCTCAGCCTTGCCCTGGGCGAGCGCGCTGATAGCAACTTTGTGCGCCATGGAGCACCCAAAGCAGATATTCGCGCCGTTTTTAATGTTGAAAACTTGCAGAATGTTCAGGATTGGCTGGAACAAAACGACTTTAATGCCAGCGAAGATTGTATTTTACGCCGCGTGATCACTAAAGACGGGCGCAGCAAAGCCTTTATTAATGATCAGCCGGTTAACCTGCAAACGTTAAAAACCCTTGGCTCGCTATTAGTAGATATTCATAGCCAACATGCCCACCATCAGCTATTACAACGTGATTATCATCAAACCTTGCTTGATGCTTATGCTGATTGCTCAGCCCTTTTAAATCAAGTCGGTCATCACTTTCAGCAATGGCAAAACACCGCCAAACGTATTCAGCAATTACAGGCACAAGGCAGCGAAGCTGAGACCCGAAAAGAATACCTGCAATTTCAGTTAGCTGAATTCCATGAGTTAAATTTACAAGCTGGCGAATATGCAAAACTGGAAAAACAACATCAACTGATTGCCAATGCAGAATCCCTGCAGGAGGCTTGCCAGAATACACTGGATATTTGCCGTAACCGTGAACGCAATTCCCTGATTGAGCAGCTGCAACATTGCTCCCAAATGCTGGCACCACTGAAAATTCATTCGTCCGATATCCAGGATGCCTTCGAGTTAATCAACAGCGCCAATATTCAGCTACAGGAAGCCTGCCAATCATTACGCCAACAACTGAATCATAGCCAAAACAGTGATGGCAACCTTCAGGATATTGAAAGTCGCCTCGCCAGTATCCTTGATCTCGCCCGCAAGCATCGTACCACTCCACAAGAATTGCTGAGTATCAAGGATGCACTGGAAACAGAACTGAATTCGCTCGATAACAGCAAGGAATTAGTGATTACCCTCACCGCGCAAGCCACAGCAGAACGTGAAAACTATTTGAGCATTGCTCGACAACTCACTCAAATACGTGAAACGGCTGCAGATAAACTGGCTTACGATATCAAACTGCAATTAAAAGCCCTTGGAATGGCGAGCTGCGAATTTGTACCCTTGCTCAATACCAATCCTGAAAATCCAAAAGCCAATGGCTTTGAAAGTATCGAATTTCTGGTAAGCACTAATCCAGGCTTACCTCCACAAGGTTTGCAAAAAATTGCTTCTGGTGGCGAGTTATCACGAATCAGCCTCGCCATTCAGGTAATCACCGCCAAAGCCTCTACCATACCTACTCTGGTATTTGATGAAGTGGATGTGGGTATTGGCGGTGCAACTGCAGAAGTTGTCGGACGACTGTTACGCACCCTGAGTGATTCTGCACAAATTATATGCGTCACACATCAGGCACAGGTGGCTTCACAAGCGCACAATCATTATTTTGTCGCAAAAATACAAGATGATAATAGCACTGAAACTACGGTAACCGTGCTGAACAAGGAAGCGCGAATTAAAGAAATAGCTCGTATGTTAGGGGGGCTGGAAATTACTCCAACCACGCTAAAACATGCAAAAGAGATGCTGAAACTATAAGAAACTGCTTATACGCAACATAAGTAAAACATTCCTTTAACTTGTACCTTCCAAGTTAAAGGCAACAGTTTAAGTAGCACCAGCCCACTTTGCCGGAGCCTTGAAAATATCATGCCCTAAAGATTCCCTTATCTGCGCAATATCAAAGCTGGTTTTCTCTTCAGGCAGTACAATCAACAACGGTAGACGACCCAGGCCTTCACTGCCCGCAGGCAATGCGTAATGGCGGAATTTTTCATTCACCTCGATAAGATCTTCAAATTCGAGATATACCGATATCAATGGATAACGCTTGCGAATTTTTATCAATGAAATTAAACATTTATGTTTCACTGCATCAATCTGGTTTTGCACATCTTCCGGCGTAATTTTTTTGGATTCTGCTTTAAAGACTTTTGCCATAAATTGCTGGAATGCGCTTTTGGGTTCTTCTTTTTTACGAATGATATCCTTGAGCTTAATCTTCAACTGTTCTATTTGCGGCTCAAATTCATCCAGTGCAGCTTTAAATTCCTGAATCGGCAAAGTGACATCCATGGCAGGCTCAACTTCTTCGGGGCGCGCTGTTGTAAAAATGGTAGCTTTGCGCTTATCGAGCAACTTAAGATACGACATCATCCTTAAGTCGAGCTCCTCAGCCTTGGTACTCCAGACTGTTGTCGATTGCGCGGAAAAATCACGGATATCACAAGCGAGCTCAATAATATATCTTCTTAAACAGAAAAAAAGATATTCGTAATCATCGAGTGATCGGGCAAACTCAAAAACGCCTTTGGGTATCTTGCCCAATACCAGGATCGATAAATTTTTCTCATAGGCCATGAGGCGCTCTTCTATCACTGTTTCTATATCGGTTCCATCAGCCTCAATAGGCTTTGCCAACATAGGGCCTAACTGATCCTTGTGGGCCTTCTCCATATCACGCACCAATTCCACAATACCAATACTGAGCTGACGCTCAAGAGTAACAATTCTTGATAAAACCCAACGAATTTCTTCCTGTTTTTGTACATCCGATAAGCCTTCCATCGGTATAGCGGCCACATTAAAATAAACCACCTTGCCTTCCATGCTACTGTCTTCCTGCAAGAATCGCCTTACAGAATAGGGATTCTGGCCAGATGTACGTGCTGGGCCGATCAGAAAATAATATTTATCGGATCTGACAACATCACACTGTCTTACCTTGGCTTCAACGGCCACCACTTCTTTAATAAAAGGATTAGGATCGATTTCCAGTGCACTGACAGGTATCGTCCTGAAACGATAACCCATCATTTGTTGTTTCAGGTAAACCTCAACAATATAGGTTTTAACTGCATCAACCGTTAAAGAACGCCTATTTTCAGGCAATGCAAAATTGGCACCGCGAACAATCAACACCATGTCATCGAGAAAAGCATCGCGCAGAAGATTCTTCTCCTTTTGCAGTTTTAAATTCTCCTGACTATCGAAACGCTCAACCAGACTTAAACCACTTTCCATCATATTGGCAAAAGCCACAATATCCGTTGTGGTGCGCAACATCTGCTCAGCCTTTTCAAGCTTGTTAGCAATTTCGGAAAGTGCAGCATTGCGTAACGATTCAGCTGCCACCTCTTGCACACTTTTCCTGCCATAAAAAACGAACTGTTTTTGCTCGGTATCAAACAACACACCTTTAGGTTGCAAAAACTGTGCATACACGTAATTTTGTTCTTCCTTACCCATCTTGCTATAAATGGCTGTGACTTTTTTCTTCCAGTTAAGATCCAGCAAAGGATCAAGATCCTGCAATGCCACCATCAATTCACGAGGTATATAAACACGTTTCGCCGAGGAAGATGCTTCCTCAATAGCAGCAGAAGGTTGAGTCAAATTCCTTTTTAAAGCAGCCGCATTACCACTTTCCACACTGGCAGCATCCACTTTCCCGCTACGAATCTGCTGAATAAGGCTTGTTACTTCCTGACCTGTCTGAAAGCGCTTTTCCGGCTCTTTGGCTACCATGCGCTCAAACAGCTTCTGGTATTTTAGGTATTCTGCGGGCAATTTGGGTATTGGCGCCTGTATATGTTTCATCGCCAACGTGGTGAAATCCTTGTCTTCATAAGGCGCATGGCCAGTACACATCTGGTAAAACATAATACCCAATGAATAAATATCAGCTCGACCATCTACTTTTTTATCCTGCAGTTGCTCAGGACTCATATACTTGGGTGTTCCCAATACCTGGCCAACCATAGTCAACTGATTAGCCGCATTTTGTAGTCTCGCTATACCAAAGTCGGTTAGAACTGCAGAACCGCCCTCACGGAACAAAACATTATCTGGCTTCACATCACGATGGACAAAGCCTTTTTCATGGGCAAAATGTAAAGCTTGTGCTATCTCGCTGGTAATCTGCAAGGCTTCATCGGCACTTACACCGCGCTCAATTTTTTTGGATAAATCGCCGCCACCCAGAAGTTCCATCACCATATACAAGGTGCCTTCCTGTTGGCCAAAATCATAAACCGGAACAATATTTGAATGGGATAACCCGGCTACAATACGGGCTTCACGTAAAAAACGTTCACCAAACTCTGGATCTTCTGCCAACTCAGGCAGGAGGACCTTAATGGCAACTTTACGCTGGAATGAATTTTGAGTGGCCATATAAACCTTGGCCTGACCACCAGCACCTATCTCGTGAATATCACTGTATCCGGACAATTCAAACACGACATATCTCCCTAAGACAGAATTAATAAAAAACTGTAATGTTTGATAATAGCACCGATAATACTGAACACAACTGACTTAATATAATCGGTATTGCGGGGTTCAAAAGCGGTTGCAGAATGCACCAAAAAAGAACAAAACCACCAAAAACCCGGTGGAACTGATTTATTTTTGCGGCTTCACATAAAGCACAAGACTATGGTCAAGTAAGTCAAAACCATGCCTTTTGGCAATCTCGTGTTGTAATCTTTCAATTTCCTTATCAAAAAACTCAATAACCTGACCGGTTTCTGTACAAACCATGTGATCATGATGTTCTTCATGAGCCATTTCAAACACCGAATGGCCCCCTTCAAAATTGTGGCGCTCAACCAACCCTGCCGCTTCGAATTGTGTCAACACCCGATAAACCGTTGCCAAACCAACATCATCGCCCGCTTCCAGCAAAGTTTTATACACATCTTCAGCGCTCATATGGGAACCTTGAGCCTGGGCGCTGTCCAATATTTGCATTATTTTGACACGCGGCAGCGTAACCTTTAAACCAGCTTTACGGAGTTCCTGATTTTCAGATGCCATGATGAGCCCTTAGATTCCAATGAGGTAATGCGCTATGATACGCTGCTATGTATAACAAGGCTTGGCCATGTTAACCAAACTCATGAGAACCATCAACGCCATGCAACGACTCTCGACCCTGCTCGCCCTTTGTGTACTTATTTCGCTAAGCGGCTGTAGCCATTACAAATTTCCCTGGGTATACCGTATCGATGTTGAACAAGGCAATGTATTGGAAGAGGAAAAAGTGGCTCAATTAAAAGTAGGCATGACCCAGCACCAGGTCAAGTTTTTACTCGGGTCACCGATTATTCGTGATACTTTCAATCAGGAGCGCTGGGATTACATTTACAGCATGCGCACCGGCAAAGGCAAACTCGACAGGGAGCGGATTACCCTTACCTTTCAGGGAGATACTCTTGCCAACATCGAAAAACAAAAGTTCGAAACCAAACATTTGAATTACTGATCAGTTGCCCTGAACAGCCGTTAATCAGCTGCGGGCAGCCTTCGCCTTTTCTGCACGTGCCGCACGCGAGGCCTTAGGATCGGCCTTTAGCGGGCGATAAATCTCGATACGATCACCCTCTTCAACCACCTGCGATTTTGCCTGTATGGCTTTGCCAAACAAGCCCATTTTGGCACTTGCCACATCAATTTCAGGGAAAACCTTGTCAATGCCCGATTGCACCACGACATCGTAAGCCACCGCACCAGGCTCAACATCAACCGTTACAATGCGTTGTTTTTCAGGGGTGGCATAGGCTACTTCAACTTTTATTTTATCACTGGCCATAAACTTCTTTCGCTCGCTTTACCATTGCATCGACCATGTTATTACTCACAGAGTCGAACAGTTTTCGAATTGCCAGATCAACCACTCGACCTGACAGGGTAAATTGTAAATCCAGTATCACTTTGCACGCTTCGTCATTCAGCCTCTGGAAAAACCAGCGCCCTTCAAACGTTTCAAACGGCCCATCATGCAAATTCATCACAATCGATTTCGGGGTATCCAGAACATTCTGCGTGGTAAACGACATTTTAATACCACGCTTTTCCAGACTCAACGAAGCCACCATGGTGGTTGGCGTCTGCTCCAGAATCACCGCATGCACACAACCATCCAGATAATGTGGATATGCCATCACGTCATTCACCAGATCAAACATCTGCTGATCCGTAAATGGCAACAAGGCCGTGCGATTAATATGCGGCATAAAGTTACCCAAACAACAAGGAACACCATTTTCTGGGATTCATAAATAATACACAAGCACAGCCAATCACTTTATAATCCCGCGCCATGAGCAAAAAGAAACCCAAACTCGCCAGCAACGTCATCGTGCAAAATAAAAAAGCACGGTTTGATTACACTATTGAAGATGCCTACGAGGCCGGCATGGTACTTATGGGCTGGGAAGTCAAAGCCCTGCGCCAAGGCAAAGTGCAACTGGTAGATAGCTACGTTATTTTCAAAAATGACGAAGCCTGGCTGCTCGGCTCACTGATTACACCCCTGCAAACCGCTTCCACCCATTTTGTAACCGATCCGCAGCGCACCCGCAAACTACTGCTGAAACGCCGTGAAATACAGAAATTGATGGAACAAGTGCAACAAAAAGGCTACACCTGCGTGTGTACCAAAATCTACTGGAAAGACCACCTCATCAAGGCCGAGATCGCACTCGCCAAAGGCAAACAGGAACACGATAAACGCGCCACTGAAAAAGAACGCGACTGGAACCGTGAAAAATCACGCATCCTGAAACCCCATTAAAATCCGTTTTTCAGTGATGCTTTTGACCAACGCAACGCTGAAAAATTACCCTCGCCCTTGAAACCTCAAAACCAACCCCTATTTATTTAAACAAGAGTGATTCACAGAATACTCTTGCAGATAGCGCTATCTGAATTAAACACAACCATATCGGGCAGTTTTGCCTGAATGTTAACCTTGCTTAATACAGGAGGCCTTATCATGGCTACCGCTTTATCTTTATCACCCTTATTCCGTCAATCCGTTGGTTTTGATCGTTTCAACGATTTATTTGAAACCCTCAACGCGGATAATGACCATAAAAACGTTTATCCGCCCTACGACATCATCAAAAACAGCGAAAACCAATACCAGATCGTGATGGCCGTTGCCGGATTCCATGAAGCCGAAATCAGCATCACACTGGAATACGACATACTCAAGGTCAGCGGCAAAAGCGAACAAAACGCAGAAGAATCAAACGTGTACCTGCATCGCGGCATCGCCAGGCGTGCCTTTGAGCGCAGCTATCGCCTGGCCGACCACATGAAAGTGCAAAACGCCAGTTTAACCAACGGCTTGTTGACCATTACGATAGAACGCGAAATACCTGCAGAAAAGAAACCGCAGATGATTGCCATTAATAGCGCCAATTAATTCAGTTGGTTATTTATGGATGCGGGTTCATGCCCCCGACTCCACCCAATTGAACTTAATGCAAAATAAGGGTCTAAAAAACAGCGGAGAAAAAGCCTTGTTTGACAGCACTTGCCAACAAGGCGGATAATCGCCGCGTACAGGAAAACCATACGGGGTCGTTTTGGATTCGACATCGGTATCAAAGTTTTCTGGTGCATGCCGTGAGGGTAGCCAATCACGTTAATCCAAAGCTGCATTGTTATAGTTGCAAACGACTCTAACTACGCTTTAGCAGCCTAAGGGCCGCTAACGGTTTCTAACAAGGTGCCAATACCGCGAGAGAAACTGTCATATAGAATTGGATCGTAACGAAGCCAGCTTGGGGTGGAGTTATTAAACAAATACAAGATCGCGCTTAACGTCCTGCCACTGGGTTGCTAAGCGTTAAATCAATAAATGGATCTAAGCATGTAGAGCCGCTAATAGCGAACTGATGGACGGGGGTTCAAATCCCCCCGACTCCACCAAATAAATAAAGGCCACCCCACAAGGGAGGCCTTTTTTATTTGCCGGATTTGCTAGAACTGGACTTGCATAGTCGGGGTTCACAAAACTGTCCGGAACAGTTTTGCATGAGCGCAGCGAACCCGCAGGGCGAAGGCCATGGATGGCCTGAGTAATTCCCCCTCACTCATCCCAAACAGGCAAAATACAAATCCATTTTTACGGCCATTATGTGCCTCCACAGAGGCATTCAACCCAAAAATTAGTTATAGTAGTCCTTTATATTCAATAGATTACACAGGGCAACCCAAACATGTCGGCGATTTCTTACCGCGCAGATCTTGATGGATTAAGGGCAATAGCCATCATTATGGCCATTATCTATCACACCGGGCTCGGCATTCTGCCCGGTGGTTTTATTGGTATCGAAATGTTTTTTGTGCTTTCCGGTTACCTGATTACTACCCAGATTTCTAACGATATGCTTATTGATAAATTTTCGCTGAAGGAATTTTATCTACGGCGGTTCCGCAGGTTGTTACCCACCAATATTGTTGTTTTGCTTGTCACTTTTATTGCCGCATTTTTTATCCTTTTACCCAAGGATTTTATCTATCACACAAAACTCATGGGGCTGGGTTTTATGTCGCTGGGTAATTTTTATCTGGCCAATACCACAGGAGGCTATTTTGCCCAGGCTACGGAAGAGATAACGTTACTGCACACCTGGTCGTTATCAGTTGAGGAACAGTTTTATTTATTGTGGCCTTTGCTTTTATTGTTTGTGATAAAACGTTTCAGTTATATCAATACCATAAAAATATTTTTTGTCGTTTTGATTTTATCTATCACACTAGCGGAGTGGTTAGTCAGGAATAACCCCACAGATGCTTATTTCCTGCTGTCATCACGGTTTTATGAACTCCTGGTCGGTTGTGTGCTGGCTTTAATTGCACGTTATTTGCCTGCATTAAAAAGCCCGCAATCTACCGTTTTAGCTGTAATCGGTTTCGTCGGAATTTTGTTCAACATTTTTAATGACAATGCCCCACACAATTTCCCCGGGTTAAATGCGTTGTATGCTTGCATGGGCACCGCACTGATTATTTATGCGGGCTCTTGCGGCAACCCGGTAACAAAACTAATCTCAACCCCGGCGTTAACGCATATTGGTAAAATTTCCTATTCATTGTATTTATGGCACTGGCCTATCTTTGCGCTTATACGCTATGTAACAGGTTCTATTACACCCATCCAGGCGCTTATTGCTGTAGCCGTTTCATTGGTATTGTCGAACCTGACCTGGAAGTATGTGGAAAATCCGTTTCGTATCCGCTGGAAATTTCCTTTCAAGCAAACTTTTATCGGTATGTATATTGTTCCCATCGTCCTGTTTAGTGTTATCGTTATTCTTGCCTATAAAACCGAAGGTTTTCCACAGCGTTTTGGTAATATGCAGGAATCTGTAGCGACCATGGAAAGCAAACCAAAAGCCCACCGTGAAAGCTGTACTAACGATGCAACAGTGGATTGCAGAAATGTCTTGTTGATTGGCGATTCCCATGCGGAACATTTTGACCCATTGATACATGTATTTACCAATGATGCCAAAAACCTGCGGCTAAGCTCGGTTTCCAGCCCTCATTGCCCACCCATAAAAGGCCTTATTATCTCCAGCAAAACAGAGAACCTGGGCGATAAGGATGTTTGCCATGCGCGCAATGAAAAATTGTATGGCATGATTGAACAAGGTAATTATCAATATGTTGTTCTCGCTGCGTACTGGTCTGTCGTAGAAATGAAGTCAGAAAAAATCTATTTTATCGATGAGGATTCACCTGAAGTTTCTGTTGAAAACAGCTATCAGGTCATTCGTGAAAACCTTTATACATCGCTGGACATCATAACCAAAAGCCGGGCAATTCCTGTGATTGTAAAAGACAACCTTATCATCAGTGTTGAATCGTTAAAATGTTCTCGCCAACATTTCCTGTGGCCGGCTTTCAGTAAAAACTGTAATACCCCGATTGAAACGCTTGAACAACAACAAGTGAAAATCAATGTGTTATTTGCTGATATAAAAAGGGATTACCCGCAGGTTATTTTTATTGATCCTAACAAGGTACTCTGCAACGACAAGGAATGTTTCAAAAGCCTGGACAATGTGCCGCTGTATCGGGATGACGACCACTTCAATGCCGGTGGTTCACATATTGTCGGCATGAAATACCTGCATGAGTTCGGCAATCCTTTTCTTGAGACGCAAGCTCATTAACGAAAACTGCTAGCGGATATTGGCCTGCACCCAACGCACAATATCCCTGGCGCTCATTGCACCGGCCTGGCTGGCGATTTCCTTGCCATTCCTGAACAGCTTGAGTGTGGGTATGCTGCGTATGCCGAATTCTGCTGCCAGGTTTTGTTCGCTTTCAGTATTCACCTTGGCCACGCGCACATGAGGCTCGAGCATGGTTGCTGCCTCTGTAAATTGCGGTGCCATGGTGCGGCAAGGCCCACACCACGGCGCCCAGAAATCGACTAACACAGGAATGTCATTCTTCTCAAGATGACGCGCAAAATTACCCGCCACAAGCTCCACTGGATGCCCTGCAAAAAAGGCACTGTGGCATTGCCCGCATTTAGGGGCACTGGTTAATTTTTCTGTTGGAACTCGATTCAATGCCGAGCAATGCGGACAAACGATATGCTTAGAACCTGACATAATGACTCCATAACATTTTTGATAATTAAGGAACCTCTGAAAAACATCCTTTTGTTATTCTGAACGCAGTGAAGAATCTTTTTAATTCAAGTAGTTAGATTTCTCACTTTGTTCGAAATGACAGTTATTCAAAGGTTCCTTAAAATATGGGGCCGGCATTATTGAATACAAGAATACCTTCACTGATTGTTGCAATTAAGTATAGTAGCTCATGCTTTTCTGTAATCTGCTAAACTCAGTCCTGTATTTTATCAATTTTATGTGATTACCGACCCATGACTGCATCCAAAACCCTAATGCCACTGCCCTTTGGCTCTATCCTCGGTTACGCGCCAGGCAATGTACCGGTCTACTCCTCGGATTACGACACTGTGGACACCCATGAATTGCCCAATCGCCATGACTTTTTCCATGAGGTTGAGGGGGTATATACCGGGTACAAATGGCAATGTGTGGAGTTTGCCCGTCGCTGGCTGTTATTGAATATGGGTTATGTGTTTGATGATATTTCTATGGCCTATGATATTTTCAGGCTCACCACAGTTAAACGGGTTAGTGACAATTCAACCTTGCCACTTCGGGCTTTTGCCAATGGCTCACTCCGGCATCCCGAACCTGGCTGCATGTTGATATGGAGCGAGGGCGGTGAGTTTAATGTCACTGGCCATGTCGCCATCATCACTGAAGTGTTTCCCGATCGCGTTCGCATTGCCGAACAAAACCTGCACCACCAGTTATGGCAGGAAGGCTGCAATTTCTCGCGCGAATTACCGGCCCAGATAGCTGTAGATGGCAGCTTCTGGATACAGTGCTCGTTCCGTGATGCTGCCGTGCTTGGCTGGATGATACAAACCGAAGATGCCACCCATGCCACCACTATTCCCGAGGCGGATAGCCGACTGTTCAATATTTACCTGAAAGAAGTCGCACCGATAGACAATGAAAAGCGCATTTGGCTGAACATGGCCAATCCTGATGAAGCTGCCTATGTCGCCAAAATGAAAGGCTCTCGATTAAGCAGCAACGACGCAGCCCAATATCGTTATTTCACCATTTCGCGCACTGCACAACAAGAACTGAAACGCGCCAGCAATGAACTGCATCGCATGTTCATGCATGCCACTGATTATGTCTTGCACAACGAAGCCGTGCTGGAAAAGTTCAATATACCAAAAGTGTTATGGCCTCGACTACAGGAGTCGTGGGATAACCGCCGCAACCAGATGATTACCGGGCGCTTTGATTTCAGCCTGACCCAAAACGGTATCAAACTGTATGAATATAACTGTGATTCCGCCGCCTGTTATATGGAATGCGGCAAGATACAAGGCAAATGGGCCGAACACTTTCACTGTAACGAAGGGGATGATCCCGGTGAAACCTTGCAGGAACAACTGACCGAAGCCTGGCGACACAGTGGCGTAGATGGCCTGTTGCACATCATGATTGACCACGACGAGGAAGAACTGTTCCACGGTCTCTATATGCAGGAAGCCATACGCGATGCCGGCATCCGCAGTAAACTGATCCATGGCACTGAAGGTTTGCACTGGAATGACAATGACGAAGTACTGGATGCGGATGGCGAAAAAATTGCCTGGGTATGGAAAACCTGGGCCTGGGAAACTGCGCTCGATCAACTGCGTGATGAACTGAAAGAAGCCGTTGAGCTATCACCACAAGTCAAACACCAGCGACCGCCCAAACTGATGGATGTGTTGCTGAATCCCGATACGGTAGTATTTGAACCGTTATGGACCCTCATTCCCAGCAACAAGGCCATATTACCGTTGTTATGGCAAATGTTCCCTAACTACCCTTACCTGCTGGAAGCACAGTTTGAGTTGACCAAAGAGCTACAACAGCGTGGTTATGCCAGCAAGCCGATTGTCGGCCGCTGCGGCCACAATATCAGCATAGTGGATAACACATCAGCTACGCTGAACCGCACTGAAGGTGCATTTGACCAACACAACCAGGTTTACCAGGAGTTTTTCCCGCTACCGGATATTGATGGCTATAAAGTACAGATATCAACCTTCTCGGTGGCTGGAATTTATGCAGGTGCCGGCGTGCGTACCGACAAATCACTGATTGTCACCGGTAAAAGTGACCTGATGCCATTGCGCGTGGTGGATGACAACGCTTTTCTGCAGGATGAGTAAACTTGTATCAGCGCATCTTGCACCAACATATGATGTCCTAATGAGCCACTGAATAATTGTCATTTCTAACGCAGCGAGAAATCTAACTTCCTGAATTCAAAAGATTCTTCACCGAGTTTACCCTGATTCATTCGACCGGGCTCGGAATAACAAAAGGGAATTTTTCAGAAGCTCATGAACATCCAGTTTTCATAGTAATTTCCTCAATGTTTGCACATTTACTCCCCAAAACTTCACTACACTCCAGATAATGAAAATATAAAAAGCTATTCAGGAGTCAGTAATGCGCAAACACATCACTCCCAATCACCTGCAATTCGCCACCAGCGTCTTCAGCACCTGCGTCATCAGCGCCTTACTTTTACAAGGCTGTATCAATGCGCCTTCCAGCATGCCGGGAACGACAACGACCAGCAGTAATTGCACTTCCACCACCAGCACCAGTGATATGTTGAATAACTGGATGATTAACTCCAGCAATGAACGGTCATTAAACATTTTTGAAACCGGCAGCAGTCTGGGTGTACTGGTAAACGTACAATCGGTGGCAAGCGTGGCCTGCTCCGGCAGCAATTATATCCAGGTACAGGCCACCGGTGTGCCTAATTATTCGGTAACCATGACTGCCGCCGATATCACGGCACTGAACAGCCGCCCGAAAGCCAGTACCGATTTCCTCAGTGGCAGCACGACAGCCAGTGCAGGCAATGTGGTCAAGTTTGGTCAAAATATTGGCTTCAATAGTAATAGCACTTGCTCCACTAACGGTGGCACCGGATATTGGCCTCCCGGCCCCAAGTGCCCGAAAAATGTCAGCCATAACAGTTATTTCCCGATCAACCCTACAGCCAGTACCACCTCCTGCAAATCGGGCATGGGTGCCATCGGCTATTGGGAAAATGGCAGTTCCATTTATCAATGGTCTGACGGTGGCAGTTATAACAACCAGAATATATGGCACACATTAGCCCCGGTTGCGGAACAATATGATGTGGATATTTGTGGTGGCCATGCCGCCAATGGCGATTATCATCATCACTTCCATTCCAGTTGTATGGCCAACCAGCTGAATGATAACGGCACAACACATTCTCCGGTATATGGTTATGCAGCTGATGGGTACCCGATCTATGGGCCGTGGGAATCTAACGGGGTATTGGCCAAAAGCAGCTGGGTGGTGAGGGATTATGCCAATGCCGGTTCCGCGACAGGCTGTGGCAGCGTCGGTGTACGCAACTGTGTGCTGGTCGATCAATATGACATTAGCAAGGGCACTACGACAGCAACGACTGGCCCTACCACTTCAGCCAGCTACACCACTATGTCGGGCAATAACCTGACGGCATCTGCGGGCTTCTTTTATGAAGATTATTACTGGAGCTCGGCGCTGACTAATCTGGGCGGTGAATACCTGGATAACCATAATGGCCATACTGATGGAACACGCGGTTATCACTATCATGTCACCACTACACTTTCGAGTGGAAAACTGGTGCCGGCCTTCCCGTATACCATAGGACCAACCTTTTACGGAAAACTGGCCAGCAATGCCATGACTTCCTGCGGTACCTGAACCTGCCGCAAACCAAAAGCCCTGGTGCGTTTCTACTACGCACCAGAAAATAGCCTAGACACGCAACTCCGGCAGTTTTTCTCCATCAGGTACAAAGTTTAACGCCAATCCATTATTGCAATAACGTAATCCCGTAGGCGCAGGCCCATCATCAAAAACATGGCCCTGATGACCGCCACAACGCGCACAATGATATTCTTTGCGCGGCCAAACCAGCTTGTAATCGGTCTTGGTGGCAGTAGCTTCGGTCAAGGTTTGGAAAAAACTGGGCCAACCTGTGCCACTCTCGTATTTATATTCGCTCTTGAACAAGGGCAAAAAACAGGCTGCGCAAATGAAAGTGCCTTTACGCTTTTCATGATTTAACGCACTGCTATTGGAGGGTTCTGTATTTTCTTCAAATAACACAGCATAACTGTCTTTGAGTAACAGTTTTTTCCATTCAGCTTTGGATTTTTCCACTATTTGCATTGCCATCACCACCTTGCTTAACGGGAACAAAACTACACCACTGGCTATTAACAATGTACTTTTAAGCCATTCTCGACGCTTCATCAT
The DNA here is from genome assembly GCA_964617765.1 of uncultured Spongiibacteraceae bacterium. GTDB lineage: Bacteria > Pseudomonadota > Gammaproteobacteria > Pseudomonadales > DT-91 > CAZTZY01. The sequence continues at coordinate 85,247 of CAZTZY010000002.1, forward strand.
CAACCTTTACCTCATACTTACTATTACTACCTGTGAATCCGTATGACCCATGATTCGGCAAAGAGTTTCATGGCGATTACTTCAGGCGATACTCACTCATGGGCATGCATTCAAAAGCATTAAAATCAATAAAGCGCAGGCAACTTTCAATCATTTTTTGTTCGTTAACCTTGTACTGCACTGCATCATGTTCAGCATTGAAAAAAACCGCGCGACTCGTCATCGCAGCTGATGGAAACTGTTCTTCTACAATAGCATCGTAAATCGGCTGGGTGGGATTTTGATAGGTATCCACTACAACATTCTGGCGATAGGAAAACGTCGACTGGGTATCAATAGCAATCTGTGTGTGACTGTTAAGCCAGATATCCAGCCATTGCGCCTGGTTCAAATGCGCCGGTTTTTTCAACAAGGCAATCTGGCACATACCGGGTACCCGTCCTATTGGCGCATCAAACAGCAAAGGCACATTTTCTTGCACGGCATAAGCCTGGTAATGATCAGAAATGTTTTTGAAGCCTTCAATGAACTTTGCCACAGCCACTGCCGGCTCGTACCAGACACTGACCACTGCATCCTTGGGATGCAGTGAATTACTCATCGCCAGACTCTGCGCGGGAGCGACATCATCATCGGCTAACGTATAACGTATAGCAGTGAATTGGTGCTGGTATTTTTTCAGGTAATCTTCAATTTGCTGCTGGAATTGCACCACAGTGACCACTTTGGGACGGAACAAAAAAATCATGACTTTTTGCATGGCAAGTTTCCTGTCTGGTATTGATCACAGCATAGGGCAAATAGCCGACAAAGCAAGTGGGGCTGACGGGTTTAAACCTGACCTGTTTCCACACGATTTAATTAGGATAATGTGGATCGCGCCACTGTGGCTTGGTCATAACTATCTGCGCTGTATGGATAGTGCGCTCCATAAAACCACCCTGGCAATAACAAAAATAAAAATCCCACAGTCGGATAAACTCTTCAGAAAAACCCTGCAGCCTTACCTGGGGCAATACCCCAAGAAAACGTTCGCGCCAGGCTGCCAGTGTTTTGGCGTAATCATAAGTAATATCCTGTATTGCCATAATCTGCATATCCGTATGTTGCGCGACACAGCCGGCTATCACACTGTGCGAAGGCAAACAACCTCCGGGGAAGATAAAGCGCTTGATAAAATCGATGTTTTTACGCGCCTCGTCATAGCGCTGATCAGACACCAGGATCGACTGCAACAACATTTGTCCTTCGGGTTTTAACAAACTCGAGCACTTGGCAAAATACTCATCATAAAACTCATGGCCAACGGCCTCGATCATTTCGATAGAAACCAGTTTATCGTAGGTGCCTTCCAGCAATCGATAATCCTGCAATAACACCGTTACTTTATCTTGTAATCGATATTCCATAACACGCTCTTGCGCTTTATTGAATTGCTCTTGTGAAATGGTTGTAGTGGTAACCTTGCATCCATAATGCTGTGCAGCATAACAAGCAAAGCCTCCCCAACCGGTACCAATTTCCAGCAAATGTTCTTCCTCTGATAAATCCAGTTTTTCGCAAATAAGCTTCAGCTTGTATTCAGCAGCGGCTTCCAGCGTATCAATATCATCTGCATAAACAGCCGAGGAATACATCATGGCGCTATCGAGAAACAACGAGAAAAAATCATTGCCCAGATCATAATGGGCAGAAATATTACGCCGGGAACCTTTGATGTCATTCACATGTAACCAGCCATAAATCTTCAATGCCATTGTTGCAAATGGCGATTTCTTATCTAACAGTTGCAATGCGTGCATATTCTTTGCCATCAGGCGAATCACATTCAACAGATCCGGAGTTGTCCACAGCTGTTGTATATAGGCTTCTCCACAACCCACCATACCTTTTTGCAAAACTGCCGGGTAAACCGCTGCATCATGGATATCGATACGCGCTGTTATCTGTGCAGCTTCTGCAGGCTCACCAAATGCCGTGTGCTCATCATTTTCGGTAATAATGAGCCTGCCTATGGTCATTTTTCCAAGGGCAGCAAAAAGGGCTTTTTTTGCAAAGGAGGATGCCACTGGTTTAGCAGTTGACTCTTTCAGATCACGTATGCTGTTGACTCTCATTGTTTCACCTCTTGTGGCATCTCAATTTTTTTCGGATGGATATGTATGGGTACATTTTTCATAAACAGTTTAAAGGCCTGCCAATAGATGCCCGCCAAAACAGCGACTGTCATAAATGGATAACGCAGCAAACCCAGCAACAGATGACTGCCGGAGATATTTTTTTTATCCAGCGCCAGCGTTGCATCAAACACTTTTTTATTTCCTTGATGATTTTCCAGATGGAAAGCCAGCTTTTGCGCAGGCTCGTTACAGCGCAACCGATACATCATATCCATGGCAAAAAAAGGTGATACATGCAAATCCTTGGCAAACTCCATGCACTGGAATTTCTGCCCGTGCTGGCAGGGCAGCACATAGACCTTGCGTTCTTTCCAGGGCGTATTGGTGACTTCCAGGACAATATGTTCAAGCTGGTTATTAGCGTTATAACAATAATAACAACTGATCGGGTTGATAATATAACCAAAGTAACGCCAGTTACTGAGCAAAAAAACTTTGGCGGGCGCCTGTGAAATTCCAGCCTCTGCCAGAGCCGCATTCACCTTTGACCGCAGGTTGCCTTCATATTGCACCAGAAAATCGCACTCATGGAAGCTCGCAACATTAGGCCGGTTAAACGACCATAACCATGAACGTCGTGTTACATCCTCAACCCGGTCTATATCTACCAGCATCATGAATACCTTATAGGCAAAAGCATGATCCGTCACCGCAAACCGGCGATGCCTTACTTTGCCTTGATATATGCCACTTTCCATAACACTATTCATGGTCTAACACTTTAACCAATGGTTTTTTCATTTTCTTCAATAGCCCATTCGCCACATTCATGCCACTGACGACACCATCCTCATGAAATCCATTACGCCAATAGGCACCGCAATACCAGCGATTCTGCACACCGTTGATTTCATGCCAACGCTGCTGGGCACGCATCGATTCCCGCGTAAATACCGGGTGGGCATAATTAAATTCAGCGAGGATTTTTTGCGGGTTAATGGCGGCAGTATCATTCAGCGTAACGCAAAATGTCACCGGTGCTTTTATGCCTTGCAGGATATTCATATTGTACGTCAGGGTGGCTTTTTCCTGCGTGTAACCGTGCAATAAATAATTCCAGCTCGACCATGTAGATTTAAGGCGCGGCAACAAGGCTTCATCAGTATGCAACACCACAGCATTCATCTGGTAGGGCATGCTGCCGAGCACACTGGTTTCAGCTGCACTGGCATCCGCTAACAGGGCCAGAGCCTGGTCACTATGACAGGCAAATATCACTTCATCGTATTCTGTTATCTTGCCATTAGCCTCGGTGATTTCAACGCCGCGCGCAGTTTTCCTGACACTGTTGATATCGGCATCATAGACGATGTTTTTTTGAATCTGCGCACTCAGCGGTGGAATATAACTGCGTGAGCCACCTTCAATGACATACCACTGAGGTCGGTTCATGATTTTCAACAGGCCATGATTTTCAAAAAACTGGATAAAGAAGCGCATTGGGAAATCCAGCATAGCCTCGGTACTTGCCGACCATATTGCCGCACCCATCGGTACCAGGTAATGATCCTTGAAGGCTGCAGAATAATGGTGGGCCGTTAAATACTCACCCAGCGTTACATTCTCTGCCACCAGACCAGCCTTCAGATGTTTGGGCGCACTTCGGTTAAAGCGCAGGATATCGAAAATCATACGCCAGTGCCTGAGGCTGACAATATTGCGCTTTTGGGCAAACAGGCTGCCAATACCAGCACCGGAATATTCCAGGCCATCGATGCGTGAACTCACACTAAAACCCATCTCCGTTTTTTTCACGCTCACACCAAGCTCATTGAGCAAACGGATAAAATTAGGGTAAGTCTTTTCGTTATAGACAATAAATCCGGTATCAATGGCATACTTTCTGCCATCCAGTTCAACATCCACCGTTGCGGTATGCCCACCCAGACGCCCTTCTTTTTCATAGAGGGTTACATCAGCATAAGGGGCCAGATAATACGCGGCGGTAAGGCCTGATATGCCACTGCCAATAATTGCTACTTTCATTTATGCATGTCTCTTGTGTGCGGCACGATGAACCCGATCCCACAAACCGGGAATGTTGCCTAATATACGCAATAAATAATGCAATGGTTTAGGAAAGGCAGCATTTTTTGGCCGTTTTTTCATCACCTGCTGAATCACTCGCGCCGCTTCTTCGACCGATACCAGAAACGGCATGGGAAAATCATTTTGCTGTGTCAGCGGCGTTTCGACAAAACCGGGATACACCACCGAAACATCAATAGCAAAAGGTTTCACATCAATACGCAAGCTATTCAGGTAATAACTGAATGCGGCCTTCGATGCACCATAATATTCAGCGCGGGTAAAGGGTAAATACACGGTCATACTGGAAACACCGATAATATGCCCGCCATAGTTGGAACGTTTTAACCAGGGCAAGGCAACAGCAATGGTATTAGCCGCGGCAAAAATATTGACCTTGAACACTTGCTCCATCACTTGCGCATCATATTCGGCATTATCCATATACAGGCAAGTACCGGCATTGACGACCACCACATCAATCGCTTCATTGCGCGCAGTAAAATATCCCTGCAACTTTTCGATGTCGTCACTACTGGTTAAATCTGCGACCAGCGCAGTGATATTCGGGTTTTTGATAGCTAACGCTTTTAATGTAGAGGCATTCCTTGCCGTGGCAATGACCTTATAGCCTTGGTTGGCCAGGCGTAATGCCAATGCATAACCTATGCCTGAACTTGCGCCGGTAATCCATACAGTTTTCATAATTCCCTCCTGTCCCTGCTCCAGTTTTAATGCTTGCTCGCTGTCATCTTGAAGCCTGACCTACAAAAATTCCCGTAGGTCGGGTTTAAGCCCGACAAGGCCTTATCCACCAATACGTTTCTTGATCAACAAGGTAGCCTTGCCAAGCAAAGGCAAATGTTCATACACCATGGCGCCCACATCGTAACAATCTTCATGATACACAATTTTTTCGTGGTTGAATTTTATCAAACTCATTCCTCTCAACAGCTGTTCTTTACCACCGGCAATTTTCTTGTGGCTGTAACGCATATTCCAGGTAATGTGAGCCTGATCGGCTGTGACTATTTCATCGATAAATTCAAAACGGCAGGTATTCATGTTTTGCCCCATACGGGAAAAATATGCTGTTACTGCCTGCAAACCATCAAGCGTATGAATCGGGTCTTTAAAGACAATATCATCAGCATAAATACTGGCCAGTTGTGCTGCACTCATGCTGCCTTGTTGCTGGTATAAAAACCGGAACAGCTCATAAACCGGTGTATTTTTCTTCATCATAACGACGTTACTCATAGATGATTCCTCAAGCCATAATCATCACTATAGGGCATAAAATACTTCTGTTGCGATAAATACGCATTTGGGTGAATCAGTAAATGGTGTTTAAGCAAGGTCATGGGCACCGACAATGGCAACTTGCCCTGGTGATAATTACCGATCACCTGGCTCAATTCTTTCTTCTCATGGCTTTGCAGGAATTTCTTGAAGTAACCCTGTACATGCATCAATGCGTTAGTATGGCGTTCACGCGAACTTAACACCGCAAAACCCGCAAACATAATCGCATACAGTTCTTTTTTAACGGCCTGCAAATCACGGCTTTGCAGGTCGCCCAATAATTTCCCCGCTTCGCGATAATGCGCAGGGCTATAGGCCATTAACAACAATTTGTATTCGGCATAAAAGTTCGTCAAATCCTGTTTACGCAAACCTGTTTCCGGCAATTGGTAAAAGGCATCGGCCAGCATTACCCGCAACAGGAAACGGTCAGCCATTTCCGGACTGTTAAGCATCTCGGCTTCGATGACCGGAATCATCATTTCTTCCAGCAAGATTCGTGTAAATATACCCTCAGTCTTTTTAATCAGGTTACCAGCCTCATCATATAGCTTCGCCGATTGCATGCCACACGAGGGTGATTTCGATTTCACGATATAACCGCTCAGTTTTTGCGTTTTCAAACTCTCTATATAGCTTTTGCTGATACTGGTTAAGGCTTCGGTGTAATCGCTGGCGGATTTGTTGCCCACCATACGTACCTGCTGCGTTTCGCCCTGTGCATTTTCAAAACCTATAAGACGCACGGTTTCACGCGGCACCGACATGCCAGCAGCCACTTCCGGGCAAAACGGCACAAATTCGATATCATTGGCTATCGATTTAAGGAACGTCGGCATTTTCGCCTGCCCGCCATCAAAACGCACTTTGCCGCCCACCACACAGGAACTAATGCCGATACGTAATAAAGCCATGAAACCTCTCCTTTCATTGATTATGCTTTATATACGGCCAATAGTGGATTTACGTTCACTTTGCCTGATTTTTTCTTATCTTCACTCTTTTTTACCATTCTATTAATCCACTTCCAAAAACCTGCCGTATATAGCTTCAAATTAGCAATTCATCACAAATGTGCCTACTATGAATGCCATAAAAACAAGACGAGACAATGTTGTGAATCTTTCACCACAAACGCCCTCCCACGATGAATGGCAATTAAAATTGCTGAAAGTGGCAGAAAATCAGGATAAAAAAGCCTTTAGCGAATTATTTGCGCATTTTGGCCCGAAAATCAAAGCCTTTGCGATGGCCAAACCCTATACCAGCAATCCTTCGCAATTTGCTGATGAGCTGATCCAGGAAGTGATGATCAAGATCTGGAACAAGGCCGACAATTACAACCCGAACGTCGCTGGCGCCAGTACCTGGATTTTCACCATTGCGCGTAATTGCCGCATTGACCTTATCCGCAAAAACCAGCGCCATAGTTTCCCGCTGGAATCCGATGAGTTATTTGAAATAGAAGACGAAGACAGCGTTTTGCAGTTTCAGTCTGTACAACAACAAAACTACGAACGTGATTTGCGCGAGTGTTTAAACCAGCTTCCCCACGACCAGGCACAAATCATCGCCAAGGTATATATGGAAGGCAAATCGCACAATGAAGTCGCTGAAGAATTAGGTTTACCGTTAGGCACCGTTAAATCACGTGTGCGGTTGGCTTTAACAAAACTCAAAGTGATGGTGGCACACTGATATGATGATCTATCACCCCGAAACCGAACAACTGTTTGAATATTCTGCCGGAGTATTGCACCCGTCGATTAGCCTGTGCGTATCTGTGCATCTGGAATACTGTGAAGAATGCCGCAAGCAAGTCGCCAAAATGCATACAGTAGGCGGCCTGATATTCGAGCAACTGGAACCACAAGCGGTGAATCCTGCACTGCTCGACCACATCTTCCTGCGTATTGATGCACAGGAAAAAAGTACTGCAGCTACCGTAAAAGCCAAACTGGAAAATGACGATGTGATTCCCGGTTCTATCAAGAAAATTCTTGATTACGATATGCAACAACTGCACTGGCGCAGCCATGGCCCGCAAGTACGCTCGGCAGAACTGATAAGCCATGAAGGTGTAAAAGCCTCATTGATTCGCATTGCTGCTGGCGCGAATATTCCCGGGCACGATCATCGCGGCAATGAATACACCGTGATACTCGATGGCAGTTTCTCGGATGACACCGGCGTCTATCGTAAAGGCGATTTTATCCTGCGCAAACCCGGCGACAAACATTCACCGACGGCGACCGTGGATAAGGATTGTTTGTGCCTCGCGGCACTGGAAGCGCCATTGAAGTTCAATAACGCTTTTTATGAGGTGGTTAATAGGTTGATGCCGTTGTGACTGGCGAATGTACAGA
>CAZTZY010000003.1:0-14622 GCA_964617765.1 uncultured Spongiibacteraceae bacterium
TGGTCGATTGCATATTTAGCTAACCTTTCCAGTTATATGAATTGGTCAAAATAGCGTATTTAGCTATTAAGATGTTCAAAATTTAACCGATTCCACTGGCCTAATTCAGTGGCGGAGCAGTATGCCCTAAATGTTTCTACGGTTCAATGGGGAAACTTATGTTATCAATTAGGCGGGTTTTACCCAAAAAAACGGCTGCCAAGATAACAATTTCGCGTGTGCCAGCATTGATATCTGCCAAGGTCGAGGCATCACAAATATTCAGGTAATCAACGTTTAAGCCTTTGTTTTGCAAATACTCTTTAGCCAATGCAATAATATGTTCGGAGTCGTCCAGGTTGGATTCAAGCTGCTGTTTGCAGTTTAAAAGGGTGCGATAAATTTCCGGTGCAATTATTCGCTCTTCCTTGCTCAAATATTGATTACGAGAACTTAATGCGAGGCCATCTTCGGCTCTGTCAGTGGGTGCACCAATAATTTTTATGGGTACACACAAATCACTCACCATTTTTCGAATTACGGCTAATTGCTGAAAGTCTTTTTGGCCGAAAATGGCAAGATCAGGTTGTACAATGTTAAATAATTTCATCACCACTGTGGATACACCATCAAAATGGCCAGGACGACTTTTGCCGCAATGGTATTGGGTAATGCCAGGCACACAAACCGTTGTCTGGTTTTGCATGCCCAAAGGATAAATATCCTTGACGCTTGGGGTAAACAAAAAGTCGGTACATTCCTGGATCAACAACTCTTTGTCTGCTTCCAGAGTGCGCGGGTACTTATCCAGATCTTCATTGGCACCAAACTGTAATGGATTCACAAAAATGCTGACTACTACAATTGCGGCTTCCTGTTTGGCCCTGCGTACAAGGGATAAATGCCCTTCGTGGAGATTGCCCATGGTTGGTACAAAAGCAATGGATTTATGAGTCTGATGGATATCATGCAGGGCAAGTTGTAGCTCGCTTATGCTGGAACAGGTTTTCATGGATTATTCAAAACAATGGGTAGGTTGCGGGAATTCGCCATTTTTCACGGCAATGTTGAAACGGCTTAAGGCTTCCTGAATTGTACCGGATTCTGCCATGAAGTTTTTGACAAAGCGGGCCGGTCTGGAGTTTAACCCGAGCATATCGTGCAATACCAATACTTGGCCTGTAGTTGCAGGGCCTGCGCCAATACCAATAGTCGGTATGGATAAAGCGGCATCAACTTGCGCTGCCAGAGATGAAGGCACGCACTCCATCAGAACAATTTGGGCGCCGGCTTTTTCCAGTGCTACAGCATCTTCAAGCAGTTGTTCGGCCTGTTCTGCACTGCGCCCCTGAACTTTATAACCACCAAGGGTATTAACGGATTGGGGGGTTAAACCGATGTGTGCACATACCGGTATTCCGCCACATACCAGAGTGCTTATGGTATTGCTTAGCCACTGTCCACCTTCCAGTTTTACCATGTTGGCGCCAGCCTGCATGAGTGCAGTTGCTGTTTTGACTGCAGTGGAAGTATCGGCATAAGACATAAAAGGCATATCAGCAATAATTAAGGAACCGTTATTACCTTTTGAAACACAATGGGTGTGATAACACATATCATCAACTGTTACAGGAATGGTGCTGTCATTTCCTTGTAAAACCATGCCCAGCGAATCACCTACCAGAATAATATCGACTCCTGCCTGATTCAGCAGTCGTGCAAATAGTGCATCATAAGCTGCAATGCAGCTGAACTTTTCGTTACTGATCTTGGCTTGCTGTAGTGTTTCTATCGTGACTGGTTTCATGCTGGGCGTGATTAAAAGCTGGGGTTAAAGTAATGACGGCCATTTTGAATGCTAAGCATATAACTAATCAAGCTATTAAAAGCCTGATCATTGTTCACAATATCAATTTGTTCAGCGTTGATGATTAATAAGGGCGCCGCATCATAAAAATGGAAAAAACGACTATAAGCTTCGTTAATTTGCTCAAGGTATTCAGCGTTAATATATTGTTCTGAACGAATGCCGCGCTGTTGTACGCGCTGCAACAAGGTATGTGCCGGTGCTTGTAGATAGATCACCAGATCCGGCTTTGGGGCATCAATCCTTAATTTGTCAAAAACGGTGCTGTAAAGAGCAAATTCGTCCTTGCTCAATAAGGTTTCTGCAAACATACGGTCTTTTTCGATCATAAAATCGGCAATATGGACGGGCTCAAACATGTCAGACTGGTTCAGGTTTTCCAGTTGGCGTGCTCGCTGAAACAGGAAAAAAAGCTGGGTTGCCAAGGCATTATGTTGCCGATTTTTGTAAAAATCATCGAGAAAAGGATTCTCATCAGAGTTCTCAAGCAGTGTCTGGTAGTTAAAAACCTCAGCCATTCGTTTGGCCAGGGTAGTTTTACCTACACCAATAGGCCCTTCAATAGTGATAAATTTCGGAAGGGTTTTGGTGCTTGACTGGAGTTGTAAAAGTAGATTTTCGTTCACAATAATCCGCTAGGTTTCTTATTTGGTTCAAGCTTAACTGTTTTGGTGTAATTTTTCTAACCCTTGGGGCGATAGACTCAACATTATATCGGTGACTGTCTGTTGATTGGGTAAAGACAAGGTGGGTGAAATTTCATGCAAAGGAGTTATTACAAAGTTACGTTCCAGCATCCTTGGGTGAGGAATAGTGAGTTCTTCAGTATCTATACTAATATCGTTGAATAAAAGTATATCCAGATCAAGGGTGCGGGCGCCCCAGCGTACAGTGCGTTTTCTGGCTTGAAGGTTTTCTATCTTTTGTAATGCCTTGAGCAATTCCCAAGGTGATAATTCAGTCAATAGGCAAATAACACCATTGATATACTCAGGTTGTTCGCCAGGGCCAATCGCAGTGCTTTTATACCAGGAGGATTGCGCAGTAATTTTTCCCAGTTCTGTCATCGAACCGATAGCCCGGGTGACCTGAAAAAGTGGATTTTCAAGGTTGCTTCCCAAGCTTATGTAGCAGGTATTCATTTATAAGATTTTGGCTTTGCGCTTGCGCGGCTTTTTCTGTCTGTTAGCTGTAGATGTGCCTAAATCACGAACTGCTTGTTCACGTTCTGATTCATCCATGGTCTGGAATAGTGTCCACCATTCGCCGAGAACAGGTTCAGCTTCACCCACTTCTTCGCGCAATAACAGAAAATCATAAGCCGCACGAAATTTAGGATGCTCAAGTAACTTGAATGCCCGCCGTCCATACCGATTCGTCAGTCGGTCTTGTAATTCCCATATTTCTTTAATGCCGGTTTGAATGTGTTTTGGCAAAGATGTTAATTGTGATTGTTCGTGGATAACCCGATTAGCTGCAGCTTGAAGAGCAGCAAATGGAGTCATATTTTCACGTTCAAATTCTGCTTTAGCGTGGCACAGTGCAGGCCATAATAAAACACTAAAAATAAAACCGGTATTGATACTCTTGCCAATACCCAGACGCTGATCTGTGTTTATAAATGCTTGTTTGATTAATGCTTCATGTATGGGGTTGGAAAACATGATATCTGATGAGTAGATAAGGAACTTAAGCAGATGATGTTCTTTGAGTTGATAGTAGGTGTCGACAGCATGACCACTAATAAATAATTTTATGAATTCATCAAACAGGCGTGCTGCAGGTATATGGGTTAATAAATCAGCATGGCTATCTATTTCAGCCAGCGTATCTTTATCCAGTGTAAATTGTAGTTTTGCAGCAAAACGTAATGCCCTGAGAATGCGTACGGGATCTTCCTTAAAACGCATGAGTGGATCACCAATCAAACGTAAGGTTTTGTTGTGTATGTCATCAATGCCGTTTACGAAATCATAAACACAAAAGTCCTTGCTAGAGTAATAAAGGGCATTAACAGTAAAGTCACGGCGCAGTGCATCTTCTTCTATGGATCCAAAAACATTGTCACGTAATAACATGCCCTGATCATTCGACATGGAAGAATGCGTGCCGTGATTTTCATTTTCCTGTGCATTGTGATGGCCACGAAATGTGGTGACTTCAATAATTTCTTTGCCAAATAAAACGTGCACGATACGAAAACGTCTGCCAATGATGCGAGCATTTTTAAATAACTTGCGGATTTCTTCAGGTGTTGCATTAGTAGCAACATCAAAATCCTTGGGTTGTTTGTTCAGCATCATGTCACGAACTGCACCACCAACGAGATAGGCTTCAAATCCCGATCGATTTAAATGACGCATGACTTTAAGTGCATTTTCACTGATGAATTTACGTGAAATAGGGTGCTGATCGCGCTCAATTTTATGGGCTTTCAGGATATGTATATGATCGTGGGAAGAATTGGGGTTAGACACTGTTACCGGTTTATTCTTGGAATAATAGAAAAAGATGAATGAAGGTCGAATACTAGCAAGGAACGGCTCAAAATGAAAACCGTTATAGTGTTGGTGGGGGAAATCTATGCCTGGAAAACAAAAAGCCATATTCCAGATAAACTAAAGGGGAGCAATTGCTCCCCCTGTCCAAGCCGTTATTTTTATTATTTTTAGTATTATTATTTTTATTTGATATTTTTATTATTATTGTATTAATAAGAGCAGTATCCGTGCCAATTATATAAATGTATTTATATTCAATGAGTTAAGTTATTTATTAAAATTGCAAGTGGCGGAAAAGAAGATTTATGTGTTACTGATATACACGAAAAATTCATTTCGATTGGGTGGGTAACAATATTGCGGATAGAGAAATCAAGCGCTTTTGCTGGTTTTCGATTTCGTATTTCTGGGAATGCCCAGTCTTTGTCGCCTTTCCCATAAGCATTTTCTGCTGACGCCTAATTTACGGGCCAATTCCGTTTCACTCATGTGTTCCTGATGCTCCAGAATAAAACGCTGGAAATAATCTTCTAATGAAAGACCTTCTTCATTGGTGTCAAAAAAGGTGGTTTCTGATTTGTGGTGATCAAAGGGGAATACAATATCTTCCTCTTCAAGGTTTTCCATGTTGATGAGTTCAAGGTCAATATCCAGGTCATTACTGTCAATCTCATTCGTGTCACTCAAAATAACAGCACGTTCGATGACATTTTCCATCTCACGGATATTTCCGGGCCAATGGTAACTGGTCATGGCTTGAATGGCCTCTGGTGAAAAATGCATGAGTGGTTTTTTCATTTTTTCAGCATAGCGATTCAGGAATATCTCGGCCAGTAACAGAATATCCTTACTTCTTTCACGAAGTGGGGGTAAGGCTATATGCATCACATTGAGGCGATAGAATAAATCTTGGCGAAATTCTCCGTCATGTGCCAGTTTTTTCAGATTACGGTGGGTTGCAGCAATGACACGCACATCCACTTTTTGTGTGTCAACAGAACCTATGCGGCGAATCTCGCCTTCTTGCAAAAAACGCAGTAAACGGGCTTGCGCCTCAATGGGAAGCTCGCCAATTTCATCAAGAAATAAACTGCCACCATGAGCAGCTTCAATTAATCCCATGCGGTTAGTATTGGCACCGGTAAAAGCCCCTTTTTCATAACCAAAGAGTTCAGACTCAATCAGTGTTTCTGGAATAGCTGCACAGTTAACACAAATAATGGGTTTTTTGGCACGTGGACTTAATTGGTGAATGGCTTTGGCGACGAGTTCTTTTCCTGTGCCTGTTTCTCCCTGTATTAATATATTGCATTCGGTGGGTGCAGACTTTCGAATATGATTCGCAACTTTTTTCATTAATGGGGAATTACCCAGAACGCCAGGCAATGTCGCATTAGCTGTATTGTCGGTGTTAGTAGCATTAACATTGGGTGTTATGGGGTTTTGTTCAATGATATGTTGAACCGCATTCAGCATTTCATCGTGATCAAAAGGTTTGGCAATATAGTCGACAGCGCCAAGCTTCATCGAATCGACGGCAGATCGTAAGCTGGCATAACTGGTCATAATCAGCACTGGTACATCACCAGCAAGCTGTATTAGGTCGGTGCCTGGTTTGCCAGGAAGTCGTAAATCACTGATGACCAGATCGAATGTATTAAAGTCAAACTGATCGACTGCTTCCTGTACGGAGTAGGTTTCTTCAACCGCATAGCCATTTTTTTCGAGCAAGCGTTTCAGGGCTGTACGGATAATGGATTCATCTTCAACAATAAGAATACGTTTCATGGCGTTTTAAACTGGTTCAAATTAGATTGATAATAACCTACCAAAACAGTGAAGCAAGTTAATAAATGTCTGTTTAATAATAAGTCATTAGTTCATTTTTGGTAGCTGGATAATAAAACAGGTGCCGCGTTGGTTATCGATATCCCATGGGCTTATCACTTCAATATGGCCGTGGTGTTCATCAATAATGCTATAGCTTACAGCCAATCCTAATCCTGTACCTTCACCGGGATTCTTGGTAGTAAAGAAGGGTTCAAAAATCTGGTCTTGTAAGCTTGGTGGAATACCTGCGCCATTATCAGTAATAATAATTTCAACAAACTCTCCGGCTAACCGGCTCTCCAAGGTGATTATTACTGGATCCTGACAGGCTTCCAGTGCATTTTTCAATATATTTAAAAACACTTGCAGCAAACGCTGGGCATCCCCGTTAACGGAATGTAGTGAGTCGATTTTGTTATGTATAGCTTCTGTAGCCTTGCGCTGATCCAGAGAAAGTAGATGTACTGCATCTTCTGCACATAAAAAAAGATTAACGGGTTCCTGATGATCCAGATTGACATGTGATCCTGCATGAGAAAAGTTAATCAGTGATTGCACAATGCGTGTTATGCGCTCTGTCTGGGTGAGTATATCTTTGGCGGTTTCGGTGATTTCAGGTTTGTCGCTATCGTATTTCAGGTTTTGCGCCAAACAGGCAATACCGGTAACGGGGTTGCCAATTTCATGTGCTACCCCTGCTGCTAATCTACCAATAGAGGCGAGTCGTTCATTGTGTACCAGGTCATGTTCGAGTTTTACTGTGGCAGTGACCTCTTCCAGGAGGAGAGTGGTGTTTTTGTCATCATGGTGAGCTTCGGAAACAGGAGTTTTGTGAAGGGTAAACCAGCGGGTGACATGATTAATAATGAGTAGATATTTATGCCACTGGGTTTCATTACTGGCCATAAAGTCGATAAAAAGCCTGTTCCATGGACTTGCTAATGTCGTTAGGGGTGAGCCCAAAGCAGTTTCTGACTTTATTTGCGTTAACGATGCCATCGCCTGATTCCACATAATGATTTCATTATCGCTGTTTAATGTACAAACACCTATGGGAAGATTTTCTACAGTATTTCTGTGATAACGCCGCAGGCTATCTAACTCTTCAGCTAAGCCTGTAAGTTTTTCAGGGAAATTTTTTAGGCGATGCTCAATCAATTGGATATCTTGTTCTGCATGATTATCTATATTTGCCTGATAAGGGATTTGTCGAGCAACCAATTGTCTTGCCACAGTAGGTCCAAATAAACCTGATAGATTGGATTCAATTTGTCGGCGTAAAAGTCGTAATGCAAAAGGGCGGCTTTCATCCATTTGCATATTCAATGCTACCAGAGCATTTTCAATTTCACGTTGAGCAGTTTTTTGCTCAATAACTTTACTTAATTGTTCTATAAATTGGTTCACTGATGTCAAGCTGAGTTGTTGTAGTATAGGTTTGCTGATATTGTCCTGGGAACATATTTCGGCGGCATTACGCTGTTCTTCATCGGTGTGGGAAATAGCCGACACAGTGCCAAAAGTCAGCATATTTAAACCCAGACAGGCAATGGCAGCAACAACCCAGTAACTATCACCATTTAGATTGAAAAGCTGCTCAAGGATTGGCCTTAAACCAAAAGCGTTAGGGCTTATCATGGGTAAAATAATGACAATAGACCAGCAAATAAATCCTGCAATGAGTCCGGCAATTAACCCTGTGCGATTACCTTTTGGCCAGTAGAAGGTAGCGATAATTCCAGGTAAAAACTGGAATGCAGCCGTATAGGAAGCAAAAGAAAAGGCATTAAATGCATTCAGGTTTCGTATGGCTTCATAGCTGAGATAAGACATTAAAACCAATGCAATCATTAGCGAGCTTTTAATCGTGTTAAGCCATAAATATAAATTATTTTTTTTATGGGGTGAGTAATAAGGCAAAACCAGATGGTTAAGGCACATCGACGAAACCGATATAACAATAACGATCATGCTTGAGCTTGCAGCTGCCAATCCACATATATAGGCAAGGAGTGTAAAGATTGGCATGTTAACGATTTCGCCTAATGCCAATGCCAGAAAATAGGCAGAATGCGGAGATTGAGTGGCTTCGCCGGCCCATACAATCGGTAACGTAGGTAAGCTGAGCAATAATAAATAGAGTGGGAATCCCCAACTGGCATAACTTAATGATCGTGTGTTGCGGTTTTCGGTGATGGCTAAATGATACATATGCGGGAAAGATAATGCTGCGGCAAAAAAGATGAGCATCAAAGTACGCGAGTTATTCGTTGTGAGTGATGCATTAAGTGACGCCAGTTTTGCCGGATGTTCGTTGAGCCAGTGTTCAAGGGCAACAGGTGAGCCGAAAACAGTATAGGTGGCTATAGCGCCAATACTAAAAAAAATGACGAGCTTGATCACTGATTGCAATGCAGTGACTACAATAAGGCCCTCATTTCGTCCATGATTTTTTGGATGATTTGATCCGAACCGTAACGAAAAGACGGCAATGATGAAACAAAAAAGGAGGGGAATTAATCGCGTCGAGATAGCCGTATTGCCGGTTTCCTCATACAGTAAAAAATTAACGGATTCTGCTAAAGTTCCAATCTGTAGTGCCAATAATGGTAAAATTGAAATCAGTGTGCCTAACGATACAAATAAGCCTGCAGACTGACTTGAATAGCGAAAGCTGAAAAGGTCAGCGAGCGAATTAAGCTGGTAAGTACGTGAAAGATTTAATAAGGGTTGTAGCAATAGCGGTGAAAAAATAAAAAGTGCCGATGTACCTAAATAGTAAGCCAGAAATGTATATCCATCGGTTTGAGCGAGTTCTATCGCACCAAAAATAGCCCATGTTCCCACATAGCCGCCTAGTGATAATGTATACATTGCAGGATGGTTTAATAAGGTTTTTGGAAACCATTGTTTTTCAGCAGCAATACCAGCCAGAAAAACCAGCGTTAAATAAATGCTGGTAATAAGCAGAATGGTGGATAATTCAAACATGTGAATCCTTGCGGTACACTTTTCTTTGGCTGTTATAGGCCAGATAAATAACGCAGGCCCATGCTATAAAGGGTCGGTACCAGGCTGATTGATTATTACTGATCCATTCCTGGATGGTTGGAGAAAAAATAAAAATCACTAAAAAAACCAATAATAGTCCGCGATGGATGTACATGGATTTACCTTGTTACTCAGTCAGTAATTGATCAGTTATACCACAGTTTATATGAGATAAGATTCAAGATGAAATGGACATTTTTTTGCTGATCTTATTGATATCCCAATGTTGGGTCGCCCAATCAAGAATACTTACAGGTGTCTGTCTCATTGATGGAGGTGGTAAAACTTGGTGGAGTAACTCAAGGACCTGCAAGAGATTTTCACAGGGCGTTTGATCATTCACTGCCAGCGCCTGATTTTGTTTGCTGAGTTTTTGGCCCTCCCGGTTCAGAATGACAGGTAAATGCAGGTATTGTGGTGATGGTTGTTGAAAATAACGATATAGGTAGGCTTGTTTAAACGTGGAATCCAGAATATCGCTACCACGGACAATATGCGTAATACCTTGAAATATATCATCGACTACTACTGCCAATTGATAGGCAAAGAGTTGGTCTTTTCGATAAATAATAAAATCATAATAAAGCCCCTTTGTAATAGCGGGGGATTTTTCCCAACCGAGAATGCGGTCATAAAATTCATCGGCAGGCGGATTAGCTATCAAACGAATGGCACAAGGCAATGTGGGTTTCAGTTGTTTATGGCGGCAGTCGCCTGGATAAACATCACTATAGGCCTGTAGATGTTGGCGCGAGCACTGGCAATAATAACAAAGGCTTTGTTTTTGAAGTTCGTTTATAGCGGTTTGATAGGCTTCATGGCGATTCTTTTGATAGAGCACTTCACCATCCCAGAGCAAAGCATGAGCTTGCAAGCAAGAAAGGATGGCAGTGATTGAATCAGGTTGTTCTCGGGGTGGATCAATATCTTCAATGCGAACCAGCCATTTGCCATTATTGGCTTTGGCATCCAGATAACTGGCAACAGCGGTATAAAGCGATCCCAAATGCAGGGGTCCGGTTGGGGATGGTGCAAAACGACCTACATAATGAGACATGGTATCTGGGAAACAGCAGGTAGCATCTGGCTGCCTGCTGTAAAAGCGTGATTAACCGCGTTCCTGCTTTTCCTTGATCTCGGCAAGGGTTTTACAGTCAATGCATAACGTGGCGGTAGGGCGGGCTTCAAGGCGTTTAACGCCGATTTCAACGCCACAGGAATCACAGTAGCCGTAGTCATTGTTATCAATCAGCTCAATAGTAGATTCTATTTTTTTGATTAATTTCCGTTCGCGGTCACGAGTCCGTAGTTCAAAGCTGAACTCTTCTTCTTGCGTAGCGCGATCAGCAGGATCAGGAAAATTGGCGGCCTCATCTTTCATGTGGGTGACTGTGCGATCGACTTCTTCCATCAATTCAGCGCGCCAACCGTTTAAAATTTTACGAAAGTGCTCACGTTGCCCTTCGCTCATATATTCTTCACCGCGTTTAACTTTGTAGGGTTCAAAGTTGCGGAATTGATTGTCTTTTGCAGGTGTTGTTTTTGGCATACTGTAAATATATCCGTTTTGGGCGTTTTTTAGGTAATGCATCCAGTACAAAATGACTTTGTGACTGTAATCAATCGGTAAGTGTAGAACGAAAAATTGGAAAGTGGAAGTATTTCGGTAAGCCCAATCTTTTTTCAATAAAGGATCAGTGGGTGCAGCAACTCCTACTCTCGACTGTTAAGATAATGGTTTATAAAGTGAAATTCAGTTTAGAGGAGTATTTCAATTGTCCATAAAATTTGCAGATCGATTAAAGGGTATTGAACCTTTCCGGGTTGTTGAGGTGTTGGAAAAAGCCAACGAAATGGAGTTGCAAGGAAGGGATATTGTTCATATGGAAGCAGGTGAGCCTGACTTTTCCTCAG
Source organism: uncultured Spongiibacteraceae bacterium (assembly GCA_964617765.1). GTDB lineage: Bacteria > Pseudomonadota > Gammaproteobacteria > Pseudomonadales > DT-91 > CAZTZY01. Next base: position 11,143 of record CAZTZY010000003.1, read on the forward strand.
CGCAACCTATTATCGATGCTGCCAAAAAGGCTCTTGATGAAGGAGCTACTTATTATACCAGTGCATTGGGTTTACCAGAATTACGTCAAAAAATTGCCGAATTTTATCAGCGCCAATACGGAATAGATGTTCCTGCGCATCGGATAGTTATCACTCCAGGAGCTTCCGGGGCGTTATTAATTGTTGCCGCCTTGTTGGTTAATCCTGGAGAAGGGATATTGATGACGGATCCGGGTTATCCCTGTAATCGCAATTTTTTACGTGTAGTGGGTGGAGAGGGGCAATTAGTTCCAGTGACTGCAGAAGATAGATATCAGTTGACCGCCAGAACTACTGCGAAGGCATGGCGGGAAAACACAGTAGGTGCGTTAGTTGCTTCACCATCGAATCCAACCGGTGAAATACTGCATTATGATGAATTGAAAGAGTTGTTTGAGTTGGTTGCATCAAAACAAGGTACGTTGATAGTCGATGAAATTTATCATGGATTGACCTATGGCGTGAATGCACCCTCCATACTGGAAATAACGGATCAGGCATTTGTCATTAACAGTTTCTCCAAGTTTTTTGGCATGACCGGTTGGCGCTTGGGTTGGTTGGTGGCTCCTACAGAAGCTATCCCGGAGATTGAGCGTCTGGCGCAAAATCTGTTTATTTCGATGTCGACGATGGCGCAATATGGTGCATTGGCGGGTTTTGAAGAAAATACATTACGTATTCTGGAAGAGCGCAGGGATATTTTTAAAGTTCGTCGTGATTATCTGGTTGATGCCTTGCGTGAAATTGGTTTTGGCATACCTACAGTGCCTGATGGCGCTTTATATATTTATGCGAATATAGAAAAGTTTTCCAATAATAGTGCCGAGTTTTGTGCCGAGATGTTAGACAAACATGGTGTCGCTATAACACCCGGTGCAGATTTTGGTTATTATAAAGCAGATCAACATGTCAGGTTTGCATATACCACGAGTATGGAGCAATTAGAAAAAGGAGTGATGCGTTTAAGGAATGCACTTAAACCTTAACAGGCAAAACAACTACCCTGTTATCAATGATATGGAATGGAACGGGTTGCAGGGACTTACCCAAACAAGGCCCTGAAATACATTCACCACTATTAATAAGAAACAGCGCGCCATGGGTTGAGCATTGGATCAGGGCTCTTTCATTATCCAGAAATTGATCTTCCATCCACTCAAGCTCAATGCCTAAATGCGGGCAGCTATTTTTATAAAGGTAGAGCTGGCCGTCTTTTTTAACAGCAAAAACGGTTTCGTTGTTGGTTAAAGGAAAACCCCTGGGTTCTCCTTCGGCAATATCATCTATATGGCAAAGTGTTTCAGTATTCATGCGAGTGGTTAGGTTTTAACGGTGGTTATTTTGCTAGAGTCAGTTAAATAAACTATAAAGTAACATTTTATGGATGTTAATGCTGCGCTTTTGTATAAAGGGCAGGGGTTGCATTTAATTATGTTCTTTAGTGATGTAAATGTGATTGAAACAGTATAAGAGGGAAGAATTGATGTTATCTTTTGACGAGTTGAATATAAACAAAGGGGTTCAACTGGTTTAATGGAAGAATATAGCAACTATATATAGGCAAAGGTTATGGATTTTTCTCTCATACAAAAACAAGCATTAGGGTTGGATACATCGGATCTTTGTGAATGGAGACAGGCTGAGAAATGTTTCCTGGTCCATAAAGAGATCGTTAATCCACTAACGCGCCTGCAGGAAGATGCCCAAAAAGCCGGATTCAATTTACAAATAGTGAGTGCATACCGAGATTTTTCCCGCCAGTTAGCTATCTGGAATGCAAAGGCGACTGGTAAACGACCTTTGCTGGATAGCGATGGGAACATTTTATCGTTTGATGCGCTTTCTAATGAACAAAAGCTATATACCATTCTGCGCTGGTCAGCTATTCCTGGCTTGTCACGGCATCATTGGGGTACTGATTTTGATATCTATGATGCAAACCAAATGGATTTGGAGGATGTGCAGCTGGTTCCAAAGGAAGTTGAAGATGCAGGGCCATGTGCTGCGATGCACGATTGGTTAACTGAACGGATAGCCCATAACCAATCCTATCAATTTTACCGCCCCTACCAGTTTGATGGTGGTGGAATTGCTCCTGAAAGGTGGCATTTTAGTTATTTACCTCTCGCCAAAAACTATTCAACGCAATTAAAACCAGCCTTGATGATAAGTCTATGGCAGGAAAACCAGTTGTTATTAGTTGATGAATTAATCGCTAACCTAACATCGATATGGGCAAATTATATCGATCTGGATATATCGAAACAGCCGGAATGGGTTATAAAAATCCTTTCCGGGTCATTTTAAATGGTTATTTTGGGTTAAATTAGAGTTTTTTCGGTAGTTATTTTTTCTATTTGCTATTGCAGGTCATCGAATCCCCGCCTTTCTTGCTTTATTACCCTGTTGCTTTGAGCTTTCTTCGTTAGGTTAGCCTTCTGCCATTTTTTACCCCTAAAGTGTTACCTTGAGTAACGGTTAGAGCCTTTTTTGCCATAAAATAGCCAAAAAAGACTGCATAAAAACGATAGAGGATATTTGCTTCCACGTTGTTACGTTATGTTTTTGGGGGAAGAAAGAGCCGTTAGGGTAGATAAAAATGAAAAAATTTTAAAAAAATGCATAAAAAATGAACAATTTTATTGCGAGATTCAAAATGTAAATTATACTAGCAACAACGAAATTGTTATTGACAACATATAACGTTGATATAACAGATGTGTCATAACAGCTTCGGATTACAAAAATGGTAACCAAGTGGGGTGATACTGTGAGTGTAAAACTGATTGATAACGAAGCCTTTTACGGCTTTCGTGTGCGACGTACTGTCGATGGCAAGCTCCATCAAGAGTACTACTCCCTGAAGAAAGACGGCAAGCGCATGAATCCAGCTGATACCAAAAAAGTTGAGAATAGTGCAAAAGCTCGTGATGCAGAGTTAGATACTGCACAGAAAAAAGCGAAAGAATCCCGTAAGGCAGAACGTTGCTTCCATGATGACGGCACTGTTAAGGGTATTAGCTTTTTGAAGAAAAAGGAAAAAAGCGGGAATATCACGCCGATTTTCCAAGTGGGTATTGCTTCTGAGGTAGATGGCAAAATCGTATGTACTAGTTTTTCAATCAATGCGCATGGTTTGAATGGTGCTTGGGAGAAAGCGGTAGAATCGTATGCTCATCATAAAAACATTAAAAAAGGTTCTAAACTATTCAAAGAGGTTGAAACTGCCATGCCTAAAGTAAACTTGTCCGACGTTCAAGCTGCTGCTAAAAAAGTAGCTGCTAAAAAAGCTGCTGCTAAAAAAGCCGCTCCTAAGAAAGCTGCTGCTAAAAAAGCTGCTCCTAAGAAAGCTGCTGCTAAAAAAGCCGCTCCTAAGAAAGCTGCTGCTAAAAAAGCTGCTCCTAAGAAAGCTGCTGCTAAAAAAGCTGCTCCTAAGAAAGC
>CAZTZY010000003.1:14722-75421 GCA_964617765.1 uncultured Spongiibacteraceae bacterium
CTAAAAAAGCTGCTCCTAAGAAAGCTGCTGCTAAAAAAGCTGCTCCTAAGAAAGCCGCTCCTAAGAAAGCTGCTGCTAAAAAGCCAGCCGCTAAAAAAGCAGCACCTAAGAAAGCCGCTGCTAAAAAGCCAGCTGCAAAAAAAGCTAAGTAATATTATTAGCTCAATAAAAAAGCCGGCAATTGCCGGCTTTTTTATTTCTATCTCTAAATCAATTATTTCTTGGTAGCTTCATACGCGGCTGCAGCTTTCATGACTTCAGCAAAAGCTTCAGCAGAACCTGCCCAACCGTCTACTTTAACCCATTTACCTTTTTCCAGGTCTTTGTAGTTTTCAAAGAAGTGTTCAATTTGTTTGATGAACAATTCTGGCAGATCGGATGGTTCTTTTACGTTTTGGTAAAGAACAGAGAGTTTGTCATGTGGAACGGCTAATAATTTCGCATCTTTTCCAGCTTCATCTGACATATTAAGAATGCCAATCGGGCGAGCACGAATAACAGAGCCTGGTACAACAGGGTAAGGTGTAACTACTAACACATCCAGCGCATCACCATCTTCAGAAAGCGTGTTGGGGATATAGCCGTAGTTGGCAGGGTAAAACATGGGTGTCGCCATAAAACGATCAACCATCAAGGCATCAAAATCCTTATCAATTTCATATTTGATAGGAGAACTGTTGGCAGGGATTTCGATAGCAACATAAATATCGTGTGGCAGATCTTTTCCAGCGGGGATTTGATTGTAACTCATGTTTTTTTTCCTTTCTTTCCAGGTTGAAGCTTGTTGATACAAGCTGTGTCTAATTAAGGCTGAATTATAAACAGCCGGTTTTAAAATAAAACAGGGTAATCATGTCGGGAACGGTTTAAGCCAGTTTAAAAGGTGTTTTCAATTTTTTTGCTACCATCACCTTTTTGAGTTCTGCGTAATCAGGCAGTCCATTCTTGAAGGGCGGGTAATCCTCGCCTTGAATCAAGGGCGATAAATAAGCCCGGCATTCTTCAGTAATATGGAAGCCGTCTTTGGTAATGTATTTGCGTGGCATTTTTTGTTCTACATTGGCAATTTTATCTAAAGGTGCTTCACCAATGGACCAACTGTATTTTGCCCCTTTGCCGCGCACAATGGTCGGCATGATAGCGTTTTTACCCTGCATGGCTTTGTGTATAGCAGCTGCGCCAACCGCATAAGCCTGTTCTACATCGGTAGCAGAAGCAATGTGACGAGCTGAGCGTTGCAGGTAGTCAGCCAGCGCCCAGTGGTATTTATAGCCCAGTTCGGCTTTGATCATGCTTGCCAAAGTAGGCGCAACACCGCCTAATTGTTTGTGACCAAAAGCGTCCGTGTTGCCAGAGTCTGCCAAAAAAGTACCGTCTTTATATTGTGCACCTTCAGAAGCCACAATTACGCAGTAGCCATTTTTGGTCACGGTCTGTTTAACCTTGTGCAAGAATTTTTCCCTATCAAAGGCAATTTCCGGGAAAATAATAATATGTGGAGGCTGGCCTTCTTTTTCATTGGCCAGACCACCTGCAGCTGCAATCCATCCGGCATGACGACCCATGACCTCAAGGATAAAAACCTTGGTTGATGTTTCGCACATGGAAGCCACATCCAAGCCGGCTTCACGGGTAGAAACAGCAACATATTTTGCTACAGAGCCAAAACCTGGAGAGTTATCTGTAAAGGGTAAGTCATTATCAACGGTTTTGGGAATGTGGATAGCCTGGATGGGATAACCCATTTTTTCCGAAAGCTGGGATACTTTTAAGCAGGTATCAGCGGAATCACCGCCGCCATTATAGAAAAAGTAACCGATGTTATGTGCTTTAAAAACCTCGATCAGGCGTTCATATTCCCGGCGATTGGTTTCCAGACTTTTTAATTTATAGCGGCAAGAACCAAAAGCGCCCGAAGGCGTATGTTTAAGTGCGGCAATAGTTTTTGCGCTTTCCTTGCTGGTATCAATCAGTTCTTCCTTGAGCGCGCCAAGAATGCCGTTATTGCCAGCGTAGATTTTGCCCATCTCTTTATATTGGCGAGCAGTTTCAATAACGCCTGCTGCAGAGGCATTAATTACCGAAGTAACACCGCCAGATTGTGCGTAAAAGGCATTTTTTTTGGCCATGAGAGCATCCCGGGAATTGATCAAGTCGAAATTAAGCGTGAAATGATACTGAAAATTACTCGCCACTGCCATGAAGAATTTTCAAGCCAGTCTAGGCATGTTAAGGTGGGAGATTGGTTAAGGAGTGAAATATGCATATATATATATTGGGCATTTGTGGCACTTTTATGGGAAGTTTGGCGATTTTAGCCAGAGAAATGGGCTTTGAGGTGTCAGGTTGTGATGACAATGTATATCCTCCCATGAGTACACAGCTTGCAGATGCCGGAATTCGACTGGATCAGGGATATAAACCTGAATATTTAACACCAGCGCCAGATTTAGTGGTTATCGGCAATGCCATGAGTCGTGGTAATCCCATGGTTGAGCATGTATTGAATGCTGGACTTGCCTATACGTCGGGGCCACAATTTTTACATGATCATGTGATCAGGGATAAATGGGTATTGGCAGTTGCCGGCACACATGGAAAAACGACAACTGCCAGCATGTTAGCCTGGATTCTGGAATATGCTGGCATGAAGCCCGGTTTTCTTATAGGTGGCGTACTAAAGAATTTCCCGTTTTCGGCGCGTATCGGTGACAGCGTATTTTTTGTGGTAGAGGCCGATGAATACGATACGGCATTTTTTGACAAGCGCAGTAAATTCCTGCATTACCAGCCGCGCACATTAATCATGAATAACCTTGAGTACGACCATGCGGATATTTTCGAAAATCTTGAAGCTATCAAAAAACAGTTTCATCATTTGATGCGTATTGTGCCGGAAAATGGCAAGGTGGTTTATTGTCAGGATGATAAAAATTTAAAGGATGTAATAGCCATGGGTTGCTGGACACCCACAGTATCTTTTGGCACTAACGCAGATTTTCAAGCGCGCCTGATTACAGATGATGGTGGTGAATTTGAGGTGATCAGCAATCACCATCCGGCAGACAAAACCAAACTCATTATAAAGTGGGATTTAACCGGCCTGCATAACGTGAATAACGCGCTTGCAGCAGTGGCAGCAGCGGAACATGTGGGAGTGCATCCGGCAACGGCTGCTGAAGCATTATGCCATTTTGATGGTGTAAAACGCCGCATGGAAAAGTACGCCGAAGTGGCAGGCATCGTTTTATATGATGATTTTGCCCATCATCCGACAGCGATAGCCACAACTCTTGCCGGCATTCGTGCCAAGGTGAAAGGTCGTGTGTTAGCGGTGCTTGAGCCACGTTCAAATACCATGAAAATGGGTGTGCATGCCGAGACATTGGCAGGTTCAGTGGCGCTTGCTGACAAGGCGTTCTGGTTTATGTCAGATAACACCAGCTGGAAAATGAAAGGGGAGGCGGGTGTAATATATAAAGAGCTTGGGCCTATGCTTAATGCGATAGTTAACGAGGCAAAGCCAGGTGATCATATTGTTTTGATGAGTAATGGTGGCTTCCAGGGGTTACACGGGAAACTAAAAGAAGCGTTAGAGGCTAAATATGCGTAAAAAATCAGTCTGTTTGGCGATATCCGGAGCTTCAGGTTTTCAATATGGGGTGCGTCTTTTGCAATGCCTGCTTGAGCAAGACTTGAATGTACATTTAATAATATCTGATGCCGCTAAAGAAGTAGCTCGTCTCGAATGTGGCTACGAAATACCGTTGATGGCTAGCGCGCAGCCCGGGTTTTTTCGACAGCTGACCCGTTCGGATAAAGGCAGTTTATATTGTTATGAACAAAAAGACTGGTTATCGCCAGTGGCATCAGGTTCCGCGCAGATAGATGCCATGGTGGTTTGCCCTTGCAGCACAGGTACACTGTCGGCCATTGCCAATGGTGCCAGTGATAATTTGATCGAACGGGCCGCCACTGTATTTTTGAAAGAACATCGGCGTTTATTAATAGTGCCTCGAGAAATGCCAGTATCGGCAATACAACTGGAACATATGCATAAACTGGCTTGTCTAGGGGTGCGAATTTTACCGGCCAGCCCGGGTTTTTATCATAAGCCACAAACGATTGCTGATTTGGTGGATTTTGTTGTCGCCAGAATTTTGCAACAACTCGATATTCCCCATGAGTTAATCCCGCAATGGGGAATAGATAGTGCGGAGCACAATTGATGGTTGTAAATAATGGCTCAGCGTATAACGATTTTTATGCCAGGTTAATGCGTCATCCTTTTTTGATCCTTGTTTTTTTATTGATTACGGCAATAGTATTTGGCAGTAAAATTCCCCAATTACAACTGGATGCGTCAGGCGATTCATTGGTATTGGAAGGTGACAAATCGTTAGAAACGTATAGAAAAGTCTATAAAGAATATGGCGCTACGGAATTTCTGGTAGTGACTTATCAACCGAAAGAAGACTTGTTTTCTGCATCAACAATACAGCATGTGGCTGCACTAAAGGCGGATCTGCAAAAATTGCCCGGAGTGAGTAGTGTTGTTACTTATCTGGATGTGCCACTTTTATATAGCCCCAGAGTTACCTTATCGAATTTCAATGAAGGCGTACATTATCTTAATGATGGTACGGTTGATAAGCAGTTGGCGCGTCAGGAATTTTTGCAGAGCCCGATTTATAGCGAATTGATCACCAGTAAGAAACAGACCACAACAGCCATACAAATTAACTTGTTGGCAGATGAAAAATTGCGTGATTTGCGCATAAAAAGAGATGATCTAAAAGCTGTTAAAGATCGTTCTGCTGAGCAGGATCATGAACTTGATTTACTAGAAAAGACCTATGACAAAGAGCGGGTTGAAAGAAATCGGCTGGAGAAAAAACTAGTCATTGATGTCAGGGCAGTGCTGCAATTATATCGGCATCATGCGCAGATTTTTCTGGGTGGATTGCCGATGATTTTGAGTGATATGCTCGATTATGTGCAAAGTGATATGGCGGTTTTTGGTACGGCAATCGGACTTTTTATTATCCTGACCCTGATACTGATATTCCGCTCTCCGCGATGGGTTGTCTTGCCATTGGCTACCTGTGGTTTAACCTGCATATATATGTTAGGTGGGGTTGCCTGGCTGGGTGTGAAGCTTACCGTCATATCGGCTAACTTTATTGCTTTACTGCTGATTATTGCCCTCTCTATTACTATTCATATTGTGGTCAGTTTTATTGAGTCGGAAAAAGAAGAACCTGATATGGATCAGTTTCAGTTAGTTATGAAAACTGTCCATCATATGTTCAAGCCCTGTGTTTACACTACGCTAACCACAATGGTGGCATTTCTATCGTTAGTACTTAGTGGTATTCGGCCTGTGATTGATTTTGGCTGGATGATGACCATTGCTGTGGGTTTGTCATTAGTGATTGGATTTTTCCTGTTACCCGCCGGCCTGTTGTTGTTGCCAAGGGAGTTTATTGGCAATGATGATAAATTGACACGCAATGTTACGAGTATATTCGCCCGATTTACCCATCTGCACGGCAAATTATTAATGCTTATAAGTGCAATGATTTTTGTTTTTAGCATCTGGGGTATTTTTCAATTAAAAGTCGAAAACCGGTTTATTGATTACTTCGATGAAAGTACCGAAATTTATCAAGGGATGTTGCAGATAGATGCCGAATTGGGAGGAACTTTGCCACTAGACATTGTTATCTATCATAAGCCCGTTGCGCCTGCGCCTAAAATTGTGAAAGCCGCAGAAGTCGTTGATGATGATTTTGATGACGTGTTTGCTGAAGATGAAGGGGATGATTTTGCTTCTGGTCAATCGACACCTTATGCAATGAGTTATTGGTTTTCAAGGCGGGGAATGCAGGAAATTAAAAAGGTTCATGATTACATTGATAAGATCGATTCAACAGGGAAAGTGCTCTCGTTGGCAACATTGTACAGCGTATTAAATGATGTTACTGAAGGCGCTGTAGATGATGTGCAGCTGGCACTCATCAAAAAGAATTTGTCGAATGATATAGATTCAGTGTTAGTGAAGCCATATTTGTCAGCTGATGGATCGCAAACGCGTATTACGGTTCGAGTAAAAGAAACCAGTAAAAGCCTGAACAGGTCGCAAATGATCAAGGATATCAATCATTTTATGACCAGTGAAATGGGTTATAAAAAAGAGGACTATGAGTTAACCGGTATGATGGTGATGTATAACAATATGTTGCAAAGCCTTTTCAGTTCGCAAATTGTTTCGTTAGGTGCTGTGTTTATTGCCATTATGTTGATGTTTGTTGTGTTGTTTCGATCGGTTAAAGTTTCTGTGATTGCCATTACCCCCAATATATTGGCAGCGTTATTTGTATTGGGATGTATGGGCTGGTTTGGCATTCCCCTGGATATGATGAGCATCATGATAGCCGGCATTACCGTCGGCATTGGAGTCGATGACACTATTCATTATATCCATCGTTTTGAAAAAGAATTCCTGAAAGATCGTGATTATATAGCCACCATGTATCGTTGCCATGCCAGCATAGGTATGGCTATGGTTTATACCTCGGTGGTTATTATTGCCGGATTTTCGATATTAACCCTGTCGAATTTTACTCCAAGCATCTATTTTGGTTTGTTGACGGGTTTGGCGATGTTTGCAGCATTATTAGGGGCATTATCCTTATTGCCGCAGCTGTTAATACTCATTAAGCCATTTGGTAAATAAAGATGGAATGCCGGGCTGGTTGCGGTGCCTGCTGTATCGCACCATCTATTTCACAACCCTATTATGCAATGCCACAAGGGAAAAAGGCCGGTGAGCGATGCATTCACCTAAACGTCGACAATCTGTGCGATCTGTTTGGCGATCCCCGGCGCCCGCAATGTTGTTCGATTTTCCAGGCTGAAGAGTGGGTGTGTGGTGATAATTATGAAGAGGCGCTCTTGAAATTGACTGAGTTAGAGCGCATTACATCTACTACAAAGACATAAATCAGGATTGTTATAGGCGTTTTGAGTAGTTGTGTGAAGTTGAGTGTAAGAGTGTTTGCCAAGTACCGAGGAGGCAGCCTATTGGCCCGACAGTCGAAAATTGAGGTTTTTGTCGTGTACCCACGTTTCTTCTTCTGGTCTTTTCGGTTATATTTCGAATAAGTTTAATAATAATCAAAAGAGTGCTTATTCAATGCAATAGCACTCGGGAAAAGTGAAAATTATGTTGTTGTCCGTCATTTATTCATTCAAAAGACATTCATTGATTAGCCTGTTATTGGCATCTGCAATATCCATTACTGCTTGCGGCGGCGGTGGCGGTGGCGGTGGCGGTGGCGGCTTCCCTAAAAAAGTGTCTGTTGAATTCCCTCTTGATGAGGGAACTATCGACGATGCTTCAGCTGATTTTGAAATTGCTTTCGCCGACAGTGTGACCAATGCATCCAGTCTGGAAGTTATCCTCAACTCGGTTGATGTCACTGCAATGTTTACACCTTCTACAGGTACGGCCAACAGAACGGCTACTATTTATTCATTAACCGGTATCCTTGAAGAAGGTGCAGATAACTGTCTTACCGTGAAAATGTCTGGCAGCCAGAACTCTGGTGTATGTTTTACTTATGATGCAAAGCCTGAAGTGATTTTAACCTCGTTGACAGGCACCGGCCCATTCACTGCCAACGGCGCAACGCGTGTGGCGACTCTCGCTTCAGTAACCCTTAATAGTATTCTTGCTGATAGTATTACCTTGCCAGCTCCCACTGCCCATGCTTTTGCAAGAGCCTTTGATACCATGCCACCATTACGGTCAGGTGCATCAAGCATTGTAGACACATCTGATTTTGATATTATTGCCACAGATGCTGACGGTGATACTGAAACTACCCAGTTTGTTGTACCTAAAACGACCATCAAATACGGTGCAGCAATACAGATGAATAACTCAGCCTTTAATGTGATCGAGAAGTGGGTGGGTGAGTTGATGGAGAATGAGTTGAATGCAGCATTCACTGAATTTGTAGCAAATCCACATGCGGATATCGCGGATGCCAGTTCAGCTTATGACGATACTGGACTTACAGCAATATTGGAAATTGGAGATGGTGGCGTATCTAATACGGATTGCCAATTTGTAAACTTTGTTTCTGGCGTAACAGAAGATGACTGTAAATTATTTGTCAGCAAAGTTGAAAATACGGGTGCGGTAACTACCAATGTTACGGTACTGGATTCAGGTTCAAGCAGTGATGATACCTTTCCTCTGGAAGTCGCAGTAAGTTTTGAACAGCTCAACGTAACGATTGATAATCCGGCTTTTGATGGGCTTTTGAATTATACCGGCGCATTAATTTCAACCTTGCAGTTTGGGGCAGGTGCTAATCCTGATGTGGTATTTACTGTTGTCGTTAATGTTTCCAAAACGACCGGTAAAATTATGGACTTCTCATTACCTGTATCACCCTATAGTCTTGATTTAGGAACCGCTACAGCGGTAAACAGTAGTTGTAATATTTGTGGTGGAAAAACAGCCGGTCAAATGAACGGAACATTGAGTGGAGTGGGTACCGGTGCGGTAGGTACATTGGAAACGCAAGTTGTTGCTGAGTTGGTAACCAGATTAACACCTGATCTTGAAGCGGCATTAGCGGATGCGTCAGTATCGAATACCACGCTGATCTACCCGGTAAAAAATACACTGGATGTACAAGTTAGCAGCCTTAATTTTGCATTTAGCGGGTCTGATGTTACTGAATCGAAACAAGCCAGCACTGTTGTGGGTGGATTTATCGGTTTGGGTGGAAGCACCTATGCAGATGATGATGACTCTGGTGACGCTAATGATACTGCTGCATTGGGATCCTATTTTGATCCATTAAATGCCAGCATCATTACCAGCAAGTTAATGGGTACTTCCGATGACGTTGTCATAGCACTTTCAGAAAACAGCCTGAACCAATTGTTATTGGCTGTTTATCAATCAAGAGTGTTGAATTTAAATCAACAGGATTTAAAAATATCTGATTTAGGTACCACGGCAGGCAGTTTGGGTAAACTGATAGTCGATCAGTCAGCGGCTTTTGCTGTGTTAAATTACGACCTGGATTATGATGATGACGTCAGCATAATAGTCAGTCTTGAAGCGGTTCCACATGCCAATTTTATCAATGCCGCCACTTCCGGTTTAGAGCTTAAGCTGTATGCGGTAAGGGTTATTGTGCGTGTCTATCGTGATGGTAGCCCAACGCCAGTAGGCGGCGTGGCTGATACCCTCAATTTGTTGGTTGATGTGAAGGCATTGGTCAATTACGGTCTGGATTCATCAACTTCATTACCGTTCACATCCATAGATACCGGTAATGTGGTATTGGACGTGCAATCAGTGAGCAGCTTCCAGAATCTTGTAACAGAAGCTTCTGTGCTGGAAGTTTTCCCTGAGTTTTTAGGAACTTATATTCAGGATAGCATTGCAGTCTTCAATGAACCGGTTATCCAGAATGTTAATTTGGCAGGATTAGGCCTGTTTGATATATCTGCCTGGCTGGTATTACAAGACTTGACTGTCGATGCGCAGGAAGAGTTTATAAAATTATCAGCGACAGTAGTTGATGTTGAGCCAACATTGCCTGAAAAAGGTATATTCCGACTCAATATTACTGACACTACATGCGATGTGGTGACGCCGCCTGTGGAATGCCCTAATTATGTGGCACCCTGATAAATAGCCAACGCTTTTTTTTACCTGAAAAAGTAGCTATATTGAAAAGCTTGGCTCTTGAAAGAGAGCTAGGTTTTTTTCATGTAAGTGATAATGATAATAAATAATAGAAGCCACTGTTTGCTTCATTCGTAAGGCTCTAAGAACCTGAAAAGGGTTGGTAATATGTTGTTTAAGTCCAGAATAGTTCCTGTTTTTGTCTTCTCGGCGCTGGCTTTTATAGTCGGTTGTGAAGAGCGCATTGAGCCAGAGACACCGCGGGCAAAATTTAAATTAGTCACTCCATTACCCGGTTCCAGTGTTTACGACACCAAAGAAAAGAAAATGAAGGTGAAGCACTATGGCCCGGTCAGTAACGCCAATATCATCCTTTATTTAAACGGCACTGATGTTACCGACAAGTTTATTCCTAATGATAATATTTCAGATACCGTTGTAGCGACAATGGTGAGTACCAGAAACGCGCTTGTGCAAGGCGATAACACGCTGGTAGCAGGGCAAATGTTATTAGATGTTAATGATTTACCTGTTCCTGATGTCAATGGGCGACCGACACTTGTGGCGTCTAAAACCTTCACCTTCTTTTTAGACAGTATTCCTCCGCGCATTACTGTAGACAGTGTCGTGCCTTCTGTTGCTAACGGAGATGGCTCTCCTGCTACAGGATCAACCATTGCTGTTGAAGGTGATCTGGTCGATGTTTCCCCGATAGCCAGTTTGCAGTTTACTGCACCAGGTGGAGCCGTGATATTGACTCCCACGACTAATGACCCTGTTGGAAATAACCAGTTTAACAATACAACAAAAACGTACCGCGCTCTTTTGCCGAATTATCCGGATACGGGTGTCGCGATAAATTCGCCGCATTTTACCTATACCATTACCGATGTTCCCGAACAAACACGCACTGAGCAATTTATGGCATCAGGTACGTATATCGCGCGCCAAAAAGCATTACAAATCAATGATCCATTGTTCTTGAATGTGACACCCATGTTGAATGGCATGATCGTCAATGCCTTTAATTTACTGGATAACTCTTCGACAAACATTTTTGGCGTGGGCGAGCCAGTTTATGATGATATTTTTGATCCGTTTGTATCAACTAACCCGAGGGTGCTAGGTGCTAAACGTGCACCATTGCCGGGTGAAAAGATGAAGAATCCACGACTGTATTCTACCTTTGCAGCAAATAATATAACTATCACAAGCACAGGTACTGGTTGTGTTTTCCCTTCTCCGGTTATTGATAACGTTGAGGAATGTCGTCCTTCAGCTTATACAGGTGTCCATGTTTATATATTCCCGGCTGATAGCGCCCAGTGTAGCGGATTGTTATTTAATCCGGGTGCAGGGGTAACGGATTGTATTGTTTATATTAAAAATATTGACATTGATACACCGGCAGTTGATATCGAATTTGATGAAAAAAATGATAATTTGTTGGCCAATCTATCATTGTGGTTTAAGGATTTTACAGCAGATGTTGAAGTTGCCGGCGTAAGAAATGATGGACCTCCATTTTTTGGGGAGCCAGATAGTTACACGTATTTAGGGGGTTTAAAAGGCAGGATAGTCATGTCTAAATTTACTGTCGAAACCGATGTCAGGGTTTACCCGGACAGTAATTTTACCCTGGGTTATGAGCGGGTTAATCCTCTCCGTCTAGAATTGACTGATTTATTAAAAGTACCTGCAGTGACGGGTAATTGTGATATTTGCACAAAATATATTTCAGGATTTGCATTATTGTATTTGGCATTAGGTTCAGATTTGAATAATAACGACCTGACAGATAAAAAAGAGTTGATGGATATGATTAGTCGCTCTATTGAAAATAAAGTGGGTCCTATGATTGATTCCGCTTTGGCCATGTTGCCCATGAATGCGACAACCATAAAATTAAATCCACCCTTAAATAATAAACAAATTAATCGTAATTCTTCAGCAGTAACCGCTTATGCGGTGTATAACAATAACCCGCATTTTGTTTTTAATGGTTACGATTATGTGTCTCCGGCATTTTATTCACCATCCTATACTGCCGTTAATGGTGGATTAGGTTCTGCGTTTGCACCGCAGGGTGATTATTATAAGAATCTGATGCCATTCATTCATGGCTGGGGTATTACTATTGCGGGCGTCAAAAATCTTCTGGATGTATCTTTTGCAATACCTTCAAATACCATTAATCAGTGGTTATTGACTAATCATCAGTCGGGGATGTTTGATGATTTTGATCTGGCTTTAACCGGTGCTGACTTTTCATCAGGGAGCTTTAATGTAGATCCGGCAGATCAGCTGAGTTTTACATTACATACCAATGAAGCCCCTTCGGTCTATTTTACGAGCCAGGATACCAAGGCAGGACAAGTTTGTGTGTTAGGTAAATGCATTACCAATGAAGCTCACCCTGCTTCCATCAAATTGGTGGTTAATGATCTGGATATACAATTGGATAATGTCACTGATGCAGTTGCGTTGGTTGATGCCAATATTGATATGGAAATGGAAGTTGCAATTACTGCTGTCGACGGGTTGCCAAAGATTACCTTGATAGAAAACACCACCGTTGTCAGGGTAAATAGCTACACACAGCCAGTTGATCCTTTTGTGACAAACTCAGTGCTGTCGACTGTAATTGGAGATGGTCTGGAATCGTTTATGACATCACCATCCTTTCAAGCTTTAATTGGCTCGCAAACTATTCCAATTTCAATTAATAGCTTGCCTGGCATTGGTGGCAGTGATGATATATCCAGTGGAGCTGCTGATTGTGATAACCCGACGTCTACACCGGGTAATATTTGTATGAATGGAATGCAAATACCCTATGCCTCGGTATTGGTTGGTCAGGTAAATGTTATTCCAGCAGACATTGGTATGTTATTCCGTTGGTTAACCATCGAGAGAGATGGGAGCTATCTGTCAGTAGGTCTTGATTTCAGAAATACTGCGGGTACATGGCCAGGGATTGCACCGGCTGAGAATTTTATCACCTGGCAAATTCACTAACGCACTAAACTTGCACTCGTAGATAAAAAGGCAGCCTTAGCTGCCTTTTTACTTTATCAATCGGCTGTTGGTGATTAAGGCAGGCTTTCTGGCAGAATAAATACAATAGCCACGATCTATCGATTGTAAGGGTTTGGTATTTTTGTAGGCACTCATTTGAGGATTTAACGGCTCATCAGCCATAAATGCACAGGTGACAGGTGCAAACGTTGAATAATATTCAAAAGAAATAACGGTATTCATTTTTATCAACTCCGTCTGAGTTATTGTCTGGGTAGTCTAAATCCTTTTTATGACAAAATTATGTTGCCTTACAAAAAGCATAGCAGCTGATAACATCTTCGCTAGAAAAGAAGCTAATCTTTTTATAGAACTTGGAGTTCTCCTTTACTACACTTTGCACCTTTAATGGGGAGACGGATTTATGGGACGAGCACTTTCACAATTAATTGCAGATATTGATCTTGAAAAAATCGAGATTAATATTTTTCGTGGAAAAACACTGGATGCTGCCAGACAACAGGTTTATGGCGGTCAGGTATTGGCGCAAGCCATGAATGCTGCTTCAAGAACTGTTGCAACCCCATTGATCCTGCATTCTTTACATGCCTATTTCTTGCGAGAGGGAAGTGATGATATCCCTATTGTTTACGAAGTGGATCGTATAAGGGATGGTAAAACGTTTACTACTCGCAGAGTGGTCGCCATTCAGCATGGCAGGCCTATTTTCAATGTCAGCTTATCCTATCAACTGGCAGAGGATGGCATCATTGAGCATGGCTGTGTCATGCCACTGGTTCAAGGTCCTGAGCAATTGATGAATGATGAAATGTATTACACTGAAATTTTAGGGGGTAACTTGCAGAAATCCTGGCCCATTGAATATCGTCAGGTAGATCCGGTGAACCCAAAGAAACTGGAAGCCAAATCTTCAACGAGTTATGTGTGGTTCAAAAGTAATGGGGAGCTAATCAATGATTATCCTTTGCATCAAGAGTTGTTAGCTTATGCATCAGATCATCTTCTTTTACATACGGCTTTACGTCCCCATGGTAAATCGCCTTGGGGAGGTGGCATAAAAATGGCATCCCTGGATCACTCCATCTGGTTCCATAAGCCTTTTCGTATTGACGATTGGTTGTTATATGAAATGGAAAGTATCGTTGCCGATGGTGCGCGTGCATTTTGTCGTGGCAGGGTGTTTAACAAGGATGGCCATATAGTTGCCTCAACGACACAAGAAGGCGTTGTACGCGAGGCCAGGGAGTCAGTGGATTGAAAATCCAGGGTCAACATCACCAAAGCCTGAAGTTTGATACAGCCAAGGCGATTTTAACGATACTCGATCAAACGCTGCTGCCGTTTGAAGTGAAATGGATGGAATTAACCTCATTTCATGATGTTTGCCATGCCATTACTTCTATGCAGGTCAGGGGTGCACCTGCCATCGGTGCTGTGGCTGCCTATGGAATAGTGTTAGCAGTGAAGGAAAATATTTCATTAACGGAGTCTTCAAAAAAAATAAAGGCTACGCGTCCAACAGCGGTAAATCTGGCGTGGGCTGTTGATCGTATGTTAGGGCGAATCAATGCGGGTGATGTAGAGAAAGCTTATGCCATTGCTTGCCGGGAGGCAGCGATGATAGCCAGTGAAGATGTTGCGGCGTGTAGCGCAATTGGTGATGCCGGCCTGGAAATTATTGAAAAAATAATCGCCCAAAAAGATGGGCAAACTATCAATGTTTTGACACATTGCAATGCAGGTTGGCTGGCAACTGTAGATTGGGGAACAGCACTCGCGCCTATTTATAAGGCACAGCAAAAAGGCATTGATATTCATGTTTGGGTAGATGAAACCCGGCCTAGAAATCAGGGAGCTTTCCTGACCTGTTTCGAATTGAAAGAGCAGGGCGTGGCGCATACATTGATTGCTGATAATACCGGTGGATATTTGATGCAAGCCGGCATGGTCGATTTATGTATTGTCGGTAGTGATAGAACCACTGCGAATGGTGATGTGTGTAATAAAATTGGCACCTATTTAAAAGCCTTGGCTGCGGCTGATAATGATGTGCCTTTTTATGTGGCTTTGCCGAGTTCAACGATTGACTGGAATATGAAAACAGGCAGTGAAATTCCTATTGAATATAGAAGCGAGCAGGAAGTATTAACCATGACCGGATGCAATAAGGAACAACAAGTAGATTCGATTTCAATTACAGCACAAGGTGTAAAGGCATTAAATCCTGCATTTGATGTCACTCCTGCCAAATATGTTACCGGGTTGATTACCGAATTCGGCATCTTTGATGCCAATGCCCAAAGTTTGCAAAAGTTAAAGGCCAGGATAAAGCATGCAGTTTAAGGATCTTCGGGAAGAGATTATTCGAGCTGCATGCTCCATGCATATTGATCGTCTAACGGCAGCAAAAAGTGGCAATATCAGTGTGCGTAATAATAACGGTTTTTTGATTACGCCGAGCGGTGTGCCGTATGAACATTTGCAACCACAAGATATTGTCCAGCTTGATAGTGAAGGCAATAGAATTGGCGAAGGATTGGTTCCGTCCAGTGAATGGAAGATTCATGCAGATATCTACCACCATCGCCCGGAAGTGAATGCTGTTGTGCATGCACATTCTCCGGCAGCAACGGCATTGTCAGTATTACGCAAACCCGTTCCTGCTTTCCATTATATGGTAGCTTTGTTCGGAGGTAAGAAAATTCCCTGTGCTGAATATGCTACTTTTGGTACTCATGCGTTGTCGAATAATATTATGAAAGCAATGACGGGGTATAATGCTTGCTTGATGGCCAATCATGGTATGTTGGCTGTGGGCTCATCTTTGGCCGGTGCGTATGGATTAGCCCTTGAACTGGAAAGTTTGTGCGTCCAATACAGTCTTGCCAAACAATTAGGTGAAGTGGTTATTCTTACAGATGAAGAAATGGCTGAAGCTAAAGCGGCTTTTGCTGAGTATGGACAAAAACACAAGGGTTAAACTTTACAGGTTAAATGAGATAAAGAGCACAACTCATAGCCTGGGTGATTGTGGAAATTGATTTTATATATTATTGGTTAACATAAAAATAAAAAAGGTAGAAGGCATGGCATTTCATAGAGCACTTATTGTTGATGATTCCAAGCTCGCACGAGTGACATTAAAGAAAAAACTGGAGTCCCATGGTTTGGTTGTTGAGTTGGTTGATTCAGCCCAGCAGGCATATAGCACTTTGCCTGCCATACAACCGGATATTATTTTTATGGATCATTTAATGCCTGGCATTGATGGTTTTGAGGCGACCCAACATATACGTCAAATGGCTGGATTTCAGCGAGTCCCGATTGTCATGTGTACCGGGAAGGAGCAAGACGGGTATTTAGAGGAAGCTTTGGCGATTGGCGCTAATTATATTCTTTCGAAACCACCCGTTGATGAAGCCTTAAACGCGCTTTTGGCTTCTTCAACCTTCATTGAGCTGGCTGAAGTTAGCCCAACAGAAAACCAGGAGTTCGATATACCTTCTGGAGATACTGTGGTGGAAACAGATATTGCTGACTTTATGGCTGAATATAAAGAGTCCGTAATGGAAGCACAGACAGAAAAACAGGATCTTTCTCCTATGCCGGAGACTGATATTGCTGATTTCATGGTTGAGAAATCTGCAGGGGTGGTGGTTGGCCAGAATGATCAAAATCTGCAATTGTCTGCAGAAGTTATTCAGGCAGGAATCAATAGAGAAGATGTTGAGCGTATTTGTGCCCAAATGATAGATGACGCTTTAGCGCAAATACCTTTGCCAAAGCCGGAAGCGGTTATTGAAATACCTGTTTTACAGCAAGCACCAGTTGATATGGAGTTGATACTTTCTAGTGTAAATACATCAGTGCAGGATCAGCTTTCTCAAACTGCAATGACACTCAAGGCAGAATTCCAGGCTATGCTTGAATCACAGATAGCAGATAAAATTTCGCAAACGATGGACCAGGATATACAAGGCATTCTGGATTTGCGTCTTAATGTAATGCTGATGCAGAAATTTGCAGAAACCAATGCCAAAATTGACAACATGGAAAAACAATTAAATGAGAAAGTAGCAGTTTTGAATAATTCGGCTGATATGCTATCTGTCGATTCGCCGTTGACTCTGGAGCAGCCCGGTGGCTTGAGTGCACGGATGGAGCAATTATATGATGAACAGATTCAATTGATGCACAAAGTAAAAATCTTTCAAATGGTTACCGGAGCTTCAATATTATTAGCTGTTACAGCCATTATCGTTGCATTTATCCAGTTAAAATGACGCTTAAATCCGGCTCAACGGATTGTTTACAAAGCTACAATCCTTAAAGTAAGTCATACAAGAGTGTCGAGACAAATCGCGCTCTATGCCTCAATTGTGCTAGAATTTCTCCTATATTACGTAAACCGGTTTTCAATTTATTACGATAGGCAGAGAAAAAGCGAATGGATATTACCTCCTACATGTTGCAAGTAGGCCAGCGGGCTCGATCAGCTTCGCGACTGATGGCAATGGCAGATACCCGCCTCAAAAATACTGCGTTAATAGCCATGGCCAAGGCCATAGACTCATCACGTGAAGCTCTCGCTGCAGCCAATAAACTGGATATGGACAATGGCAGGGCTAAAGGCCTTGATGCCGCATTGCTGGATCGTCTTGAATTAACCCCTTCTCGAATTGATGGGATGCTGGAAGGTTTATACCAGGTAGCAGCCTTGGCCGACCCTATTGGAACCATTACTGATTTAACATTTCGCCCTAGTGGTATCCAGGTGGGTAAAATGCGTGTGCCTTTAGGGGTAATAGGTATTATTTATGAGTCGCGACCTAATGTGACCGTAGAAGCTGCTGCACTATGTGTGAAATCAGGTAATGCTGCGGTTCTGCGTGGCGGATCAGAATCCATTCATTCTAATCAGGCAATTGCACAATGCGTTAAAGTCGGATTGTTAGATGCAGGTTTGCCTGCATACGCAGTGCAGGTAATAGAAGTGATTGACAGGGATGCAGTAGGTCAAATGATTACCATGCCCCAATATATTGATGTCATTGTACCTCGTGGAGGAAAGGGATTAATCGAACGTATCAGTAAGGATGCCCGTGTGCCTGTTATCAAGCATCTTGATGGTATTTGCCATGTTTATATCGATGATGATGCCCATACGGAAAAAGCTATTAATGTTGCCATTAATGCCAAAACACAACGTTATGGCACCTGTAATACCATGGAGACCTTGTTAGTTTCAGCAGCACGGGCAAAGGAAATGCTGCCTTTGTTGGCTAAGGCCTACCTTGAAAAAGGTGTTGAATTACGCGGTTGTGAAAAAACCTGTGCGATTATAGTCGCCAAGCTAGCCACTGAAGAAGACTGGAAGACAGAGTATCTCGCCCCGATTTTATCGATAAAAATTGTTGATGGTCTTGATGCTGCGATTGAACATATCAATACTTACAGTTCTCAACATACGGATTCAATCATCACCGAAAATTATACCAGGGCACGTCAGTTTCTGCGGGCAGTAGATTCCAGTTCTGTCATGGTAAATGCCTCAACGCGCTTCGCTGATGGATTTGAATATGGTTTGGGTGCAGAAATTGGCATATCTACCGATAAAATTCATGCGCGAGGCCCGGTAGGCCTTGAAGGTTTAACATCACAGAAATTTGTTGTGCTTGGCGATGGGCATATCCGTCAGTGAATCAGTGCACCTTAAACAAGGCTGCTGTTATTGGCATTCTGGGTGGAACATTTGATCCTGTTCATTTTGGTCATCTGCGCTCAGCCATAGAGTGTGCTGAGGCTTTTGGTTTGTCTGAAGTGCGTTTGATGCCTTGTAACCCTGTACACAGGCATTCGCCGATTGCATCTAAAGATGATAGAAAAAAAATGCTTGAATTGGCAGTGGCGAGCTCCAATATCATTACTATTGATGAAAGGGAATTAAATGGGATTAATCCGACATACTCGATAGATACATTGCGGCAAATCCGGGCAGAATCCGGTTCAGAATCTGCATTATATTTTGCAGTGGGTGTTGATGCATTCAATGCCATTGAAACCTGGAAAGACTGGCAAGAGCTTTTTGAGCTGGTGAATTTTATTGTCATGTATCGGCCTGCCACGACACTTACAATAAGTAATCCGCTAATTAAAGATAGAATAGCTATTTTCGAAGGTATTCATAAACCCGCCGGCACAATATATGAGCTCGCGGTGAGCGCTCTGGATATTTCTTCAACCAAAATCAGGCAGTTGGTGAAACAACATCATTCAATAGAATACCTATTGCCAGAAGCAGTGCAACATTACATCCACCAACAAGAGTTATACCAATAATTTATGAATACCAAAGAATTGCAAAAAATAGTAGTTGATGCGTTAGAAGAACTGAAGGCGGTTAATATTACCATCCAGGATGTGGCTAAATTAACATCCATGACTGATATGATGATATTTGTTACCGGTACTTCTACACGTCACGTTAAATCATTAGCGGCTAATGTGATTGAAAAAGTTAAAAAGCAAGGCGTACAACCGATTGGGGTTGAAGGCGAAGATACAGGGGATTGGGTATTGGTTGATTTGGCATCCATTCTTGTACACATTATGTTGCCAGAAGTTCGTAGTTTGTATGATCTTGAAAAACTGTGGTCAGGTGAAATTCAACCGGATCAATCACAATTATAATATGCGCATTCGAATAGTTGCCGTGGGTCAAAAAATGCCATCCTGGGTTAACGATGGTTATGAAGAGTATGCAAAGAGAATTACGGACGACTGCCAGTTGGAATTAGTTGAATTGCCCATGCAAAAAAGAATAAAAAATAATAATGTTGAGCAATGCAAGGAGAAAGAAGCAAAAGCCATACTCGACATTGTGAAGCCATCAGATAGAATGATTGTGTTAGATGTTTTAGGTAAGGCAATTACAACACCCCAGTTGGCAGGTTACATTAAGGATTGGCAAAGAGATGGGCGCAATGTTGCAATCATCATTGGCGGGCCTGATGGGTTGGCGGAGATTATCCTGAAAAAAGCCGATGTTATACTTTCTTTGTCAAAACTGACTTTGCCGCATCCTTTGGTTCGTGTGGTGTTGGCAGAGCAAATCTACAGAGCCTGGTCAATCAATCAGGGTCATCCCTATCATCGGTAGTTCTCATGAAGCGTCATCAAACACTGATCGATAATGCTCGCGAACAACGTATCATCAGGCTGCGAATTTTGTTAGCCATTGTCTGCATAGTCATTTTTTCAATGATTATCGTTGCCCGTTTTTATTATTTACAGATTAACCAATACGAAATCTACCAGACACAATCACAATTAAATCGCGTACAACTCCAGAGAATTCCTCCTCCCAGAGGTTTGATTTTTGATCGGGAGCAGAGATTGCTTGCGGAAAATCGCCCAACCTATGTTTTAGCCCTGGAGCGTGATCGCATAGATGACTTGCCGGCATTATTGAATACATTGAAAAAACTGGAACTTGTTGATGATGAAGATATAGCCCGGTTCGAGAAAAAAGCTAACACATTCAGAATGTTTGAGGCTGTACCTATCCTGTTTAATCTTGATGAAAATACTATTGCCAAAGTGGCTTCCAATCGCATTCGACTACAAGGGGTTGTGATCAAGGTAAACCTCGCCCGCTATTATCCACAACAAGAAATGTTGGCACATATGTTGGGATATGTTGGTCGTATCAATGAAAAAGAACAACTTGCGCTGGATAAAGATAACTATGGCGGTACTGACTACATAGGAAAAATTGGCGTTGAGAAGGGTTATGAAGATACTTTGCATGGAACTGTAGGCTACGAGCATGTAGAAACGAATGCTCGGGGTGAAGTATTGCGGACGTTAGAAAGAACGCCGCCGGTTTCCGGAAAAAATCTCACCTTGCATCTGGATCTGGATATTCAAAAAATCGCTTACGATGCCATTGGCGAGGGAAATCGTGGGGCTGTTGTGGCGATTGATGTACGTACGGGCGGTATTATTGCTGCTGCAAGCCGGCCTAGTTATGACCCTAATCTTTTTGTTAATGGCATCAGTTTTTCTGCCTATAAGGGTTTGCAGGACGATATAGACTTGCCACTTTTTAATCGTGTTTTACAGGCGCAATATCCTCCAGGTTCGACGATAAAGCCATTCTCATTGTTGGCCGGTCTTGAAGAAGGGGTCTATACACTCGATACTTATATTAGTGATGGCGGCGCTTACCAGATACCCGGTGAAAAAAGGTTTTATCGTGACTGGAAAAGAGAGGGACATGGACGTGTTGGTTATATGGAAGCCATTGAACAATCCTGTGATGTGTATTTTTACCAGCTTGCCTATAAGATGGGCATCAATAGAATGCACAAATATTACGATTTCTTTGGTTTTGGCAAATACACAAATATTGATTCGCCGGATGAACGTCATGGTATTAATCCATCACAAGAGTGGAAAAAGGGAACCGGTCGTGGTGCGTGGTATGCCGGTGATACAGTGAATATCGGGATAGGGCAGGGGTATCTTATTGTAACGCCGCTGCAATTAGCTTACGCGACAAGTATCATTGCCAATAAAGGTGAGCGTTTTGTCCCGCAGTTAGTAGCAAAACAGGATGGTGTTGACATTCCCCCTAAAAAACTGGAACCCATGATTTTAAAAGATCAGCAACGCTGGAACTATGTCACACAAGCCATGAGAGCTGTGGTGCATGGAGACAGGGGGACTGCAAAAGTCATCAAGCCCGGACTCACTTATGAAATCGCAGGAAAAACAGGTACGGCGCAAGTGGTAGGGATAAAACAAGGCCAGCGTTATAATGCAGCTCTAGTGGCAAAAAGAAACCATGATCATGCCTTGTTTATGGGATTTGCACCTGTTGAAAATCCAGAAATTGCCATTGCTGTTGTGGTTGAAAATGGTGAACATGGCAGTTCTACTGCTGCCCCCGTAGCCAGAAAAGTGATGGATGCCTGGATGGCAAAGTTGGCCGAGAAAAAATAATGAAATCTAAAGATCGTGACTATGTCAGACAAATAGATCCTTTTGGCTTGGCGCGTAAACGCAGCATCTGGCAGATTATTCATATAGATCCCTGGTTATTAATCTGTTTGGTAGTGCTGGCTTGTTATGGTCTATTTGTACTTTATAGTGGTAGTGATGCCAGTATGGATTCCGTTAAAAAGCAAAGTATATTTTTTCTAATTGCTTTTGGGGCGATGACGGTTATAGCGCAGTTCCCCATGCATTTTTATCGTAGGATTGCCCCGATTTTTTATTGTGGCGGTGTTATCTTGTTGTTACTTATTCCCATTTTTGGTGTGGGAGCGAAAGGTGCAGTGCGATGGTTAGAATTGCCGGGCTTGCCTCGTTTTCAGCCTGCAGAGATATTAAAGACTGCCATGCCATTAACCATTGCTTGGTGGTTAACCAAAAAACACCTACCTCCAAAACTTAAACATATTGTGGTAGCGCTGATATTAATTTTTGTTCCAGTTATTTTAATAGCTGCACAGCCCGATTTGGGGACAGCTATATTGGTGGCTACATCCGGTGTTTTTGGTTTATTGCTGGCGGGAATTTTTTGGCGTTATGTCTTCGGTGCCGTTGTATTATTAGTCGCAGCTGCATGGCCGATGTGGTTATTTGTTTTGCATGATTACCAGAAGAATCGCATTCTTACCCTGATTGATCCTGAACGTGACAAGTTTGGCACTGGCTGGAATATTATCCAATCAAAAACGGCCATTGGTTCCGGTGGGTGGAGCGGCAAAGGTTGGCTTGAGGGAACCCAGTCACATTTGAATTTTTTACCTGAAAGCCATACCGACTTTATTATTGCAGTACTCTCTGAAGAGCTGGGTTATAAGGGTGTATTGTTTTTGTTATTAATTTATTTTGCAATTATTTCTCGTGGATTGTATATAGCATGGTCAGCGACCAGTAATTTCAACCAGTTAGTGGCGGGAAGTATAACGCTTACGTTTTTTATCTATGTGTTTGTGAATATGGGTATGGTTTCAGGATTATTACCCATTGTAGGAGTGCCTTTGCCATTAGTCAGTCAAGGTGGCACCTCTATTGTTACACTGATGATTGGTTTTGGATTATTAATGGCAATTTCAGCAGATAAGCAGCAATTCACCAGAGAGGTTTAATAAAAGTGCAGTATAGAGTTATTCATAAAGTCATATTTTTACTGTTTTCCACTCTGGCCAGTGTTTCTTTGTATGCCAGTGATTATGCCGAAAGAAAAGAGGTTAAGACTTTTGCCAAAACATTTGCAGAAGCCAATAATAAAAATGTGGATGATATATTGCGCATATTGGAAAAAGGGACGAAACAACAATCCATTATTGATGCCATTTCTCGCCCTGCTGAAAAAAAATTGACATGGGGGGAATACCGCAAGATTTTTATAGAGCCTCAGCGTATAGATAAGGGCGTGATTTTTTGGCGTGAGCATCGTGAAATCATTAATGATGTCAGTAAAAAATATCAAGTCGCCCCGGAAATCATTGTTGCCATTATTGGTGTGGAAACACGTTATGGTCGTATCACGGGTAATTATAAAGTGTTAGATGCATTACTGACATTAAGTTTTGACTATGAACCGCGTGCCCCATTCTTCAGGAAACAACTTGAGCAATTTTTGTTGATGTGTGATGAACAGAAGTTGGATCCAAGTGCATTAACGGGTTCCTATGCCGGCGCCATGGGTTTTGGCCAGTTTATGCCCAGTAGTTATCGTGATTTTGCTGTGGATTATGATCAGGATGGTATAGCGGATATATGGAGTAACCCTGCCGATGCTATTGCAAGCGTTGCCAATTATTTTGCCAAACATGGTTGGCAGTATGGTGAAATGGTTGCCTTGCAGCTGGCAGAGCCAGTGAGTGATGAAAAGCTCATTTCGCCAGTGCTGGAACCTGAGCTCACCGTCAAGATGTTGCGTGAAGCGAACGTAAAAGTTCCAGCACAATTGAATGATTCAGCAAAAGTGACATTGATGAAGCATGTTACCCCAGGAGGGGATGAATATTGGCTGGGATTTGAAAACTTTTATGCCATAACGCGATATAATCACAGCACAATGTATGCGTTAGCTGCATTGCAGTTAAGTGAAATACTAAAAGCCAAACTGGATATTGAATGATGCATGCAAAATATTTTTTTATATTGATGGCGATTACGGTGCTTTCCTCCTGTGAGCATATCCCTGAAGGACCAGAGAAAACAGGTCAAGCCACCAGGGAAAAACAATCATCCGATTCGCGCTATAGTGTTGACCAGGATTTTTCTCCGGATTTATTGCTTGACCCAACAAAAATCGAGGATGCTATTCCTCGTGAAGAGTATGTAACTAAGGCAGGTAATAAAAGTCCTTACACTGTTTTGGGAAAAACCTACGAGGTGTTTCCTTCATCCAAAGGTTATAAGGGGCAAGGATTGGCCTCCTGGTATGGTCTGAAATTTCATGGCCATAAAACTTCCAATGGGGAAATATACGATATTTATCAAATGACTGCCGCGCATAAAACGCTGCCAATACCTTGTTATGTGAAAGTGACCAATATGGCCAATGGCCGTACGGTAATCGTTAGGGTTAATGACAGGGGGCCATTCCATGATGGTCGCATCATAGATTTATCTTATGCAGCAGCAACCAAACTGGGATATATAGGGAAAGGAACAGCGCAAGTTACTGTGGAAGCCATTGATGTTAAGGAGTGGCAAAAAAATTCTACGTATTCAGCGATTACGCCAGTCAATATAAATTCAGATATTATTTCTACAGATGGGGCTGCTGAAAGCAACAATACATCATCGGCCAGTGTGGGTATGGAAAGTAATGCCGCTTCCATGAATGTTATAACCAATACTGCACCTGGTTATATTTATTTGCAGGTGGGCGCTTATCTGGAACAAGCCCTTGCCCAAAATGTGCATAAAAAGCTTTATAATACCTACGCCAATGCAGTGAATATTGAGTCAGGTAGAGATCAGTACTATCGCGTACGTATTGGCCCTGTGCCGGAAAATGAAGTGGATAAAATTACCGCTGATTTGCATAGGCAGGGATTTCCAGCGCCTATGCGAATAAGGTAGACCACCAGATATTTTATATAAAATCAATACCATGTTCTTTTTACAAACCTATAACACTACTGAGTTAATATTATGTTTTTACGCCTTAAAATAATTATTTTATTTGCGTTGTTTTCATCCTGCGTTTTTGCAGCTGAACCGGTACTTACATCATCTCCGCCCGAAATTGCAGCCAAGGCCTATATTCTTGTTGATGCTAATACTGGTTATGTCATTGCTGAAAACAAACCGGATCAACGTTTAGAGCCTGCCAGCTTGACCAAAATGATGACGGCGTATATTGCGGAATATGAAATTGCCAAAGGGACGATATCTCCCGATGACATGACTACGGTCAGTGAAAATGCATGGGCCAAAAAATTTCCCGGTTCTTCATTGATGTTCCTTCAGGTGGGCACGCAGGTTTCTGTGCGTGATTTATTAAAAGGGGTAATCATATCTTCAGGTAATGATGCGACTGTCGCTTTGGCTGAGCATATTTCCGGTTCTTCAGATGCTTTTGCTGATGTCATGAACCGGCATGCAGAAAGATTGGGACTTAAGGATAGCCATTTTATGAATCCACATGGTTTACCTCATGTAGACCATTATACAACGGCACGCGATATGTCAGTTTTGGCGAGAGCGATTATTCATGATTATCCTGAGCAATATAAAACCTACGCACAAAAATCCTATATGTATAACAATATTGAACAGCCTAACAGAAATCTTTTGTTGTGGAGTGATTCCACTGTTGATGGTTTAAAAACCGGACATACTGACGGCGCAGGTTATTGTCTCGTCGCCTCTGCTAAAAGAGATGATATGCGTTTGGTTTCTGTAGTGATGGGAACAGCTTCTGAGAAAGCACGTGCAACAGAAACACAAAAACTGTTCGCTTATGGGTTTCGTTATTTTCAGACTATGAAGTTGTTCACCAAGGGGCAGCAGGTTGCCGATGTGCGTATCTGGGGCGGAGAAAAAGAACAGTTAAAGCTCGCGGTTAAGGATGATATATGGGTGACTGTGTTGCGTTCACAAAAAGAAGGTGTAAAAACTGAACAAACCTTGAATAAGTATATAAAGGCACCCATAAAATCAGGAGATAAGCTGGGTGAGTTAATAGTTAATTCTGGAAATGGTATTACCTCCAGGCAAGATCTTGTTGCGAGTGAAGATATTCCTGAGGCAGGATTTTTTGGCAGGTTATGGGATATGTTGCAATTATTTATTTTTAAATTGGCTGAAGATTAATTGTAATGACAGAACAACAGCCGCCAAAAATAGAATTCCCGTGTGCGTACCCCATAAAAGTATTGGGTGATGCGCGTGAGGATTTTATCGACAGGGTGTTCGAGATTATTCAATGCCATGCCCCTGAAATTGAGCGCAAAAAAATTATCACGCGAGATAGTCGCAAAGGTACTTTTATGAGCGTACATATAGTGATTGTTGCTACCGGCGTTGATCAGTTGCAGAATATCCATCAATCTCTTCTCACTTACGATGCCGTAAAAATGGTTATCTAGTCATCGTGCCCCATCATCAGCTACTTCATGTCAAGCAACTGGGTTTGCAGCCGTATGCAGTGACTTGGCAAGCGATGAAAACTTTTACTGATACCCGCGATGAAAATACTGTTGATGCTTGCTGGATTGTTGAGCATCCACCCGTTTTTACATTAGGTCAGGCGGGTAAAGAAATACATATTCTTTCAACTTCCAATATCCCTGTGGTGAAAAGTGATAGGGGTGGACAGGTGACCTATCATGGTCCTGGCCAGCTTGTTTTTTATTTTCTGATCAATATCAAACGCAAAAATATTAAGGTACGTGATTTTGTCCATGTAATGGAGCAGTCAGTGTTAAAAACACTGGAGATCTATGGAGTACATGCAGAGCTTAAAGATGGCGCACCAGGTGTGTATGTGGCAGGAGCAAAAATTGCTTCATTAGGTTTACGTGTTAGAAAAGGCTGTACGTACCATGGGTTGAGTCTGAATATTGATATGGATTTAACTCCCTTCCAGCAAATAAATCCTTGTGGTTATGCGGGATTAGCCATCACACAGCTTTCTCTGTTAACTTCATCGACGATTATTTTTTCTGAAGTTCAAAAAACATTGTTACATGTCTTTGCTGAATTACTCGATTATCAAATAAAAGTTTTACAATAAACTGATTTTAATCGAGATGCATTTTTAAAGTCGTTGTTTGCTATTGTGCTATGGATTTAAAAAGGATTCGGAGCTCGCTATGGTTATGGTATTAACAATAACCATAGCTAGTCAGGCATTATAAAAAGAAAAGTGTATCGTGGGATTTTGCTACCAACACAATATAAATAAAACTCAATAATGCCAGTGCAAAAAATACAACACGTTGCTGATTATTTTTCGCTTTTTTCAGCGTTAATACCCCTAAAACAATATAGGCAACCAGGGCAAATAGTTTTGCTGTTATCCAGCCACTAACAAAAGGATATTGGTGCGTAGTCACTACCAGGCCAATGGCGCTCAATAAAAGTAAAGTGTCAATAATGTGCGGTGCTATTTTAACGAATTTTTTTTGCAGTAAGGGCGAACCTCTGAATGCCCATATGCTGCGAGTTATGAAACCGAAGATGGAGAGCATGGCGCAAAGCATATGGATGTGTTTTAAAGCAATGTAGGTCATAGAATATTCCTTTTGTTGTTAATTTTGGTAACGGTACAGATGAGTTCCCCGTGAGCAAGAGTGGCGCTGATATTGTCGCCAATTTTACTGTTGTTGGTATCAGTGATAATAGCATTGTCCTTATTGCGTACAATAGCATAACCGCGGTTGAGGGTAGCTAAAGGGCTCACGGCATCCAGTATTTGTGCTTGCTGTGCGAGTATTGATTGTTTCTCTTTCAGGTTTTGCATCATGGATTTATGCAATAGTTGTTGTAAGGTTTGCACATTACTCGCGTGTATATTAATTTTTGATGTTGGTGAGCGTTGATAAAAACGGTCTATCAGCATGGTCATCGTATGTTCTGCTGTTTGCCATTTTTTTTGCTGGGCATTAAGTAACTGCGTGAGTAATTGCTCAAACTGCAAATGAAAGTGGTGCAAGCGTTCACCAGGGTGTTTAAGGCTTTTCTGTAAAAGTTCCAGGTGTTTTTTGTATCTTTCTAACCTATTTTCTATATGGGTATCCAATTGCTGTTCATGGTGATCGAGCTGTTGAATCAGGGCATATTGATCGGGGCTGACCATTTCTGCTGCAGCTGAAGGTGTTGGTGCGCGTACATCAGCGACATAATCGGCTATGGTGATATCGACTTCATGGCCAACGGCACTGATGACGGGAATCTTGCAGTCAAAAATTGCGCGCGCCACACTTTCTTCGTTAAATGACCATAAGTCTTCGATAGATCCACCACCACGGCCAACAATGATGACATCAATGGTTTCAATATTTTCACTGTTCCAGCGTTCTGCCATGGCAATGGCATTACAAATTTCAGCAGCAGCATTTGCGCCTTGTACGGCAGTTGGTATAACGGTTATTTCAAGCAAGGGATAACGTTCATTTAAAACCGTCAAAATATCGTGTACGGCAGCACCCGTTGCTGAAGTAATGATTCCGATGTGTTTGGGAAACCGGGGTAAGGGTTGTTTGTGTTTGCTATCAAACAAGCCCTCAGCATTGAGTTTGGCTTTTAATATCTCGAACTGTTTTTGCAGTGCACCAATTCCGGATTCCTCAAGGTAATCGGCTATGAGTTGGTAATCACCACGGCCTTCGTAAATGCTGACGCTGCCCTGGATTATGACTTGCATGCCATTTTGGGGTTTTATGCGTAAAAACTGGTTTTTATTCCTGAACATGGCGCAGCGTATCTGGGCATTGGCATCTTTCAGGGTAAAGTACCAGTGTCCCGAGCTCGGTTGGGAAAAGTTCGAAATTTCTCCCATAACGGCTATTTTGCCTACGTGCATTTCAAGGATGCCTCGTGCGTACTGGTTCAATTCAGTCACGCTGAGAACGGGATTTTGCTCGCGGTTGCTGTTTGTCATTATTATTTTTACCGTTAATGCCTTAAAACCGAGATGAATACAGATTGTTGATTTACTGTTACGGCTGTAGAAATTATAATCACGTGCCTAACTCTAGCCAATTGCTTGATGCTTTTAAGGTGCCTCCCATGTTGCGAATCCGCGAAGAAGCCCTCACATTTGATGATGTGCTGTTAATCCCCCGTTATTCCGAGGTCACTGCACGCGATGTTAGCCTTAAAACGCGCTTAACTCGAGAGATTACGCTGAATATCCCGCTGGTTTCCGCGGCGATGGATACAGTCACTGAAGCCCGTCTGGCCATTGCCATGGCGCAGGAAGGTGGAATTGGCATAATTCATAAAAGCATGTCGATTGCCGAACAGGCGGGACAAGTCCTGGCAGTCAAGAAACATGAAAGTGGCATTGTCAAAGACCCTATTACCATCCAGTCAGATGCCCCGATCCGCGACCTGTTCGAATTAAAAGATAAATACAATATTTCCGGTGTGCCAGTTTTAAAAGGCGGCGATTTGGTGGGCATAGTCACCAATCGTGATGTCCGTTATCAAAACGACCTTGATGCCCCGATTTCCAGCATCATGACCCCAAAAGAGCGTTTGGTGACTGTGGGTGAAAGCCCGGATCCAGAGCATGTAAAACAATTGTTACATGATCATCGCATAGAAAAAGTATTGGTTGTTGATGACGATTTTAATTTGAAGGGCATGATTACAGTAAAAGATATTCATAAAGCCCATACTTATCCGCATGCATGTAAAGATAGCCAGGGTCGTTTGCGAGTGGGAGCATCTGTCGGTACCAGTCCGGATACCGAGGATCGGGTTGCCGCATTAATTGCCGCTGGTGTTGATGTTCTTGTCGTTGACACAGCACACGGCCATTCACGTAATGTGCTCGATCGTGTGCGTATGATCAAGGAAAAATACCCGAACATCCAGGTTATTGGCGGTAACGTAGCTACCGGTGAAGGTGCTATAGCCTTGGTCGAGGCTGGCGCCGATGCGGTAAAGGTGGGTATTGGCCCCGGTTCGATTTGTACGACCCGAATTGTTACCGGCATCGGTGTTCCGCAAATTTCGGCGATTTCCAATGTGGCTGATGCGCTGAAACCTTACGACGTTCCTTTAATTGCTGATGGCGGCATTCGTTATTCGGGTGATTTTTCCAAAGCCATTGCTGCCGGTGCCCATGCAGTCATGATGGGCAGTATGTTAGCAGGTACCGATGAAGCGCCGGGTGAGATTGAGTTGTTTCAGGGCCGTTCGTATAAATCCTATCGTGGTATGGGCTCAATTGGCGCAATGTCCAAAACCCAGGGTTCCAGCGACCGTTATTTTCAGGATGCTTCTGCGGGTACAGAAAAGCTTGTGCCTGAAGGTATTGAAGGCCGGGTTCCTTATAAAGGCCATGTATCAGCAATTGTTCACCAATTGATGGGTGGTTTGCGTTCGGCAATGGGTTATACCGGATGTCTGGATATTGATGCGATGCGTACCGAGCCTGAATTTGTACGCGTAACATCCGCAGGCATGAATGAAAGCCACGTGCATGATGTCACCATTACCAAAGAAGCGCCTAACTACAAAGTATCGTAATGCGCCTAGAAATAAGTCGAAAAGCCCAGCGTTTGCTGGGCTTTTGTTTTAACGAATTTACTTAGCTAACAGATAACAACAGAGATTTCTTATGAGCCTGGATATTCACGCACAACGTATTCTGATCTTGGATTTTGGTTCACAGTATACGCAGTTGATTGCACGCCGTGTGCGTGAAGCCGGTGTCTATTGCGAAATTTACTCCTGGGATACTGCTGAAGAAGCGATTCGGGCTTTTAATGCCAAAGGTATTATCCTGTCTGGCGGGCCAGAAAGTGTCACCGAAGCCGGTTCGCCTCGCGCTGCCAATTGTGTGTTTACCATGGGATTGCCAGTGTTGGGTATTTGTTATGGCATGCAAACTATGGCAGAGCAGTTAGGTGGAAAAGTAGAAAGCTCAGCTGTGCATGAATTCGGTTATGCCAGTGTTGATGTGTGTGGGAATAGCAAGCTGCTGGAAAATATTATCGATCATCAAAAGGATGGTAAAGCGGTTCTTGATGTATGGATGAGCCATGGCGATAAAGTCGTTATCATGCCGCCTAAATTTTCCCTGATGGCAGCAACAGAATCAGCTCCGATTGCAGGGATGTATGATCCTGAGCGTCATTTTTATGCGGTACAGTTTCATCCCGAGGTGACACATACCTTGCAGGGTCAGCGCATATTTGAGCACTTTGTACATAACATATGTGGTTGTGATGGTTTATGGACTTCAGCCAACATCATTGAAGATGCCATCAAGGCAGTCAGGGCAAAAGTTGGTACTGATAAAGTATTGCTGGGATTATCTGGCGGAGTGGATTCTTCAGTTGTTGCCGCGTTATTGCACAAGGCCATTGGTGATCAATTAACCTGTGTATTTGTCGATAATGGTTTGTTGCGTCTCAATGAGGGCGAACAAGTCATGAAAATGTTTGCCGACAATATGGGCGTCAAAGTGATTCGCTCCAATGCCCAGGATTTATTTTTGGGGCGTCTGGCGGGTGAGAATGACCCTGAAAAGAAACGCAAGATTATTGGTGGTACATTCATCGAGGTGTTTGATACAGAAGCCCAAAAACTAAAAGATGTAAAATGGCTGGCACAAGGCACGATATATCCGGATGTGATTGAATCAGCGGCATCCAAGCATGGCAAGGCGCATGTGATTAAATCGCATCATAATGTTGGCGGGTTGCCAGCAGACATGGCATTCCAGTTAGTCGAGCCTTTGCGTGAATTGTTCAAGGATGAAGTGCGCCAATTAGGGCTGGAGTTAGGCCTACCTTACGACATGGTCTATCGTCATCCATTTCCCGGTCCTGGTTTGGGTGTGCGTATCCTTGGTGAAGTCAAAAAAGAATATGCTGATACTTTACGTTTGGCGGATGCTATTTTTATTGAAGAGTTGCATAAGGCCGATTGGTATCATAAAACCAGCCAGGCTTTTGCTGTATTTTTACCAGTAAAATCCGTGGGTGTAGTCGGTGATGGCAGACGTTACGCCTGGGTTATTTCCTTGCGCGCTGTAGAAACTATTGATTTTATGACAGCTCGCTGGGCACATTTACCTTATGAACTGCTGGAAGAAGTATCGCGTCGCATCATTAACGAAATACCTAACGTATCTCGTGTTGTTTATGATGTATCAAGCAAGCCGCCCGCTACCATTGAGTGGGAATAATGACCAGCGATGAACAATGGATGCATGAAGCTTTATTGCTGGCTGATATAGCTGCTGATAAAGGTGAGGTGCCAGTTGGTGCCATTGTTGTGTTGGATAATATCATTATTGGCAGGGGATGGAATCAACCTATAACTACTAATGATCCTACTGCGCATGCTGAAATTGTTGCATTGCGTGATGCTGCAAAAAATATAAACAATTATCGTCTGGTCGATGCGGAATTATTTGTCACATTGGAGCCCTGTTCTATGTGTGCGGGGGCATTAGTGCATTCACGTATTCGTCGTTTGGTTTTTGGAGCGGCTGAACCGAAGGCTGGCGTCGTAATAAGTAAGCCTAATTTTTTTGAGCAGCATTTTTTAAATCATCAAATCACGGTGACTGGAGACATTTTAGCTGAGCTATCAGCACAGAAATTACAGGCATTCTTTCAGGAAAGAAGAATGGAAAAGAAAGCTTTAAAAGAATAAGCCTGAAACACGCAGTTTATCATCTGCAGTAACATCAGGAGTTTGCTGATCCTGAATCACATCATCCAGTAGACGTACTATCAGTTTCGATTCTGGAGTTGGTTTTTCGTTATATTGTGACGGGAAATGCCATTCAAGAATATCGTAATAATGGCGAATATTTTGCACGTAATCGACAGGTTCTTGGCCGCGGGCATAGCCATAATGCGTAAATTGGTTCCACTCTTTGTCCGCCAATAAGGGTAAACGTTTTTTTACATTACTCCATAGATTCGGATCTTCATCATGAAAAGTAGCGATTTCCATGGCATCCAGCAAATGTGCAAGACCTACGTTATAAGCAGCCAGAGTAAACCATGTGCGGTCGGGTTCTTTTATGGAAGAAGGTAATTCCTTGTAGATTTTTTTAAAATATTTTGCCCCGCCATATAAGCTTTGATCGACATTAACCCTGTCTTCAACGCCCATATCCATTGCAGTATCGTTGGTTAACATCATCATGCCACGCACACCGGTTGGGCTTCTGGCTTCTGGATCCCAATGTGATTCCTGAAAAGCTATTGCTGCTAATAAGCGCCAATCCATTTTGTGTTCGAATGCTACTTGTTTTATCGAATCTATATAAATAGGCAGACGATTATTCATAAGAAACGAGAATGACCTTGAGCCTAGTTTATCCACATCATCGGCATGTCCATAATAGCGTTCAATATAATGCGCGATGGTACCATCTGCTTTAGCAGTAGTTATGAAGGCATCCAGTGACATTTTGAGTTTGGGGGAGCTGTTTCTGGACAGGGCTAGGCTGACCGGTTGCGAATAATAAATCGCAAAAGCTGCCCGCGTATGTAAATACAAAGAATGCTTGCTTAAATAAGTTTGTGAATCAATGACCGTAAAATCGATTTTACCTTTATTAACCAACGAGAGCAGATGGTCAATAGAGTGATTGGAAAATTCCCATTGCATATCGCCGTAGTGCGATTTTAGCAGGCGATACTTTTCACGATTTTGTTCGGTATCCTGAACAAGAATTGTTTTATGCGATAAATCATCAAAGCTGACGGGAGCGATGGTTCCAGCCCTATAGACCAGCTGAGTAGTTGATTCCATATAGGCAGGAGTTTGTGGGTACGTATTCTGTCTTGCAAGGCTCATGGGTTGGCCAATTAATGCAACATCTGCCAGGCCTTGATCCAGAGCATTGTATATATCATCAGGATTTTCAGCTAAAACCAACTCTAGTTCGTAATGATATTTTTTTGCAAATGCTTGAATTACCTGGAATTCCATTCCGTCAGGGCCATTTTTCCCTTCAAAGTAAGTATTAAATGAGGGTTTGGTGATAACCCTGAGAATTGCGCTGTCGGGAGATTGTGCCGCAGATTCATAAGCTGTGCGGCTGGATATAAACAGGCTCAACATCACCGTGCTGATTGTCATAACTAATGACAATTGTCGTCTGATTGAACGTTTCATGTTTCTAATAGTAACCGTAGAAATCCACTTAAAACAGCTTGACGAAATATTATTTATCTGAATGGAAATGTTTTTTGTTTAAAAAACACGCATTATTGATGAGTATTGAAATCTGGTGGAATGTGCCCTAAGTCTGATTTCATAAGGGTTTGCGGGTAGCATTAATGAACAAAAAACGATCAAAAAAGCACCTCAAAAGCTCGTTAGACTTTTTTGTTATAAGGAAGCGAATCAGTCTTTTTATGGTTAAAAACCATCGTTTCCATGAAATTTTTTCCAAAAGAAAGTAGAATAAGCGCCATTTTTAACCCATCGAATAACGGGTAAGGCTATTCTATATGCTCATATTTTCAGGTAATTCTGCTTTATCAGATTTTCGTCGTGAAAAATTGCAGAAATCACTAACAGAAAAACTAGGTTCTGAAGTTGTTATTGTTGCCAAGTATGTTCACTTTATTGATGTTGTTTCCGAGTTGCAAGAAAAGCAATTTGATACATTAAAAGCATTGTTAGAATATGGCCCTCAAGAAAACAAGATAGAAGAAAGCGGCGATTTATTTTTAGTGGTGCCCCGTATAGGTACCATATCACCCTGGGCAAGTAAGGCCACCGATATTGCCCATAATTGTGGATTGAATACCGTTAAACGTATTGAACGCGGTATAGCATATTTCGTTAGACATAGTTCTTCATGCCAAGAAGCTAAAAAAATTATACAGTCAGAAATCCACGATCGTATGGTGGAAGTTGTGCTAAATGATTTGAATGCCGCTATAGTTCTTTTTCAAAGTGGTACACCTAAGCCATTATCCATTATTCCTGTGATGCAGGATGGAAGAGTGGCGTTAGTGAAGGCTAATCAGGAATTGGGTCTGGCATTGGCAGATGATGAAATTGATTATCTGCATGATAGTTTTATGCGTTTGGAAAGAAATCCCAATGATATTGAATTGATGATGTTTGCACAGGCAAATTCTGAACATTGCCGTCATAAAATTTTTAATGCGAGTTGGGATATTGATGGTATTCGCCAGCCCAAATCACTGTTCGGCATGATTAAAAATACCTATGAACAAAACAGTGAAAACGTATTAAGTGCCTATTCAGATAATGCATCAGTGATAACCGGTTCTTATGCCGGGCGTTTTTATCCGGATTCGGCGACCCGTGAATATAATTATCATGAAGAGCCGGTTCATATATTGATGAAAGTGGAAACACATAATCATCCAACTGCCATATCGCCTTATGCCGGTGCGGGTACCGGTTCTGGTGGTGAAATTCGCGATGAAGGTGCAGTGGGTCGGGGTTCAAAACCCAAAGTTGGTTTAAGTGGCTTTTCGGTATCCAATTTAAATATCCCCGGCTTTGGCCAGCCGTGGGAAGTCGATTACGGGAAGCCTAATCGCATAGTTTCTGCGTTAGATATCATGATAGAAGGTCCGATTGGGGGCGCAGCTTTTAATAATGAATTTGGTCGC
The DNA here is from genome assembly GCA_964617765.1 of uncultured Spongiibacteraceae bacterium. Taxonomy (GTDB): domain Bacteria; phylum Pseudomonadota; class Gammaproteobacteria; order Pseudomonadales; family DT-91; genus CAZTZY01. Next base: position 50,315 of record CAZTZY010000003.1, read on the forward strand.
CCCAATATTTGTGGTTATTTCCGTACTTATGAAAATGCGGTGACAACTATTAATGGAGAAGAAGTGCGCGGGTATCATAAACCTATAATGATTGCTGGTGGATACGGTAATATAAAACCGGCACACATTGAAAAGGTTAAGTTTTCTCCTGGTTCACAATTGATTGTACTAGGTGGGCCAGCAATGTTAATTGGATTGGGCGGCGGTGCGGCTTCCTCGGTTGCTTCAGGGAGCAGTGCAGAAAATCTCGATTTTGCATCTGTGCAACGTCAAAATCCTGAAATGCAAAGGCGCTGCCAGGAAGTGATTGATCGTTGCTGGGCGATGGGCGATAAAAATCCGATCGCTTTCATACATGATGTAGGTGCTGGCGGTTTATCCAATGCCTTGCCTGAATTGGCAAAAGATGGCGGTTGTGGTGCGCAGTTTGAATTACGTAAAGTGCCCAGTGATGAAGCTACAATGTCACCGTTAGAATTATGGTGTAATGAATCACAGGAACGTTATGTATTGGCCGTTAAAAAAGAACGCCTTGCTGAATTTGAAGATATATGTCGTCGCGAACGTTGTTTATATGCAGTAGTGGGTGAGGCCAGGGAAGAAAAACAGCTCACGGTTTCAGATGAATTTTTCGGGAATAACCCTATAGATCTGCCAATGGATCTTTTATTTGGCAAGCCTCCAAAAATGCATCGTACTTTTCAGCGTAAAAATGTTGTACATCAGCCTTTTGATGTTAGCGCCATTAATATTAAAGATGCACTTGAAAGAGTGTTGAAACTGCCCGCAGTTGCCAGCAAGCAATTCCTTATTACGATTGGTGATCGTAGTGTTACCGGTATGGTTGCCAGAGATCAAATGGTGGGTCCATGGCAAGTGCCTGTAGCTGATGTAGCTGTTACTACAACAGCGTTTGATGTTTATACCGGAGAAGCGATGGCAATGGGAGAGCGCACTCCATTGGCATTGTTAGATGCACCTGCATCAGGCCGCATGGCCGTGGCTGAGGCCATTTTGAATATAGCTGCAGCACCTATTCGCGATATATCCGATATAAAGCTTTCTGCGAACTGGATGGCCGCTGCGGGTTATGGCACTGAAGACCAGGCATTATTTGATACCGTCAAGACTGTTGGTATGGAAATATGTCCACAGTTAGGCATTGCAATTCCCGTGGGCAAAGACTCCATGTCGATGCGTACAGTGTGGGAAGATAAGGGTGATAAAAAATCGGTCACCGCGCCCATGTCGTTAATCATCAGCGCATTTTCACCGGTAACTGATGTGCGTAAAGTACTAACGCCACAAATTAATTTTGAGATGGGTGCGAGTAAGCTGGTATTTATTGATTTGGCGCAGGGTAACATTCGACTTGGTGGTTCTGCACTGGCCCAAACCTGGTCGCAACTGGGAAATTCATCGCCTGACTTAACCAATATAGAACAATTCAAATCCGTCTTTAATGCATTACAAGAGTGTATAGAGCAGGAATTTCTTCTTGCCTACCATGATCGTTCTGATGGCGGTTTGATAGTCACCTTGCTTGAAATGGCGTTTGCCGGACACTGTGGTTTTGCTGTCGATATCTCCACTGTCCAAGGTGACGATATTTCTGTGCTCTTCAATGAGGAGTTAGGCGCAGTCATGCAGGTTGCGGATATTTATTGGTTAGATGTTCAGGCTATTTTTGCGAAACATGGCCTATCCGGTTTATTAACGGTGTTAGGTTCTCCTTCAGAAAGTGACCATATTATTGTAAAGCGTAATGGTAAAATCCTGATGGATGATAGTCGCTCGAGATTACAGCAATTATGGAGTGAAACCAGTTTCAGGATTCAGTCACTACGTGATAATCCTGATTGTGCGGAACAGGAATTTTCAAAAATATTGCTTGAGGACGATAAAGGGATACAGCCGAAAATATTATTCGATACCTTTGAGGATATTGCGGCGCCATTTATTGCAACGGGTGTCAGGCCTAAAGTGGCTATCTTGCGTGAACAAGGTGTTAATGGACAAAATGAAATGGCAGCGGCTTTTAACCGTGCCGGATTTTCAGCTTTCGATGTCCATATGAGCGATATTTTATCAGGCAGAGTTAAGTTGTCAGATTTCAAAGGCTTGGCTGCTTGTGGTGGTTTCTCCTATGGTGATGTTTTAGGTGCTGGGGAAGGCTGGGCCAAAACAATCTTATACAATGATACATTACGTGAATCTTTTGCGGCTTTTTTTAACCGTACAGATACGTTTGCTTTGGGTATTTGTAATGGTTGCCAAATGATGTCGCAATTGAAAAGCATTATACCGGGAGCGGACCATTGGCCTCGATTTGTACGTAATACGTCAGAGCAATTTGAAGCCCGATTTGCGCAGGTTGAAATTCAGCAATCTGCCTCAATATTGCTTCAAGGCATGGAGGGTTCCATCATTTCTGTCGCTGTTGCGCATGGTGAGGGTCGAGCTGAATTCAATTCAGCAGAGCATTTGCTGCAGGTTAAACAGAAAGTGTCGTTACGATTTGTGAATAGTCATCACCAGATGACGACATCCTATCCGGATAATCCTAATGGATCGCCAGAAGGCATTACCGGTGTTTGCTCTGCGGATGGTCGGGTAACCATCATGATGCCGCATCCAGAGCGTGTTTTTCGCACAGTCACTCATTCATGGTCTCCTGCTGAATGGGGTGAAGACAGTCCCTGGATGCGGTTATTTCGCAATGCACGAGTTTGGGTTGGTTAATTTAATAGTTTAAAGGGCAATTTTAGGAATTCATTTATGAATAGATACCCGTTGTGGATAAATTTAGTACTGATTCTGGTGGTAACGATAGGAGCATTATATTCCGCACCTAATCTTTATTTCCCTGATGCAGCATTGCAAATTTCAGGTGAAAGCGGTGGTCAGAAATTAACTGAAGATGTTCGGGAGGCTGCTTTAAAAGCACTGGATGAGTCAGGGATTACTTATAAAGGTACAGAGCTAGCTGAAAAGAGCCTTTTAATACGTTTGCAGAATAAGGACGAACAATTAAAAGCCAAATCGGTACTGGAGCTAGCATTCAATAAAGCCTCACTGGAATACGTGGTTGCTCTGAACCTTGCGCCCACAACACCTTCATGGTTAACAGCCATTGGTGCCAAACCAATGAAACTGGGTCTGGATTTAAGTGGCGGTGTACATTTTCTGTTAGAGGTCGATACGGAATTTGCTGTCCTGAAACGCCTTGATGGCTATAAAGGCGAAATTAAAAAGATATTACGGGATGAAAAAGTTCGTGGAATTATTGGTGATGCGCCAATGGCAATTACCGGAAAATTTGCCACGCCGGAATTACGTCAGCAGGCTTTAGCATTAATATCCGATCAGGTGCCTGATTTAACACCGAATAATGAAGATAAACCTGATGGTTATTGGGTTAACTGGACAGTGGGTGCAGCTTTACAAAAACGTATCGGTGATGACGCAGTAGCGCAAAACCTTACAGCGTTACGAAATCGAGTGAATGAATTAGGTGTGTCTGAACCTATTGTGCAAAAACAGGGCGAAACCCGAATTGTAGTTGAGTTGCCTGGAGTACAGGATTCATCGACAGCCAAACGTATAATCGGTAAAACGGCGAGCCTGGAATTTCATCTTGAATCCAACGGTAAAACGGCTTCTGAGGAATATGATTTTCGGGAAGGAATTGGTAGCCGTGAAAAAGCATCACTGGAACGTGCTGTCGTTATTTCCGGAGATCAGGTGACTAACGCCACAACCAGTTTTGATGAAAATGGCAGGCCACAGGTCAATATCACTCTGGATAGCCAGGGCGGTAATTTAATGTATGCGGCCACAAAAAATAATATCGGCAGAAATCTTGGTGTATTATTTATTGAGCGTAAATATCATACAAAGACGCAAATAGATGAAAAAGGAGAAGCCCAGTTAGTCAAGATGCCTTATTACCACAAAGAGGTTATCAGTTTAGCAACAGTTCAGTCACCACTCGGCGTTCAATTCAGAATCACCGGCATTGATAGCCAGGAAGAAGCCAAAGACCTGTCGTTATTATTGCGTGCCGGCGCATTGGCCGCACCTATCGATTTTGTGGAAGAAAGAACAGTTGGCCCATCGTTAGGAAAAGAAAATATCCAGTTAGGTGTTAATTCCATAATGTGGGGTACTGCTCTGGTATTTGTCTTTATGATTTTCTTTTACAGGGTTTTCGGGATTACTGCAAACATGGCTCTCGTCATGAATATATTCTTGTTGATCGCGTTTATGTCGATGATATCTGCAACATTAACTTTGCCGGGTATGGCAGGTATAGTGCTTACGGTAGGTATGGCGGTTGATGCCAATGTTTTGATTTATGAACGTATTCGCGAGGAAATAAGTCATGGAGTCAATCCGCAGGAAGCTATCAAGTTGGGATATGACAGGGCATTTTTAACGATACTCGATTCTCATATAACCACTCTTATCGCTTCCGTTATTCTCTATGCGATGGGTAGCGGTCCGGTGAAGGGTTTCGCAGTTACTTTATCCATAGGCATTATCAGTTCCATGTATACATCCATAGTAGGCAGTAGAGCAGTGATTAACCTGATCTATGGCTATAGAAACAATGTAACCAAGTTGGCGATCTAATCATGAATGTGAAAACTGAAAAAGTGTATAATTTCCTGGGCATCAGCAAAATAACATTTGCTGTATCTATCGCATTGTTCCTTATTGCCCTGGGTGCATTTGCTGTCAATGGCATCAGGTATGGCCTGGATTTTACTGGTGGTACATTGATTGAAGTAGGCTATGAAAAACCGGCAGATCTCCAAAAAGTTCGCGACTCCCTGGTGGCAGGCGGATTTCATGGAGCCATTGTCCAGAATTTCGGCTCGGAAACTGCCGTACTTATTCGTATGCAAAATATTGAAGAAGAAAAGCAGGCCGAAACAGTCAAGGACAATGAAGACAATAAAGAAAGCGGAGGCAATAAAGAAAGCAAAGAAAGCAAACTGGCTAATGAAATATTGACGGTATTGCGTGCTGATGGTTCTGAATTGCATATGAGACGTTTGGAATTTGTTGGTCCGCAAGTAGGCGACCAATTAAAATCACAGGCACTTTTAGCTATCGTGTTAGCACTTATTGCAGTCACTATTTATTTATCTTTCCGTTTCCAGATGAAGTTTGCAATTGCTGCAATTTTAGCGTTATTTCATGATGTAGTAATAACGGTAGGCTGTTTTGCCTTGTTTGGTTGGGAATTTGATTTGATTGTTTTGGCTGCAGTGCTATCGATTATCGGATACTCATTAAATGACACAATCGTAGTTTATGATCGAATTCGTGAAAACCTGATTAATATGAGAAGAGTCAGTATTACAGAGGTCATTAATGCATCAGTATCACAGACGCTCAGGCGCACCATGATGACTTCTGTCGCTACCCTGATTACAGTGTATGCCCTGTTCTTTGTCGGTGGAGAAATGTTACGCGGATTTTCACTCACATTAATCATTGGTATTACTTTTGGTACATACTCGTCTGTGTATGTTGCATCCAGTTTATTGCCAGTACTTAAAGTAACGCGTGAAGATCTTGTGCCGCCAGAAAGGCCAGATGCGGAATTTGATACGCCTTAATTATCATAAAAGATGCAGGGTATAAGCATACCTTGCATCCTTAAGCAGATTTATAGTTTCCATTGTCTATCGCAATATATGCGAATTTATTTGTTATTGTTCCCGAAGGAAAATCAAGTGATTACAGCTGCAAACATTACAATGCAATTTGGTTCAAAACCCTTGTTTGAAAATATTTCCGTCAAATTTGGTGATGGTAATCGTTATGGACTGATTGGTGCTAACGGATGTGGTAAATCGACATTCATGAAAATCCTTGATGGAACATTAACGCCCAGCGCTGGCAATGTCAGTATTACTCCAAATGAACGCTTGGGTAAGTTACACCAGGATCAATTTGCTTTTGAAGAGTATAGCGTTATTGATACCGTCATTATGGGTCATTCACGCTTATGGGAAGTGAAAAAAGAGCGTGACCGCATTTATGCCTTGCCCGATATGTCAGAAGATGACGGCATGAAAGTGGCAGACCTCGAAGTCGAGTTTGCCGAGCTTGATGGCTACAGTGCTGAAAGCCGTGCTGGTGAAATTCTTTTGGGTGCCGGCATTGAAGAATCGTTACATTATGGTCCAATGAGTGAAGTGGCTCCTGGTAAAAAACTCAGGGTGTTATTAGTACAGGCCCTGTTTTCAAATCCGGATATTTTATTGCTGGATGAACCTACCAACAACCTTGATATCAACACGATTCGCTGGCTGGAAGATTTATTGAATAATCGTAAAAGCACCATGATCATTATTTCACATGATCGCCATTTTCTGAATTCTATATGCACGCATATGGCTGATATCGATTACGGTGAATTGCGTGTCTATCCAGGTAATTATGATGATTACATGATTGCTGCTACCCAAGTGAAAGAGCGTCTGGTGTCAGAGAATGCAAAAAAATCCGCACAAATTGCCGATCTACAACAGTTCGTGAGTCGCTTTTCTGCCAATGCATCAAAAGCCAAACAGGCTACTTCTCGTGCCAAGCGTATCGAAAAAATAAAACTGGAAGAAGTCAAACCATCGAGCCGTATAAGCCCCTATATTCGCTTCCAGCAAGACAAAAAGCTCCATCGCCTGGCACTTGAAATAAGGGATCTGGCGCACGGATTTGATGGCAATGTGCTATTTAAAAATGGCAGCTTCCTGGTAGAAGCTGGTTCAAGCATTGCCATCATCGGCGAAAACGGTGTGGGTAAGACCACCTTTTTGCGCTGCCTGATGAATGAACTGACACCGCAATCCGGTATGATCAAATGGGCTGAAAATGCCAACATCGGTTACTGCCCGCAAGACCACAGCGCCGAATTTGAAAAAGACCTGAATATTTTTGACTGGATGAGCCAATGGCGTAAACCCAACCATGATGAACAAGTCGTCAAGGCGACACTGGGCAGGTTATTGTTCTCGTCGGATGAATACAAAAAATCCGTCAAGGTTTGTTCCGGTGGAGAAAAAGGCCGGTTATTGTTCGGTAAACTGATTATGCAGGATTTTAATGTTATTGTGATGGACGAGCCAACCAATCACCTCGATATGGAATGTATCGAGTCATTGAACCTGGCGCTCGAAAATTACGAAGGCACGTTGATTTTTGTCAGCCATGACCGGGAGTTTGTTTCTTCACTGGCTGACCGTATTATTGAAATCAAGGATCACACCATTAACGATTTTCATGGTACTTATGATGAGTATCTGGCTTCACAAGCCCAGGCATAAGAATAGATGAAAACACCCAGCAGGTTACAGCCATTAATGTATGACGGATTAATCGATGAAGTTATCTGTCAATTGATGAGCGGCAAAGAGGCGCAAGTTTTTGTTGTGCGTTGCGGTGAACAATTGCGCTGTGCCAAAGTCTACAAGGAAGCTACCAAACGTAGTTTCAAGCAAGCTGTGCAATATCAGGAAGGCCGTACCGTTCGCAATAGCCGTCGTGCACGCGCTATGGCAAAAAAAACCAGCTACGGGCAAAAGGAACAGGAAAGTGCCTGGTTAAGCGCTGAAGTGGATGCGTTATACAAACTGGCAGCAGCGGGAGTGCGAGTACCTGAGCCGCATGGGTTTGTTGAAGGCGTGCTACTGATGGATATGATTGCCGATGCAGATGGAGAGCCGGCACCCCGGCTCGATGATGTTGAATTAACTCCGGAACAGGCACAGGTTTTTCATGAGCAGGTGATTGCAGATGTGGTGCGTATGTTGTGTGCAGGTTATGTTCATGGCGATCTTTCCGAATTTAATGTATTGCTTGATGCCGAAGGTCCGGTAATTATTGATTTGCCACAGGCAGTGAATGCTGCAGGTAATAACAGCGCAGGCATGATGCTAGAGCGTGATGTGAATAATATGCGTGCGTATTTCGGGCGCTTTGCACCGGAAATATTGAAGACGGAGTATGCCAGTGAAATGTGGTCATTGTATGAAAAGGGCCATTTACGACCAGATACCAAACTGACGGGACATTTTGCAAGAAGCGAAGTGAATGCCGATGTTGAAAGCGTTATGTCAGTGATTGATGCGGCATTAAAAGAACAATTTGAGGCTATGGAGCGCAAGCGTCGTGCTGAACAAGGCGACGATGAAGAATAAAAACAGTGTGGTTAATGATTAACCACAGAGTTTTATTCCATTCATATTGTTATCCAGAAAATTCTCGTATCAGTTATTACTGCTCTTTTTCAGGCCAATACGGAACGCATCCAGAGCACTCGATATCCAGCAGATAGTTAATATCGTTAGGGATGTATCAACAAGGTAATTATCTCTATTTTCCAGTGTAGACATTATGGTTGCAGTTAACTGGCTGGGTTCAATGTCGATTTTCCCAAGATTAATATCATTCAGAACAATCATGACGACCTTGAATATTTCATACACCGATACAGATAAAGCGGCCAGGCTGAGAAGGATAATCCCCAAGCCAAGCGCCGTTTTTTTAAGCCAGACATGCCCGGCACCGGGAAAAACTAATAAGGAAAGTAATGCCGCTATAATGGGTTTTTTCATGAGTTTTTTTCACGTTAATGTTATTGAATAGGTATTGAAATTCGGTAAAGCGAATGACGGGCAGCTCTAAAAAATTTAGAGCTGCCGTTACTGTAATGCTGCTGCATTCGCCAACACCTTTTCCAATGTCTTGGCAATTTCCGCATAACCCTCTTTATTAAAATGAACTTCATCCGACTTCATTCTGTGGTTTTTCTCGAGGTCACCGATAATGTCAGTCTCAAAGGGAATATTGAATTCATGGGCAATGGCTTTGTAAAATTTTGGAGGTGTTGCGAAAAGATTAAATCCCGGTACTGCCACTAACACCACATCAATATCTTTATCTTTCGCCATTTTTACCATGGCCCGAAGATTATTTTCAGCATCCAGCATGGAATGTTGCCGCATAATATCATTGGCACCATGGCAAATAATAATGAGTTGAGGGGAATATTGTTCAATAATGCCAGGCAGGCGTTTTAATCCATCGTGAGTTATTTCACCAGAAATCCCGGCATTGATGACTTTACGGTTAATCATCTTTGCCAAAACAGCGGGATAACTCTCTGAAGGATCTACACCATGCCCAAAAGTCAGGCTATCGCCAAAAGCGACAATCACAGCATCGTTTGATAAAACCTTTACGTTTGGTTGAGAGTTACAGCCCATTAAAAACACCGCTAATAAAAAAAGATAGATAGTATTAACTTTCAAGCCATACCTCGCGTGCCCATTGCCAGATAGAGTTCCAGATTTCTTCCCCTTCCCCCTGGTTTTCAGGTGTCCATAGACTCACTTCCCCATCCTGTGCAATGCAATAGTAATTGCCGCGGTGTTCGCAGATGGGAATCAAATAGCGTGGTACACCAATATCCCACGCCTGTGCTGCTATGTCAGGCAGGTGAGTGTGAGACTGTGGATCAGCAACGGTAGCCGGTTCAATAGAACCGCAAATCACATCGCTGACGGTGAGTAAAAATTCTTTATAGTCATAAGGTAAATGAATTAATAATTCTTCCTGGATAATCACCAGATCATCCACATCAGGTAAATCCAGTGGAACCGGTACAGTTTCATTTCGTTCACGTAATATTTCGATAACGTCTTCCATCTTCGCTCCGCTAAATTCAAGCTGTAGTGGGTGTGCCAGATACGCTTAATAATAATTGTAAAAATGCCCGACAGGAATCTTTTGCAGCTGATTCATTCATGGTGTGATAACCGGTTGTTGGTATCTGCAAGGTAGTGCCATGTACAAGACCATTAGACGCTGCAGTGATACGGCCCATTTCAGTGCTGCCTAAAGATTGTGTTTCCTTGCCATTGGCCAGGGATGTTTTATTTTGTTCAGCTATATATTCATCTTTAAACGAATAACGAATCCCCAGATCAATACATAACTTTTCCAGCTTTTTGGTGGTTTCTTCATTGAATTTTGCATTGGCATCCTGTTTGCGTAAAACCACTTGTTGTTTGTCGGCAGCTTCACGATCTGGATAGGGACTGGTATCCACCACAATCAGTTGATTGGTCGATCCGCCAAAACGGCGAAACCATTCCAGTAAATAACGCCAACTACTGCCGGTTTCTTCCTGCGCCGTAAAAAAAGCCGTACCTTGAAATCCCAGGCTGAATAAATGCACTAATAGTGCAGTAGTTAGAACATTGTCCAGTTGCGCGCTGAGGATATCGCCATTGATCTTCAAGCTGTCAGCAAAAGCAACAGGAGTGCCTGCTACAAGATGTTCAAGGCCACCCACTTCAAAAATAAGGTTATTACGGAACTCGCACGTGTAAGAGCTATTTATAATACCAGCTCCTCGGTAAGCACCAGACCAGGGCTCATAGGCTGTCAGGGGGGTACCATCAAACCTGTTGATGATTTTAGCCATGAGTTTTTCGGAAACCGAATTGCCCAGTAAATCCGAACGGTTTCCTGTAACGAAAGCAGCATATTGAAATTCATTAGGGCCAGTACAAATCAATCCGTGCCGGTCGATATGTGCAGAAAACATGGCAGAATCAGGTAGATTCCCTTGTGCTACCAACAAACCCTCATACCATGTAACAGTCGCACCGCGTTCTTCCAGTTCCCTTTGCAGAACCCTGAAAAATGAATGTTCAGCTCCAACAACACTGGGTTGTCGTATCAGTGATTTGAGAAGGTCGATAAAATCGTCAAATTTATTCATGGCATTAGTCAGGAGAGCAGTTTTTGTTATTTATGACACTTTATCACGAAACATAAAATACACCGCGGCCAGCAAACATAAACCGGCCCACAAATAATCGAGTTTTAAAGGCTCCTTTATATATAGCAGAGAGAAAGGAACAAATACAGAGAGCGAGATAACCTCCTGAATTATTTTCAGTTGGCCAATGCTTAATACAGAATAACCAATGCGATTAGCGGGTACTTGCAACAGGTATTCAAAAAAAGCGATGCCCCAGCTAACCAGGGCGGCAATTAACCAGGGTTTATTATTCAGGTTTTTTAAATGCGCATACCAGGCAAATGTCATAAATACATTGCTGCAAAGTAACAGGCTTATAGAAACAATAATCGGGTTTAAAAGTGTATTCATCACACCAAAGCTTGATTCAGTTAAAAGTAAAATGCTGCCGGAAGAGTATAGCAGCAACTGTATCTGCTGCAGTGAGCTGGAAGGCTTATTAAAGGTAGATTTACCAAAAAATGCCTTCTATACTCCATAGGTAGATCACAAATTCATGGAAATTATTATAAAAATCGATGGTCTATAGCTTATTCATCCATCTTATGGAATATCCATTGATATGACAGAAACCTCCAGCATTTTTCATTTTTCTGCCCCTTTTGATGTTTTATTGAGGGCCTTGCATTTTCATTACCTGCATGCGTTTATTCTGCTAGTGGCCTTAATGTTATTGGTATTGCCCAAAATGCCACCCAAAAATAATATCCTGCGGAATTCACTCAGGGTCATGGTGCTAATATTTGTCCTGATTCTGGGCAGCGGTTTTGCACAAATTTTCAGTTGGAGTCGTATAGGTTCTGTGCTCGATGAACTGGCACAACTAATTGCCGGCATGCTGGTAATACATATCGCCGGATTGGCAATATTTCGGGTGTTGTTCCGCGCATTGAAATGGCATCCACCAAGAATTCTTGAAGATTTATCAATAGTGTTAGTTTATATAGCGTGGATGATGGTTCGCTTGCGCTATGCCGGCCTTGATTTAACCAGCCTGGTTGCAACTTCGGCAGTAATGACAGGAATCATTGCATTCTCAATGCAGGAAACCCTGAGTAATATTCTGGGTGGTCTTGCGCTACAACTGGATAAATCCATCAGTATAGGTGACTGGATAAAAGTGGAAGATGTCAGTGGCAGGGTAGTGCAGGTCACATGGCGTCATACCAGCGTGCGTACACGCAATGGTGAACTGGTTATATTGCCCAATAGCATATTGATGAAAACGAAATTCATTATCGTTGGCAGTGCAGATGTACACCAATGGAGGCGCTGGATCAGCTTTTCGATTATCGATACAGTTGCCCCTCAACGCATTGTGAGCTGTATTGATCAGGCGTTGATTGACGCCAATATCGCCAACGTCAGTAAATCACCATTACCACAATGCCTGATCATGGATTATAGCAAAGGCATGATTCATTATTCCCTGCGCTACTGGTTAACCGATGCAGGTCTGGATGACCCTACCGATTCTGATGTGCGCTTGCATGTCTATGCTATCCTGCAGCGCAATGGTTACCGTTTAGTGCATCCTGGATGGGATATCAGCCTAACCAAAAATGATACTGAGCATGAGCAGCAGTTACGTTTACAAGAAGTTGCCCTGCGCCAAAAAACATTACGTAAAGTAGAAATGTTTAATGATCTTTCTGATGAAGAGGTCAGGCATTTGGCCAATACGCTGATATATGCCCCGTTTGCCAAAGGTAGTGTCATTACACATCAAGGTGCAGTAGCCCATTGGTTATATGTATTGATTAGTGGAGAGGTGGATATCTGGTTTGAAAGTGCCGAAAAAGAGCGTCGATATCTGGCTAGCCTGAATGCCTGTTCAGTGTTTGGGGAGAGAGGATTAATGACAGGAGAGCCAAGGCGCGCCACTGTTACAGCTAAAACAGACGTGGAATGTTATCGTATTGACAAAGTCAGTTTTGAACATATCCTGCAATCACGCCCAACCCTGGCCGAAGCTTTTGCCAATATTCTAGTGGCGCGCACGCGGCAACATATCGAGGTTGATAATAATAAAACCAAAACTACGCATGAACACCAAACATCTCAATTGTTAATGAATATAAAGCGTTTTTTTTATCTGGATTGATAGACCGGAAAATGGGTAAAAATCAAATGTAAATATCAAGGCTGATAAAATATTTGTATCGCCCACGCGGCCAATGCCAGCCAAATCAATGCAATAAAAATTGCGGCGCCATAGCTTACCGGTTTTTCAATCAATGTTTCAGCTTGGCATCGTGCCTCACTGATAACACTCTCGGGAGTAAGGTGGATAATCAGGGCTATTCCCAAAGGTACAAGAATCAGGTCATCAAGATAACCAATAGCAGGTATAAAATCAGGTATTAGGTCAATCGGGCTTAATATATAAGCAGCAATAACAAATCCCAGTAATTTCACCATTAACGGAGCGTTAGGGTGGCGAGCAATGCAGTACACAGTAAGGGATTGTTTTTTTAATGCTCGAGCCTGTTGTTTTAGAGCGCTGATTAAATTCATCTAAACCTTAAAATAGAAAACAAGTCGTTATAGATGATAGCAAACCGTCGTCACATTTCCAGTCTATGGAAAATACTAAAACAGAGGGTATTCCATCATTCAAGAAAATGACAATTTTGAAATATTACTTACTGAAGGTTAAAAGTTGATCAGTGAATATATCCATAACGGGATTAGCCTAAAGAATGTCGTGGAAATGAACGGTTTTTTCTGCCAACCCATCGGTGGTACACATCCTCGACAATTACTTGAATGAAGGCTATTTTTAAGTTAAATAATGTTTATAAAGACACCTATTTTCCAATCCTGAAAGAATTTCATTATGGAACCAGTCAATATCACGTATCGCATAAAACTCAGTGAACAGGTCACCGAGGTATTTGATTATGAACTCGATGGCGACACCTTCGAACTGGTTACCAAAGACATCACCAACCCACCGGCCTGGACGAAACTGGGCTTCAAACAGTGCCCCAATTGCCCCCTTAACGTCGAAGAGCATCCGCATTGTCCCATGGCCCTGCAACTGCATGATCTGGTCCAGCGATTTCACCAAACACGCTCCATTGACGAGGTTGAGCTCGAAATTATTACCGAGCAGCGGAAAGTGACAAAAATTACGGCCTTGCAAAATGCCATCAGCTCTATGCTGGGTTTGCTCTTCCCCGTTTCCGGCTGCCCAAAGACAGAAGGCATGAAACCGCTGGCGCGCTTCCATGTGCCCATGGCATCTGAAGAAGAAACCGTATTCCATGTTGCCGGAATGTACCTGTTGGCCCAGTATTTCGTGAACCTGAAAAATAAAAATGGCGTACTGTCTTTTGATGGACTGATCACCATGTACGATGATTTGCATATCGTGAACAAATCCGTGGCGAGCCGATTACAGGCCGTCACCAGTTCTGATTCGGTCAAAAATGCCATTACCCTTATTGATATGTATTCCAGTTTGATTCCCATGCTGTTGCAGGATCAACTGGCCGAGATGCGCGGATTCTTCAGTGCCTATTTGCCCGAGGGCGAAGCGGTAGTAGCGACCAGCAACTATCTGGAACAAGCCAAAGCCTTCAAGCTTGAATTAATACCTACCGATGAAGAATTACAGCGCCAGGAAGCTGAAAAACTGGCCGCTGAAAATGAAAGTAAAATCAAGGTTGAAGATGCAGAAGAAGATGAAGCGATTACAGCATTGCCGGAGTGGCTGAGAAAATCCATGCCTAAAGATAAACCGCCCATGCCAAAGTTTATTAAACCTGAAACAAAAACTGCAACGGGTTCAGTGCCAGAATCCATAAAGCCACAAGCTGAAGTGGCTAACGTTAAAGTAGATGCATCCAAACCAGATGTCCTTAAACCAGAGACTCCTATACCACAGACTCCTCAACCAGAGGTCGCAAAACTGGTAAACAGTGAATTCGTTATGTCTTTAAGCCTGGAGCCTATTGCAGAGCCGGTAGTTGAAGAGAAAACAGAAGAAGTCAAAGTTACACAGGGTATGAAACCATTACCTCACGCCGTTACTCCCGCAGTATCAGCGGTGAAAACCTCAATAGCATCTGCTCCAGCTGCACCGGAAAAAAAGAAAGCCGTCTATTTTATTCCCGATGATGATTTGCCTAAAAAACCCGGTGCCGAACCTGAAGTTGCCATCGTTGAAGTATCAAAAGAAGAAGATGGCGGTCTCAAAATGATAGATTTTGAGCCGTAATCCAGCGTATACATAAGCTGCAGAACTTATGAATAACTGCTGAATAACGGTCAATTCTAACCCTTCACAAATTCAATGCAGGCTCCGTGGGAAATCTAGCTGCATGATAAAGGATTCTTCACGGAATTTACCCTGAGTTATTCAGATGGGTTTAGAGTGAGAAAAGGCGTCATTCTGAGTTACGCTTGAGTACCGCAGCATTATTTGGATTTTAACTCAATGCCCTTGCCAGAAGGTGGTGCAGAACAATGCCCATCCTTTACCTGCGATAAAAACAACAGCGCATAACGGTTAACCAAAGCCTCGGTTTTTCCTGAGATACCACGGCCACCGAAATTCATGTGGGTAGCCCTGTCAATCACCCCTAGCCATTTGCACCCCTCAGGCATATTGTCAAAAGGTTCCAGTCGCCTAGTCCAGTCGTTAAAAGTCCAGTCGTTAAAAGTCCAGTCGTTAAAAGACCATTCATTATTGAGTTCCTCATCCCGAGTACCGGTTAACATCAATACCGGTTGGTGAATATTGTCCCAAGCCTGTTTCGGGAAAATCAGGCCGGAACCTTGCGGAGAAAGCGCGATATAGGCATCAAATCGGTGTTGGCCAACAATGCCTGGCTTGTTATCGGCCCCGGCTTCCATCATCACCGTGGCTGCACCCATCGAATGGCCAGCCAGCGCCATAAAAGGCGACTGGCAATGTTGCGCAGCCCACTGCCTGCCAGCATCGATATCCAAAAAACGTGCCTGATAAGCGGCAGGGTCAGTCACCAGGTTTACCAAACCTGCTTTTATGCTGCCATCACCTTTGTGCGAACGCAAGGCATCGCGACCGCTTTCAGCATGGCCAATAACCAAAGCCAGCCAGCCATTGTCACTTAAAAAACGGGCAAAATACGCATAACCCTCTTCAGAACCGCCGGCGCCGTGAGAAATAATCACTGTGCCTTCGCAACCATTGCCTACAGGTTGATAAACGCGAACCGGCACTTTGGCATTATCCGCGCGAACAACGGTAACCAGTTCTGCTGAATAGGCAGTCAGGGTGATGGAAATCAGTAATAAAGGTGTTAGTAAAAATGAAAAGAATCGGGTCATCATGGCTAATCCTGGTGTTTTAATGCCGACTGTAAAGTGTTCACATTGAATGCATTTCCACAGGGAAAGCAGCCCGCAGTGCCAGTTTTTGCAAATAAGCATCTACCTGCGCAGGTATGGGCAAGGCATAATGTTTTGCCCAGCCGAGTAACTGATAATAATAAATATCTGCCAGCGAAAAATCATCTCCCGCCATATAACCGTGTGATGCCAGCCAGTCAAAAATCGGCGGCAGGGTATTTTCAAGGTGGCGTTTGCAGCTGTTATCGGTACCAGCAGGCCAGTTATAGATCATGGTTAAACGGGTAGATTGGTCGGCAATCCATAAATACGGTTCAATTTCAGTCGCTGCATAATACACCGCTTTGCGGTATTGATAACTCCGGGGCATATCTAGCGGAACCAGTTTTACCGTGGTACTGATTTCATTCAGGTACTCCATAATCGCCAGTGATTCCGTGAAAACCTGCTTGCCATGCACTAACACAGGCACCTTGGCTGAAGGGTTCAGGGCTAGAAACTCCGGCGACAATGTTTCACCCTTGAAAGGATCAAGCCGGATCACCTCATGCGGCAGGCCCAGCTCACATAATGTCCATAATACGCGTTCAGCGCGGGAACGAAACGGGTAAGCATACAAAACCAGATCATGCATGGTGACACCTTTGCAGAAAAAAGAAATTCACTCGTTGCCAGTTTCTTCGACCATATCGGGATCGAAATGAAAATGGTGTAAAACCCGGTGAAATAACGGGCCAAATAACAATCCCGCTACCACTAAAAATAGAACACCGGAAAATAGCGCATAGAAACCGGCAAACAATTTTCCCTGCACTGTGGTCAAAATGTTAACAGGCCCCATGCCCCCTAAAATCATCGAGGCATTCAGGAAGGCATCCACCCAATCCAGTTGTTCAAAGTGGTGATAACCCAGCATGCCGATTAACAACGCAATCAGGATCAAACCCATTGCGCCGGATAAATAACGTAATAAACGATGGCGAAAATGCGCGGGTGAAAGCGGGGCTTCCGTTTTGTGTTCAAAGGCCTTGCCGATAAAACCCTTTCTGTAATGCATTGGAAGAACCTCAAATCCTGTATTCAGGTGTTAGATAAATTATCCGGTTAAAAAATAGCTCAGGGCTATTTCATGCTACAGCACTTTTTACTGTCACTAGAATGCCGGTAAATTGCGCCATGCCCGATAACGGCTCGATATTATCCACCCCGTCGCTGGCCAGTATGTTCGCATTCACACCATCAGTGCCTGATGCTATCGTCAGGCCTTTCGCGGCTTGATGTCCCCAGCCATGCGGCAAGGCCACACTGCCCGGCATCATATCGGTGGTCAGCGCCAAAGGCACCCTTACCGAGCCAGCCTTTGAACTCACATTCACCAAAACGCCATCAGCAAGGCCGCGGGTATATGCATCCTCAGGATGCATATACAAATAATTGGTATGGCGTTTGCCCTTGATAAAAGCCGCATCATTGTGCGTCCAGCTATTATGCGAAAAACGCTCGCGTTTGGTGATCATCAATAATTCATCACGATGTTGCAGCATGTCAGCATAAATAACAGGCAGCCTTTGCTGCGCAAGAGCGATAAATTCGGCGGGTGCCAGTTGCACCTTGCCATTTTTGGTGACCACGCGTTTGCCGAGATAATTGTTTTCTTGCAGGGCAGGGCGCAGCAAACCGTGCGGATGCTGGCGTAACCGCTTCAGCGAACCCTGTTTCCCCAGGCGGCACACCATATCCAGCAGGCGCTCAGGAGCCAGTGTTAAATGTTTGCCAATCACTGGCAACGTTTTCAGGCGTTCCCCGAGATTCAGCAAACCCTGGAAAATGCGTGAGCCAAACAGCGGTGCATTACACACGTCAGCGATGCGCGCCAGCGTCCATACTTCATCACGGCATTCACCCGGCATCGCTACCAAACGGTCGGTATATTGAAACCAAGGTACCGGGGCAAGGCCGGCAAAGCTCACAAACATAAACGGGATATCCGGCCGTTCCGCCCAGTGCGATCCCGGCAATATATAATGTGCATGCTGTGAAGATTCGTTAGGAAAGGTTTCAATGCTCACCATCAACTCCAGATCATCAAGAGCGGTTGCCAATCGTGCAGAATTCGGTGCCGTGATCAGCGGGTTACCCGACAGCACAAACAAGGCCCGCATTTTGCCCTCGCCGGGAGTGAGGATTTCATCAGCCAGAATGCCCATCGGCAATGCCGTGAGTAAACTGGGTACGCCGGCAATGCGCGAAGTAAATTCTTCCGCAGGATTCGCTGCCATTATTTTGCCATAATCCATGATGCCCAGGCCCATTTGCACACCACCGAGGCGATCCAGGTTGCCAGTAATGGCATTAATCACTTCCAGTGCCCAAAATGCCAGTGTGCCATTTCGCCCCATATTAACACCGGTAGAAAGGTACAGCGCCGCACCATCGGCAGCCAGGTAAGCACTAACCATTTCACGGATTGTAGCCGCAGCTATGCCCGTTACCGCTGCGGCTTTTTCCGGCGTCCATTCAGCCACTACTGCCTTTAATTGGGCAAAACCTTCCATGTGCGCAGCAATGCATTCATGGTCAACCGCATCACGCGCCAGCACCTCGTGTAAAAACGCAAACAGGAAAAACACATCGGTATCAGGGCGAATAAACACCTGCTCACCCAATGCCTTGGCTGATTCTGTCAGGCGCGGATTCACAAACACCACGCGGCCACCGCGTTCAGTAATTGCTTTCAGGCGTTCAGTCGGGTGCGGCAAATGAATAAAACTCATTTTTGAAATGGCCGGATTACTGCCAATTACCATCAAAAACTGATTGCGTTCGATATCCGGGAAAGTTAACGCCATTCCCGCACCATACATGCGCTCACTCACTAGGAACTTATTATTGCAATCGATAGAGCCGGTATTAAAAAACTTGCGGGTTTTCAGCCCCATTGCCAAACCGTTGGCCAGAATAGGCATCAGTGTGGTGAAACTGATCGGGTTGCCAAAATACAGGCCCACGCTGTCATTACCATGATCACCGCGCAACTGCCGAACCTTGCTGCCTATTTCAGCCAGCGCCTGTTCCCAGCTGATGCGCTGGTAACCCTCGGCAGTTTTCTTCAGGGGATACTGCAAACGGTCAGGAGAAGTACGAAAATTCTCTATTGTAAGGCCCTTGATACAGGCATAACCCTTGCTCACCACATGCTCGGTATCGGGGCGCACCGCACTAATGCGGTTATCCTCCACAGTGGCAATCAAGCCACACTGGGCTTCACAAATTCGGCAAAAGGTAGTTTTTTCAATCGTCATAAACAGCGCCTGTTACCAACATAAATGTAAAAACTAGCACAAGACAGCCGATATACCAAAATATCAGCATTCACTTATCGGGTTAACTAACAGTATCAATCAGCTGAAAACTGCTTTTGTAATAAATGTACGCCCCAATACAGCACAAACCACGGCAACACCAGCCACGGCCCGTTCAGGAAAACAAACTTCACCCATAAATCCATAAAACTGGACGTATTCACATGCGGAAACCCGGCTAAAATTTCCGAGCCATAATAATACCAGGTGAGCACCGTATGCGTGACGGCAGTCGACATACACAACAACGTGCCGCGAAAATCAGCAAACTGCGAGCGTTTCAACAAGAATAAACCACTAAACCCGATACAGCCATTGATGACCGATAACACTTCAATCATCACAAAACCCGGCAGCGGTTGGTAGTAACGCATATCACCGCCATCCATATAAGCCCACCACGGGTAAGCCCACATACTGTCACGCGCTTGCCCAATAGCCTCATGAAACACCAGCCAGACCAGCTCCCAGCTCAGGTGAGTGCTATACGATACCAGCATAAAGGCCAGGCACACCATTTGCAGGCGCTCAAAACTGCTGCGGGTTTTCAGGCTCGGTAGAGGCAGAAAGGCGGCAAAAATACCCAGCCAGTAAGAAAGCGTTATGTGCAGGGCAAAAATATCGGCAACGCTTTTACGGTCAAGGCCAAAACCAAACACCGCCACACTATAGGCCGGGAAGGCCAATAGCAAAGAGCCAAAAGTCAGCAGCCAAATGCCCCATAAATCCTGATGCTGTGGTTTAACTGTATTCATCGCCAATAACCTGTATCAATGCCGGAGAGAAGAAAAGGAAAAGCCGGTCGACCACAGGATTAATGCGATCAACGGGAATTGCATCGGAATGCGCAACCACAAAATCCACGGCTCAATATGATCAGTAAATAAAGGAATACCCGCCATCGCCATATAAATATTGGCCGGCAATACCGCCAGGCAAAACAGCGCAATGACCATTCCTGCCTGCGGTAAATAACGGTTTTGCAACAGTGCGAGAGCAAACAGGAATTCCAGGATGCCGGTAAACCACACAATTTCCAGCTTGAACGGCAATAACGGTGGCACAATTGCTGCCAGTTCCACATCGTGGGTAAAATGCAACACACCTGCAACCCCAAACAGCAACACCAGAAGAAAACGCACCATCACTTTCAGGTTCAATATGGAATCCCCTCGTTAATCAGGCAGCCAGATAAACTCCAGGCGTATGCCGCCCGGTTCATACATCATAAAATGTTTGGCCGGGCCACCACGCAATAATTCCGGGGCAAATTCCACATTCACACCGGGGTAGTTCAGTACCTTGTCATGCAAGGCCAGCAGGGCCGATTCAGAAGCCATTTTAATGGCAAAATGATGCAGCCCGACCTGGGTTTTACGGTCAAATGCAGTGGCATCGGGTGCGGTTTGCCAGAGAGTGATAAAGGCATGGCCATTCGTGACAAACACGGCAGGATACTCAGGCACTTCGCGCGCAATAGTCCAACCCAGGCAGTCAGTGAAGAATTGCACTGTAGTGCGAAGGTTAGAAACCGCCAGCCCCAAATGATGAATGCCTAAAGTGTCCATGAACATTTCCTCGTGTAGCGAATGGTTATCGACCCATTTCCTGTTGTTTGATCTTTTCGAACAGCGCCAGTGTTACCCGTTTTTCACCCAGCGCAATCGCCGCGTTTTCCACTTTGGCTCTGGCAAACTTGCGCACAAAAAAAGGGGCTTTTTTCAGGCGTGCCAAAGCCTCGTCATCCTAGGGTAGTTCTTGGTTTTTCATATCGAACAATCTCCACGAAATATTCTGGATACAGGCTTGCATATAGATAGTACTAGGAATCAGGTGCAAGAAACAATCAGCTGATGGCCAAGTGCTATTATTCAATGTAAAAGTGCAGGTTCGGGAGTTCTTTCCAATCAACTCAGGCAAGTTTTGTAGGCGTCGCAATTGCCAAAGTGGACTGAAAAAAGCGATAAATGTATGAGTCAGGTGCATCACAACCCTATCAAAACTCACCGGAAGAAAATATGCGGGACAATTTATGGATAGAAGTGAAAGTGATGTAGTCAATTCCACTTGCCAGTACAACAATTTTAAAATGATATTGAACCGCATCATCAGGCTATGAAAAACCTGTAAATATATGTTAGACGAATAATGAAAGCAGGAAAATTTCCTCGATACTCCAGCAACGAATTAAAGGCACGAGTGTTAAGTAAAAAAGCACGCACTATGAAGAAATGATTTAATCAGGCGATTGTAAAAAGTACGTTAGGCAGGTAGTGGTTTAAATGCCTTTAACGGCATCGGTGGCAATACTAATACCCAAAAAATAAGGGCTGACATTGCCAATAAATGTAAAAAGAATATTGATGTGAGTGGGAGTGATAATTTTTCTCAACAACAAGCCCGACCTGGTTTTATTGAAGAAAAAATCAGGGTAAATGATTAATCCCGAACCGGAAATATATCCCAACACGGCAGAGACAAAACCCAAAACAAGATACATAAAAATTGAGAGCAAATTCGAAGAGGTTATTTCGTTCACAGTTTCAAGATGAAAATGATAGCCAAAATAAAAAATGATACAGGTAACAATAAAAAAGCTACCTGTTACCGGGATATATAATGGAGTGTTACGGAACATGGACGTAATCCCTGCAAATTTGCATTAACCTGGATGTTATACGACAAACATCAGGTTACTGGATCTCTATTGCTGGATTTTCAGCTTAAATCGCGTTATCTCAGCTTTTATAAATCAAGCCTAGCCCAGAATCTCAAACAAGTTATTGTATTAACAAGATTTAATACGAGATATCAGCTAAGCAATTGCATGCTTAAAATTGCCCTGCTGGATTTACTCGGCAAAATTGATCATCATCATGGCATCCAGGTTAAACATAAAAGGGATATATTGGGACATGATGCTACTCCTGGATGGAGTCGTATTATAGCGCAGTGTATGTGTTAGTTAATGTTTTTTCAGACTCAACGCCATTGTAACCAGCGGCGTGGCCGTTCAGTGAATATAGTCAGCGAGGTTGACAAACTTTTTAAGCGTCGGTCCAAGATTATCTTGTAACAAAACTAACATCAAAATAAACCAGTAGTGCTATAAATAAAACTGTTAACATTATGGAAAATAAGTAGAAAAGTAACGAAGCAATTGCCCATTTTCTTTGAACGATTTTAAAGTGCTCTATACTCTGCCACTTTTTATTTCTCCAGGCCCATTCTCGTCCCTTAAAGCCTAAAACAAAACACATTATAAAGCCAATATAGGGAATAAATACCAATAGGCCGATCCAGGTATTATTGAAAATTGCCCAAAACCAGTTTAAACAAAATCCACCCCAAGACCAGCCTTTAATTTCATCTGGAATTTCAGCATCTTTACCCATGCCGGATGTATTGATATTTGTTATCTGATCCGTCATGAAATTTCCTTTATGTTCATGGTTAATAACAACCGTTTAAAACCGCGATTGTACGATCGCGAAGCAATTCCGCTACAGCCCCTGGTTAGGCATTATTATAATCATACTAGTGCTAAACATTAAATTGAATACTCTGATATGAATCTAGTACTGGAGTTATTGTTTTAGCCATAAGTTCTTTATGAGCTGGATGAAATACATACGTTTTAAAATCTTCTTCCGTATTAAATTCAGCAATTAAAGCGTAATCAGCATTGCCTTTAAATATTTTTGTATTGTGACCATGAGAATAACTCAGTATTTCGGGAATTTTATTGGGAAGAATATTTAATCCATCTGAAATTGCATTTATTGCATCTTGGGTTACTGATTTTTTCCAATTCATTAAAACGATATGTCGTATCATTTCTTTCTCCAATAAAGTACTTCCAGATTTCGTCTAACGCTGCTAATAAAGGCCAGTATATTTGCGAGTCCTTTGTTTAGCCTTGTTAGGTGGTTTTTGCTTTAGGATAAAATTTAACATTTGGCAAACCTTTGAAGTCACTATCTTGAGTCCAGATTATTGCATCATGCTTTTTAGCAGTTGCAAAAATTATGCTGTCTGCGAGAGGTAGTTTGTACATGACACCATAACTAGCCGCATCAATCGCAATTTCTGAGTTTAGGTCAATAACCCTGCCTTGTTCCATGTGTGCAACAGCTGACAAAGCTGACTCTTCGTTACATTGACGAAGGATATTTTTGAATACCTCAGAGATTGTAATGCTAGGTACTAATAACTGGTCAATGTCTTCGATTGCTTTGCCAAAAATGGATGCGTTTTGGTCGCCAGCAAAATATGAAAGCCAGGCTGATGAGTCTACGACATTCATATGCGGTCATCATCGCGTTGTACGTCGGTATTAATACCCTTTAGAAAACCTTTCATTTCTTTCAATGATTTCAGTGGGATAAGTTCAATGCGATTTTGATAGATTAAGATTTGAACCTTTTGCCCAGAAAAAATACCCATAGATTCACGAATGTCTTTGGGGATAACCACTTGAAATTTTGGAGATACGGTGACTGAAGTCATAATGAAATACCTATATCGATCGATGCATGGTATTACATTAGCCTAATCGATAAATTGTGTCAAATATTTCACCTAACGATCCCGTACAAAAACACCCAATCACTGCTGATTTAGAGCCTGGTGATGAGTCGTGGCTTTATCCTTGCGGGTTTTCTTGCGCTTCTCTTTATGTTCGTTATAAAGCGGTGAATCCGCGAAAGCGGAATCACGTTTTCTAAATTGTGGATCGGGCACTACTGCATTGATGTTCTCATTAAACAGATACTGCATATTCACTTCACTGGAATACCCGGTATCTGCGGTTAACACCACACCGTCAAAAACATCGTCGCCAAGGCGGTCTTTAATGCCTTCAATCATTGGCGCTAATGTCGCTTGTTCCTGGCCCATGCCAAAACCCTGTGCATGAATAATCACCTGGTGTTTTTCATCAGCGGCGGTAACAAAGGTCATGCCTTGTTTTGCGCCTTTATTGGTATTCATAAGGCAGATTATTCGTATCATCCTGATACTCACCCTCCGGGTTACATGAAAATTCGTTCCAGACAAATTTTTCATTATCGGTAATATTGCTTTGCACTTCCTTGGGATTCTTGCCTTTCCCCATGCGTGGTTCGTTAGTCGCCAGGAATTCATCAATCTTTTTGGCATTCGCCAACAAGGTGTCAATCATTTGTTGTTTGTCATCAGGCAGTGTTTCAGGGCTTTTAGTGCTGTCATTAGAAATGTGGCGCTGCACGATTTTCTCCGCAGCAGTTTTCATCTTGTCAGCCTTCCTGCGTAAATCCTTGTGTTTACCACTTCATTGTTTCGAGGCATTGGTCGGCAATTTACAACCGTCAATGGCAAAGTGTTCCTTGCCGATCAATCCGCTTTTATCGCAAATCAGCAGCACTTTAAAGAATAAGGTATTAATGGCATCGCAGTTGGAACTGACAAAATCAGCGATGGTGGTGAAGTGCGGCTGGAAGCCGGAAGCCAGTGCCATAAATTTCAAATCGGTTTTACAGCAACGCTCCATCACACGACTGGAAGTGATGCCGCGATAAT
>CAZTZY010000004.1:0-64042 GCA_964617765.1 uncultured Spongiibacteraceae bacterium
TCAAAGTGACCGATGCTGCGGGTAACGATGGTGCGGTGGCATCACAAGCCTATGTACTCGATACCACCGCACCGACCATTACTATCAGTGCTATCGATATTTCAGCCGATACCGGTACATTGGCAACGGATTTTTTAACCAAAACCGCAGCCCAAACGATTACCGGTACTTTAGGTACAACGTTGGCGGTGGGGGATATTCTTTATGGTTCGGTGGATGCCGGCAGTACCTGGACTGACATCACCAGTAAAGTGGCGGGCACAGCCATAACCTGGAACACGGCAACATTGTCGGGTAGCAGTTCCATTCAATTGAAAGTGACCGATGCTGCGGGTAACGATGGCACCGTTGTTTCACAATCTTATGTATTGGATACCACAGCGCCAACCACCACTGTCAGTGCGATTGATATATCTGACGATACCGGTACAACAGATACAGATTTCAATACCTATACTGCATCACAAACCATTACTGCCACGTTGAGTACCGGTTTACTTGCCGGTGAAATACTTTACGGTTCAGTGGATGCCGGTAGTACCTGGATTGATGTTACCGGCAAGGTGAGTGGTACCGCCATTAGCTGGAATGCAGCAACCCTTGCGGGTAGCAGTTCCATACAATTTAAAGTCACCGATGCTGCCGGCAATGATGGCTCCGTCGCTTCACAAGCTTATGTACTGGATACCACAAACCCGGGTACCACGATCAGCGCCATAGATATTTCTGCAGATACCGGCACCCTTGACTCTGATTTTCTGACCAAAACCGATGCCCAAACCATTACTGGCACCTTGAGTGCCTCGTTAGTGGCCGGAGAAATTCTGTATGGATCAGTGGATGGTGGTGCAACATGGACCGATATTACCAGCAAGGCAACTCTGACGGCTATCAGTTGGGATGGCGTTACACTTCTGGGTAGTACAGCTATTCAGTTTAAAGTCACTGATGCTGCCGGCAATGATGGTGCAGTAGCTTCACAGGATTATGTGCTGGATATATCAGCTTCCTCTACCGTTATCAGTGCTATCGATATTTCTGATGATACCGGAAAGTTGGCTACAGACTTCAATACCAATACAGCAGCCCAAACCATTACGGCCACGTTGAGTGTCGATCTTGAAGTGGGTGATGTGTTATGGGGTTCGGTTGATGCCGGGGCATCATGGACCGATATCACCAGCAAGGCCAGTGGTACAGCCATTAGTTGGGATGGGGCAACGCTCTCTGGCAGCAGTTCTATCCAGATTAAAATAATTGATGCTGCAGGTAATGAAGGCACAGTGGCATCACAAGCCTATGTGCTGGATAGTACAGCTCCAACAACCCTGGTGAGCGGCATTGATATTTCCGCGGATACCGGCATATCGGCAACCGACTTCCTGACAAAAACCGCTTCCCAAACAATTACTGCTACATTGGACAATGCGTTAGTGGCGGGTGAAGTGTTGTGGGGCTCCGTCAATAACGGCTCAACATGGACAGATATCACCAATAAGGCATCGGGTACAGCGATTACCTGGAATGGTGCAACCTTGTCAGGCAGCAATACCATCATTATAAAAGTCAGTGATCTGGCGGGTAATGACAGTACTCCAGAGACGCAGGCCTATGTGCTGGATACCGCTGCACCTACTACCACCATCAGTGGCATTGATATATCTGCTGATAGCGGCACACTGGCAACAGATTTCATCACCAAAACTTCATCTCAAACCATTACGGCAACGTTAACTACTGGGTTGGTGGCCGGTGAAGTGCTCTGGGGATCAGTGAATGGTGGTAGTAGCTGGACTGATATTACCAGCAAAGCCAGTGGAACAGCGATCAGTTGGGATGGAGCTACGTTATCAGGTAGCAGTTCGATAAAACTGAAAGTCAGTGATGAAGCGGGCAACGATGCGGCGGTAGCAACGCAAACCTACGTGCTTGATACGACAGCACCTACAGTAACCATTGCCAGTGCAAGTTATGATAATGCAACCAATACATTGACGTTGACCGGAACCAATATAACAACACTGCTTTCTGGCAGTGAAACACCGGCTTCAGATTTGAAGGCCAATTTTGACTGGAGCAAATTGCAGTGGGATATCGATAGTGATAATACTGGCAATATCTCGTTTGCTTTAGCTGATATCACCAGTGCCAGGGCAACCAATGGCACGACATTGACCATTGTGTTAGGGGGTGCCAAGGCTGTTGCACTGGAAAGTACAGGTGGTTTTGATCCTTTATCGGGTAATGACAGCCTGGATATTACTACGGGTTTTACGGGAGACACAGCAGGCAATATGTCTGCCACAGACAGATTGAATACACCAGATCCTACAGTGGTTGTGTTTGATTTGGTGGGCGGGCTTTCTTCCAGCCATTCCGGTCGGGCTTTTGATGCGGGCACCAGTTATACCATTTATGTTATGGTTGATTCGAATAGTAGTGCCTTGGCAGCTCCGACACAGTGGACAGCTGGGGGCAATTTGGGCTCCGACGATACGATTGTGTTGGTGGGTAACGGTTCAGCAATTCTTGGTCCAGTGAATAATGCGGTAACGCGCTCAAGCATTACACCGCCTTTTACACTATTATGGAGTTCTGCCTCTGGGTGGGCTGCCTTACTGACTGGTGCCGGTAGTTTCTTGCGACAATCTTCTATGGTGGTTACAACTCAAAAAATTTGGTCGGGATCGGGTACCCCTGTAGCTGGCGGTTTCCTGACAACTTTACCAATCGGTATATATACTTCTCAAGGTTTGTGATTGATCAGTGATTACCCATAATGAGTGAGTCGGGTTTCGATGAGCGGAATGATTTATTCATTCCGCCCTGCCCATGAACATCTCTTCCGGCACCTGGAATTCCAGCCTTAAATTACTCAACTGTCATTGCCCGGTCTCTGGCTAGTTAATAATATTTACAAAGCTTCCGGATGTGCCTCACAAAGATATTTTCTGGCGTTTTTGCAACTCTGGGGGAAACTTCATCATTTTGTGTAACAAGTTCATTTTCGAGCCAATCTATCAATCTTTACGGTGAAATTAGCTAAAATACCTGACTACTGATGTGACACCCTTTATAGTTAGTCTCTAAAAATGATAACAACAATAAATCCATGATTATTTCCTTACTGCGCAAACTGGCTGACCAGCAACAATACTCCGAACTAGAGAGCTCGGCGTTAGGCTTTTGGACAGAACATCAAGACATACAAATATTGCCTTTACTGGCTTTATCTTATGCCCATACAGGTCAATGGCAGCGGGCAAATGAAACCTTCGCTATTGCTCAAGAATATAAAGCAGATTTACCCCCCGCATCTTTAATAGATATGGCGGCCGTCCTGATTGTGTTGCATCGGATAGAGGCAGCTGAGGAGTTGTTAAAAGAAGCCATCAAACTGTTGCCTGACCATGGTTTGGGGTTGGCACGTTTGGCATTTTGCCGAATGGTGCAGGGGGATTTACCCACAGCCCAGACTCTGTTTAAACAAGCTGCACTTCTGGATCCAGAGCGTATACCCATTCGGAATTTATTGGCACAAGTCTATTTACAACAATCGGCTTTTGCTGAAGCCCAGGAAGTGGTCAGCCAGGCTTTGCCAATACTTGAGAGTATTCGAGCTAACCTTAATGATGTGTTGTATCAGCAATATTGGCAGCTGTTGTGTTTGTTGCAGTTGCAGATCTGGGTGGCTGAAGATGCCTTTGCCCATGCTGAACAATGGTTGCAGGAACAACAGAAATTACATCAGCAGGATGAAATTGAAGAAGCCCAATATATATACTGGATAAGCCAATATAGCCGTTTGCTGGCCGAGCAGGATCATCACCAGCAAGCTTCAGAAATGTTGCGCAATACTTTAAAAGCCTATCCCGATAATACGGTGTTGTGTTTGCAGTTGGCGGAACTGTCTCAGGTGCAAGGGCAATTTATGCCTGCCATCCGCTTGTTGAACAGAGCCTTGAAAAAAGACCCGGAAAACATCGCTTTATGGGTACAGCTAGCCACTGCCAGTTTGCATCGTTTTGATAAAAAAGCCCGGCAAGCCGCTGAAAAAGCCGTAGCATTGGCAGCTGCCCTTCAAGAAGATGCAGATCATCCTTTGCATGCCATAAAAATCCAGCAGGCCCAGGCCAAAAATGCCCTGGCTCAAGTGGAAAGCCAGGAGCAGAATTTTGATATTTCTGAATCACTTTTTTCAGAAATACTGGCCGATCATCCATACTTTGTGCCTGCCTTGCAGGGTTTGGGCCAGCAGTATTTACAGCAAGGGAAAATTGAAGAAGCGTTAGCATTGTTTGAACGTATTAAAGCGGTTGATCCCATCAAAGGTATTGCTTCGCTGATTTCTGCGCGACGTTATCCCGAGGATGAAGAAACACTCGAAAAAATGGCGAAGGCGGCCGAACGCCCTAGTATCGAAGGTCCATTGAAAAGCAGTATTTTGTTTCAGTTGGCAGCCGCTTGGGAAAAACGTAAAGACTACGATAAAGCGTTTACTTTTGCAGAAAAAGCCAATGCCACTACCAAAAAATTTCTCCCTTATGATGCCATGGCTCACCGCAATATGTGCGCGCGCATTCGCATGAGTTTTTGCAAAGCCTTGTATGAGCATCGTCCCGGTTTTGGAATTGATTCTACCGTGCCTGTGTATGTGTTAGGCATGCCGCGTTCTGGCACTACACTGGTTGAACAAATCCTTGCTGGCCATAGCGAGATTTTTGGTGCCGGTGAGTTGGGTATTATTCCGCAAGTGATTCAAGGGTTGAATCGCTGGGAACGGCATGTGGGTTCGGGTCGCACTTATCCGGATTGTATTGACGACCTGACTCCTTACATAACCGCTGGCATCGCCAATAATGTATTAAAGGAGTTGCAGGAATACGCTCCAGAAGCCAAACACATTGTTGATAAGCTGCCCCATAATTTCGAGAATATCGGGCTGATTAAATTTTTATTCCCCAAGGCGAAAATTATTTCAGTGAGAAGAGATTCGCGTGATATTGCCATTTCTAACTATTTTACTGATTACCAGGCCAAGCATGGCGGCATGGGTTTCGCCTATGATCTTGAGAATATTGGCGAACAATTGGCAGATCATAATCTAATGATGCATCACTGGCACCAGATTTTCCCCGGGGAAATCCTGGAAGTGAAATATGAGGATGTAGTGGATGACATAGAAGGCAGTGCCCGTAAAATGCTGGCTTATATCGGCGTTGATTGGCAGCCGGAAGTGCTCAAATTCAATGAACTTGAACGCACGGTAAAGACCGCCAGTGTATGGCAAGTGCGTCAACCCATTTACAAAACATCCAAGGCAAAATGGCAACAATACGAAAAATATATAGCCCCTTTGATCAAGGGAACCAATGCTAAAATATTGCCTGATCCTTATGAAATGCTAACCTTGCCAGAGCCGGGCTTTTTGCAAGCCGGAGTTGAGCTTTATACACTGGGTAACCTGGATGGTGCTGAGTTGAGTTTCAAGAAAATGCTGCACCATAATCCGGAACATGCCGCCTGTAATTATATGTTAGGCCTGGTTTATCTCAGTAAGGGAAATTTGCAGGAGGGTATAGTACAGATTGAAAAAGCCATTGGTAAAAGCCCGTGGCATAAAGATTGGCGAGAGAATTTGCATAAAGCCTATGAACTGGCCGGAGAGCATGAAAAAGCGGCTGAACTTGGAAAACGGTTTAATCGTCAAAAACGAATGGAAGAAACAGTGGAAAATAAAGAGTTAGGCAATACAGAAGACAATACAGAAGACAATGCAGAAGACAATGAATGGATAATGGATGCTGAAGATTATGTGCAGGAAGATTAAAAATTATTTTATAAGAAAGAGCCACAAGCAATTTTTAATGTCGATGCTGTGTGCACTTTTTTGTTTGATAAATATTGGCGGGCAGCGTGTTTTTGCGGAAGCTGAAAATACGGTTTTAAACAAACCGGTCATTTCCGAAAACCCATCCGGCCTGGTAGCGGCCTTGCAATCGGTTATAAAGCTGCATCCAGCTATTAAAAGCCAGCGATCGAAAGTCGATGCGCTGGAATACTCGATCAGTGCCGCTAAATCCGGACGTTATCCCTCCTTGTCAGCACAGGCCAATAATGTCAACGAAGAAATGGATCGCGGCACTCTGCAAATAAAACAGCCACTATGGGCATTTGGAAAGATTGATAGTGCTATTGAGGCAGCTAAAGCTAACTGGTCTGTAGAAAAATGGATGTTACTGCAGGTGCAGCGGCAGTATATTGAAGAGACTGCAGTAGCCTATGCAAAATTATTGGGTATTCATCAGCAGCAAGCGGTTGCTGAATTGAATATTATTGAGCATGAAAAGCTTTATCAGCGTATACAGCATCGTCAGCAGGGGCAGCTGGCGTCAGTAGCCGATGTTAATCTCGCCAATTCCCGTTTGATACAGGCTCAATCGAGGCTGGATAGAATTCGTGGTGAATGGCTCAGTGCCTTGGCCGAGTTACAGGCATTAACACAGGTGTTAGTCAATGCGGATCAATCCGTTGATGAGGCGCTTATTTCTTTGCCAGCTATGGAAGAAGTGGAGAAGCTTGCTATTGAAAACAGTGCGGATTTGCAAGTGAAGCGTGAGCAAGCTGTTGCCGTTAGTATTACTGTTAAACAAGAGCGCGTAGCTGCAACGCCCACGGTGTATTTTCAGGTAGATCACGAGGCACTTGACCAGGTTGATAATCGCTTGAATCGAACCCAGTCAGGTTTGGCCATTGAGGCGTCATTGGGTGGAGCCGGATTTACCACCTTAAACCGGGTAAGGGGTGCCGAGGCAAAACTGGAAAGCGCACAGTATGATATTGATGCTGCGATTAACGATATTAAACGTCGAGTACAAACCTTGATGCTGGGTTTACAGATACAGAATAACCTTGGCAAGTCACAAACTGAAACTATTCTTGTGGTCGAAGAAACACTGGCTTCGTTTATGCGGCAATATGATACAGGCCGAAAATCATGGATAGATTTGTTGAATACCCAGCGGGAACTGACGGAGTTACGTTATCAACAGGTGCAAATTGACAATGATCGATTGATTCTTTCGTTGCGTGTGGCAGCATTAATTGGCAATCTGGATAAAATGGCAGGTATCGAGGCCTTCAATGAAGACAAATGAACCAATACCCGTAAATGCGGATCATGCACTTCCAGAATCTGCGCAAGAACAATTAGTGCAAGTGCCGTTACCAGTAAATGTATTGAATAGTTTATTGCAACGCTTGAAGGTATCTGTTGAGGCGGGCGCATTATCAATGGCATGCCTGAAAGCCGAGAAGGAGTTGCCGGGTTCATCACCAGTCAAACGTATCAATGCTGTTTTTAATAACCTGCAATTACAGGGTATACAAGTTGCCTTGTTGGGTTGGGCGCGTTTTGATCAGCGCTATTTGCCTGCGATGATATTTTTTAAATCACAATGGTTTTTAATAGAACGTACAGAAAATAATCTTTTTATTCTTGCTGATAATAATGGCCAGCGTATTGAGGCGGTCAATGAAGATCTGCAAGGTGCGATGGTGCTGTGGTTTCGTAACGTAAAAAAACAGGCCTCGAAAATTCCCTTCTCTACAAAAGATAACCGGGCCTTTGCGCTGGTATGGCATGAACTCTTCAAACATCCACGCTGGGTGCGGGATATCACCTTGGCAACAGTGCTGGTGAATCTGATTGCCATTTCCACTTCCCTGTTTGCGATGCAGGTATATGACCGTGTGGTGCCGACGTTATCCTATGCAACATTATGGACTTTGGTCGCAGGGATGTTTATCGCAGTGGCCCTGGACTGGATACTCAAAACTGTTAGAAGCCGGGTTCTCGACAGTGTGTCTTGCGAAGCCAATGATGCAATATCACAGCATGTATTTGATCATGTGATGCATTTGCAACTGGATACGCGTCCACGTTCACTAGGCACCCTGGCAGCACAGGTAGGCGGCCTTGATTCAGTGCGCCAGTTTTTTTCTTCGGGGGTTATTTTTGGCTTGGTTGATATGCCCTTTGCTTTATTGTTTATTGCATTTATCGGCATTATTGGTGGCCATATTGCCTGGGTTTACCTGTTGCTTTTACCTGTTGCTGCCGTGCTCGGTTTGCTTAACCAGAAATATCTGCGTCGTTTAACGCGGCAGCAAATGATGCGCTCGAATGAACGTCAAGGTTTATTGGTTGATGCTATTCAGGGTACGGAATCTATTCGGGCCAGCAATGCCACCTGGCGTTTTTCGGAACAATGGAAAAGCATTACCCATTCTATTGCGGAATATAATATCCAGCAGAAAGCCATTGGCAGTTTGAGCGCCGTGACAACCTCCAGTATTTCTACCCTCGCCTATGTTGCTGCCATCGTTGTAGGGGTTTACGGTATTGAGGCCGGTACACTAACGATGGGTGCCATGATTGCTTGTAGCATATTGGGTGGCAGGGTTATTGCTCCGGTAGCACAAAGTATCCAGTATCTTGCACAGTGGCAGAATGTATCCGAGGCTTTGATGATGGTTAACCAGGTCTTATCGCTTAATACAGAACGTCGTGAGGATCAAAACCTGTTAATGCCCGATGAAAAGCCGGAGAAGGTGATATTGGAATCCGTGCAGTTTTCTTATCCCAATTCACCGGTTAAACAGATTGATATTCCCGGCCTGAGTTTCCAGTCGGGTGACAGGGTTTTACTGTTAGGCCCTATTGGTTCAGGTAAATCGACATTGTTGAAAGTGTTGGCCGGTTTATATCGACCATCGCAAGGACGCATTCGTTTGGGTAATGCAGACTTGTGGGAGATACATCCACATATTGTTGCCGACCAGGTGGGTTATTTGCCGCAATCAGTGCATTTATTTAAAGGTACATTACGCAGCAATTTATGTTTGTCCGGTGCGGTGAGTGATTCCCATTTGTTAAAGGTGTGTGAAGATCTGGGCATTGACCGTATAGCGGCCAATAACCCCTTGGGTATGGATCTGGAAATCAGTGAGGGTGGGGAAGGTTTGTCCGGTGGCCAAAAACAATTGGTTGGGCTAGGTCGTGTATTTTTAGCACAACCCCGAATCTGGTTGCTGGATGAGCCAACAGCTTCGCTGGATAGCGAAGGTGATGCCAAGGTGTTAGATGCCATTGCAGCCTACATCAAGCCAGAAGATATTCTTGTGGTTTCTACGCATCGTGTGGCATTGGCTTTAAAAATTGCCAATAGGGTCATTATGATGCAACAAAGCCAGATTGTTGCAGATGGCAAACCTGATGAAGTGATCCCCCAGGCTATGCGCGCAGCCAGTTTGCCCACAGGGGGTATTTCGGCTGCCAGGCCAAAACCAGGATTATCATTTCCAGTAATGAACAAGGGACCCAATAATGTTATTTGATCTATTGTTTACCGATGATGATACAAGAAGGCAGCAAGCCATTGCCAGGCTGGAAAATTTCCATCGGCGTCCCTATTCAGTATTGTTGTTCATTATTGCAGGCGCATTAATGGCATTTGCCTTGTGGGCCTGGTTTTTCAAGATTGATCAGGTGGCTCGAGCAAAAGGTGAGGTTATTGCCAGTAGCAGGGTTCAAATTATCCAGGCTGTTGATGGCGGGGTGCTGGCTGCCTTGAATGTAAAGGAGGGCGATACTGTTGAAAGAGGGCAGGTGTTAGCGCAGCTTGATCAAATCAAATTGGGTGCTTCCGTAAAAGAAATTGAGGCGCGCCTGTCTTCATTAAAGGTTAAGGCTATTCGACTAAGGGCTGAAGTGATTGGCGTGAATGAGCTGCAATTTCCATCAGAACTGAATCAATATCCCGATTTGGTTCAGGTTGAACAGGCTTTGTTTCAACAGCGTCGACTGGGATTGAAAGAAGAAATTCGTACGATTGAAAATTCCATTAAACTTGCACAGGAAGAAACAGATTTAGTGCGGCAGTTAGTGAAATCGGGGGATGCCAATCGATCTGAAGTCATTCGTGCAGAAAATGCCCTGAATGAGGCTAATTCCAAATTGATTATCCGCAAGAACCGTTTTTTTGAAGAAGCCAGTTCAGAGTTGACCAAAGTGGAAGACGGCATTGCCCAAAATGAACAAGTGTTGGCACAGAGGCAGCAACAACTCGAAGACAGTACTTTCAGGGCGGTAGTGCCCGGTATTGTTAAAAACATCCGGGTGACTACCGTGGGCGGTGTGTTGCGTGCCGGTGAAGAGTTAATGCAAATTATCCCTATTGATGATCAGCTGATTATTGAGACAAAAGTGAGTCCGGTAGATATTGCCCAGATACGGCCAGGCTTGGCAGCCATGATTCGTTTTGATCCTTTTGATTACACAATTTTTGGAGCGGTGGAAGGCAAGGTTGTATATGTGAGTGCTGATACACTAAAGGAAGATACGCCCAAAGGTGAAGAAATTTATTACCGCGTTCATGTGTCCAGCAATTCACTTCCTGTGACTACTACGACAGGAAAGGAAATCGATATTTTGCCGGGTATGACCGCGCAGGTTGATATTCGCACAGGAAGTCGAAGCGTATTGGATTACTTATTAAAGCCATTGCGTAAAACGGTGACTGAATCGTTTGGTGAAAGATAGCTTGCTATACAATATGGAAGTGCGTGCCATGTGTGATTTCTCATGCAATGAAAATATTGCGGGTAGAATTATTAGGGTATTCAGCGGACTCACATTTGCCGCTGCATGATTACTCTCGTGACGGTAAAATTATTCAGTGCTGAAGTTAAATTGCATTTGTCGAAGCTTGTCCAGTGCATAAGTGCTTAATACCGCGTTTTTATTTTCCGAAATAATCCAGATGTCTTTTTCACTGTTGCTCAGGTTGTAAATGAACTTCTGCAGGGTTGCATGGGCTTTTTCTTCGGTGCTGGATTGTTGTTTGTAGTTATTATGTCTTTGCAGCAAATATTTTTGGAAGGCCTGTTTTAATTCAGCAATCGACTTACTGCCAATTTTCTTCTCTATCAATTCCTCTACATAAGCTGTGGAAGCTATAGTGTCAAGAATCAGTTGCTCGCCTTTGTCAGTGAGTAATAGTTTTTTTGCGCGTTTATCAGAAGGGTCATCGACCCTGGCAATATAGTCAGCTTTTTCAATTTCGTTAGCCAGTTGGCTGATTGCCTGTTTTGATATGCCATTCAGTTCGGCAAGATCATTAATGCGCACACCTTGCTGGGTAATTTTTTCGAGGACTTGCCAGTAAGAGCGTTTTAACGGTGCATGACCTTTTTGGGCATTTTTTTCCTGCATTAATAAATCCAGTTGTGTCGCTATTGAGGTGACATAGGCAATCAGGGGTAATTCACTGGAGATTTCCGGAGTATACGCCCCGGCATCAGGATATTTTAATGACAGGCTTTTAAATAACGCATGTGAATGAGTTTTTAGTGCATAAAAAGCTGTTTCACCCATGTTTGATTTGAGTCTGGCATCTGTATCGCTGGTAAAGCTGGCGGCCTGGCGAATCAGATGAATACCTTGCGTTGTCAGGATCAGTTTTTTCGAGCGCTTGTCAGTCTGGTCATCTGCGCGGGTAATGTACCCAAGGCTTTCCAGTTCATTGGCAATTTGCCCAATAGCTTGTTTGCTGACCCCTTGGGATTTGGCAATATCGACGATGCGTGTGCCTGTGCTGGAAATTTGCGGCAAAATCAGTGCATGGGAAAGTTTGAGCCCTTTATGACCAGCGGCCAGAGCCTTATCCATCAAATCCTTGTAAATGTCATCTGCCAACAATGAGTAATACAAGCAAAGATTGTCGGAGAGGTTATTAAGTTTGTGGCTAAGTTTTTCGGTCGTCATGATCTTCACATCGTTATTGTGAGTAGAGTGTAGCATAAAGGACAATCGATATTGACTATATAGACAGGTATAATTTACTGTTTATTTTCCCGCAATATTTTGTTGAATGACTCCTTTTCAGGTATTTGTCATGAAAATAGTTAGATTTGATCTGATCTGTATTTCCATAAAGTTATTGAACCCCCTTATCCTGGAAACTCGAATCGTATATTTGGGTATTGGTCAACGATTTGCTTGAGTAGTATTTGATCGAATTACAGGACTAATATCCTGCCTGATTTGTGGTGTACCTGCCGATGGTAGTTATTTTACGTCTGATTATAATTCCTTGAAATGGTGAGTATTGGTTGTGAAAATTAATCAATTTGCTGTTATCGTGCAATAAAAACGAGTTTAAAGTTCTGCCTGCAGCTGCAGGCAAGTATTGATGTTGTGTCGACTTTGCAAACAGGCGGCAAAACCTGATTGGATTGCTGGGTATGGAAAAGCAGTTCGCATTGATGGTTCTGCCAGGTTATTGCTCGGAACTGCGAGGGTATATATTGAATTATATGGGAAAATCCTGATGTGTATGATGACCCTCGTAAAACCATGGGGCACTGCGGTTTTGGTATTCATGCCTGCGTGGATTCTGAAGAAATTCTAAAATGGTTGCCATAGTATGCATTGACGAATCAGCTTTGTAGTGTATGCATTCTCCCAATGTTCGTGGGTTTATTCATATCCCGTTGCCCTGCAGGTTTTAAACCAGTCTTTTCTGTTAAATGTTCAAATTTTGCACTGTTTTTGAGCGTCCCATGCTCCGGTCTTCTATTACCAACTATTATATTTGTGTTTGTGTCTAGCTCATGTAGAATCAGGAACTTATCGTAGAAAAGTAAAACAATTTTAATAATAAATAATAACGTAAAAAATGCGCTCACTGCCCATCAAAATTTCCTGATGTTTGTGCTCCTGAAACTCAATACGCAGTTTACGTTTGGTTTTACTTGTAAAAAACGAATCAAAATCGGATTAATCCATAAACATAATGGATGGATGAAGAATGAAGAATCTTAGAAATCTGGGTGCTTATTGCGGGCAGGTAATTTTTTTTCTGTTCATTTCATATGCTGCAATCGCTGCAGACCTTAATCAGGAAAAAACGCAATTAAAAGTTGATGTAGATGCCTTGGGAAGAGATATTGCTGCTGTTGAAAAGGATATTTTATTGCCCTCTGCCTCTCGTGTTGAGGTTTTTTTATCATTGGCTCCCAATGTTGAATATACGCTCAAGTCAGTCACTTTGCTTCTTGATGGCAATGAAGTAGCCAGTCATACCTATTCCGGGGCGGATATCAAATCATTGTTGTTTGGTGCCCTGCATACAGTTTGGCAGGGTAATGTCGACTCAGGTTCGCATGTATTGCAGGCAAAATTTTCAGGCATTGATCGTAAGGATAAACCCGTACAAAACACGGCAACACTAGACTTTGAAAAATCAGCCAATCATCGTTCTCTGGAGTTGAAAATTACTTTTACTGAAGAGGATAAGATTGTGGTGTATTCGGTAAAGGATTGGGGTGATAAATAAAAATGAAATCATCAACTAGATTTATTGCTATTGCCGCAGCATTGTTTTCCTGCTGCGTACAGGCAAAAACCAATTTTTGGGCGGTGGATGCAGCTTCGCCTGTTGCTGAAGATATTCCGTATCGTGCGGCACATTTTTTTCAGCGCTCGCACGAGTATGAAAAAGCTTTGGCAGTATTGTCGACAGCCAATCGAGCTTCTGCATCGGCGGTGGTAAATGCCCATAGGGATATGCTGGCAGGATATTTGAACATATTGCTCAAGCGTTATGAGGATGCCGAGCGTTCTTTGGCGGGCTTGGGTGACCCACAAATATTTTCTGATTATAACGCCCAGGTTTTGTATCCATTGGCGCGTGCTTATTATGGTCAATCGCGTTGTGATAAGGCATTAGGCACGATTGCCAGGGCGCAGGGATTTCATCCTGAAATAAATGCCCGTGTGATGCATATTCGGGTTGCCTGTATGTTGCAGCAAAGTTCCGATGCCAGTGTGATTAGCCAGGCTGAAAGTGTTATCAATGATGCATTAATGACAAAAAGCGATGTTGATAAAATGTGGTTTGCCTATGCGTATTATAATCTGGCTAGTGCGGCTGCAGGGCAATTCCAGAATTACATGGATGCAGATCGATTTTTTAATGAAGCCCTGAAGTATGCCGATAATTCATCGGAAGGATTAGCATTAAAAGAGCGTACATTGCTGAATCTGGGTTTTGCTAATTATGCGGATAACCGTTTTGACTATGCGGCGAAGGCGTTTGCCGAGTTGCCAGTAGATGGAATATGGG
The DNA here is from genome assembly GCA_964617765.1 of uncultured Spongiibacteraceae bacterium. Taxonomy (GTDB): domain Bacteria; phylum Pseudomonadota; class Gammaproteobacteria; order Pseudomonadales; family DT-91; genus CAZTZY01. The sequence goes on from CAZTZY010000004.1 coordinate 14,190, forward strand.
CTGATGTGGCGCTCTTGGCTTATGGGTGGGCGTCTTTAAATAGCTATAAGCCCGATATGGCTATTGAGTCATGGCGGCAATTGGTCAATCTGCCCTATAAATCTGCTGCGGTTTATGATGGTTATATGGCAATTCCGCAGGCTTATGAAAAGGCAACATCCTATTCCGAAGCATTAGCTGCATATGATGAGGCTATTGTTGAATTCTCGAAGCTGGCGAATGATATTGATGGATTACTGAAAACATTGTCACGTCAAAAAATCCATGAGTATGCGATCCAGTACTCTCAGGATAACAAAGAAACCGCAAAAAACTTGCCGGCATTATTGGCTCGTACTTATACAGAAGATAATTTGCGGGGCAAGGTTGAGTTTATTAATGACATCGAGTCGTATAAAAAACGTTTGACGGAGTATGAAAAAGTATTGCAACAATTACAGGCTAAAGGCGGGGCGGAGGCGGTTAAATTAAAAGTCTTGCAAAATAATATTGTTTCATTAAGGCAGCGGAGCGAGAAAGTGCTAGTGATTGAAGAGACTCAATTATTGGAGCAGACCCTGGTTATGCTGAATCAGCAAAAGAAGAAGATCATGCAATATACACTCGATGCACGGATTACCAATGCGCGTTTGCAAGAGGAGTTTTTTCAGCGTGGGGGTCGTAGATTATGGCGATAATGCAACGATTAGGCCTATTGTTTGTCATTTTGAGTTTAGGGGCTTGTGTATCCAATACGGCTAAAAGGGAAACAGTAGATTCCCAAGAGCCCTTTTTGTTACGAGAGTTAATTCCTTTTTATGTTTCCAATACTACCGATGTAGTAAAGGTAGGAACAGACAAGTTAATTGCTAATTATCGTGATCTCTTGACGCGTATTAATGATCCGAAGCTGATAGCAGCAATTACTGCTCGTGTAGCTGACCTTGAATTGCTCTTGCAAGATCAGTTGGTAGCGCAAGCTGAAGATGCTGATAAGGTTTACATCGCAGATTATAGTAAGGCTATCAAAGCCTATATTGAAATATTAACGAGATTCCCCAAACTTGAAAATAATGATCAAACCTATTACCAGTTAGCCAAGGCTTACGATATGGGAGCGCAAGGCGATAACTCCCTTAATGCATTAACCCAGTTGGTGACCAAATATCCTGAATCTATCTATTTTGTGGAGGCGCAATTCAGGCGAGGTGATTATCTGTTCTCCAAGGGTCGGTATAAGGACGCCCAGGTTGCTTATCAGGCTGCCATTGATAAAGGTAAAGAAACTCCATTCTATGAGAATGCTTTATATATGAACGGCTGGACCGCTTTCAAGCGTACTTCTTATGATCTGGCTTTGTTGAATTTTACCGGGGTTCTTGATCGCAGCTTGCCAGAAAATGGCCACATGGAAGGGGTGGATACTACCAAGTTGCCACTGGTGGAAGATAGTTTACGTATCATGGGCATAGTTTTCGCTTATATGGATGGCGGTAAATCGATTGCTGAAACCTATGACAATCTTGGGCGTCGTGGTTATGAAGGTTTGTTATATGAGCAATTGGGTGATTTGCTGGTTGAGCAAGAGCGTTATAAAGATGCTATTGATACCTATAAAGATTACATTGCCATAAATCCTTCCAGTCAATATGCGCCCGCATTGCATAATAAAGTATTAAAAACCATGCAGCTGGCGAAATTTTTTAATAAATCCTTTATTGAAAAAGAAAGTTTTATCAATACTTATGATAGCGCCGGTGATTACTACGCCCAGGCTGATGAACTTACACAAGCCTATATCAATCCGTTTTTGTATACCTATATCGATGAGGTTGCTCGGTTTTATCATTCGCGCGCCAAGAAGGCGAAAGCTGCAACTGTTGATAAACAGGGTAACATGCAAAAAGATTATGCTACCGCTATCAGCTTTTATGAGAAGTTTGTCAGTAATTTCCCTGAAGATGCCAATGCCCCTGAAAAAGTTTTTATGATGGGTGAGATTTATGCAGATATTGGGGATTATGAAAAAGCTGTTAAGGCTTATGAGCAAGCGGCTTATGATTTCCCTATCAATTTTTATTCTGAAGATGCCGTTTATGCATCTATTCTTGCCTACACTCAATTGCTTTTGGAAGAAAAAGATCCTGAAAAACATAAAGTGCTGGTTGAGCGTAAACTGGCAGCGCAGGTGGCTTTAACCGAGAAGTATGCGTTTAGTAAATACAGTCGTCCGGTTATGCTGGATGCCATTGATACCCTTTATACCGAGAAAGATTATACGCGTGTTGTGGAGCAATCCGAGCGTTTTCTGGTATTGGAGCCAGCACCTACAAAAGATGAAGAAGCGAATGTATCTATTGTGTTAGGTCATAGCCAGTTTGAATTGAAGAATTTCCCTGCATCGGAAGCAGCTTATGAAAGGGCACTTGCGATTCTGGAACCTAGTGATCCAAGAGCTATAGACATTGTCGACAGAATTGCAGGTGCTGTTTATCGTAAAGCGGAAGGTTTATATGCCGAAGGCAATAAAGAGGGCGCGATTGATGAGTTTTTGCGCGTAGCCCAAGTGGCGCCCACTTCACAATTCAGGAAAAATGCCGAATATGATGCGGCAACCTATTTGTTAGAGATTAAAGATTGGAAGCGTGCGCTGGATGTTTTGAGTGGCTATCGAACCAGATTTGATCAGGATGCCAGTAGCCTTGATGTCTCTGCAAAATTCCTGATGGCTTATGAGGGATTGGAGCGTTTCGATTTGGCTGCATCAGAGCTAACACGTGTTTCAGCGCTTTCCGAGGATCCTGAGAAAAAACGCCAGGCTTTGTTTTTATCAGCTGAATATTATGAAAAAGCGGGTCAGGAAAACCGTTCTCTGGCAATGTATAAAGAATACCTTGATGCCTATCCCCAGCCTTTTGATCTGGCTATGGAAACGCGTTATAAGTTGAGCGAGGCTTATAAAAAGCAGAAAGATATCCAGACGTATCGTTATTGGCTGGAAGAGATGATTGCCTTCGATACTTCGGCGGGTGCAGAAAGAACGGATAGGTCAAAATATCTGGCAGCTTCAGCGAAAAATGTTTTTGCTGAAGATTTTCGTGTGGCTTTTGAGTCGATCAAGTTAACTTTGCCATTGAATGAATCCTTGCCTAACAAAAAAGAAGCACTGGAAGTGGCATTAAGCAAATATCAGGAAATTATTGATTACGGTGTTCAGGAATTTACCACGCAGGCGACGTTTTATCTGGGTGGTATATATGCGACGCTGAGTAAGGATTTGATTGATTCTGATCGCCCGGCGGGTTTTGATGAACTCGCGCTGGAGCAATATACCATCCTGTTAGAAGAAGAGGCTCTGCCTTTTGAAGATAAAGCGATTGAAATCCATGAGGCCAATGTGCTGAATAGTAAAGCGGGATTTTACGATAAGTGGGTGTCAAAAAGTATTGATGCTTTAGCCAAGTTACAGCCAGGTCGTTATAACAAGAAAGAAGAACAAGGGGGGTATAGTAATGCGATTTACTAATCCTGGAAAAATATCTGCGTTATTATTTATAACGGTATTTTTTCTCGTATCTTGTGGGGGTGCCGATAAAAAAGAAGAAGAGCCCGTTGCATTAACGACGGAGCAAATACGTATTATGGAATTGGTCAAGTTTGGGCCTGACCCCTATTTGGCTACGGCGCCTGTGTTCAAGAAGGAAGATAAAGAGGCAAAAGCAAAATTTGATGCATTGAAGGCTGAATTTGAATCAGCAACCAAGTTATTGGCGAGTGACGAGGCTGCCGCAGAAGTTAAGTTAAAAGCTCTAATGGAAAAATACCCAACCTATTCTGGCCCTGTCTATAATTTGGCGGTATTGGAAAAGAATCGCGGTAATGTAAAAGCTGAGAAGGACTATCTGGACGAAGCTATAAAGCGAAACCCAATGAATTTTAGTGCGCGAAATTTGCGGGCTTTAATCTATCGTGATGATGGCAAGTTTGCAGATGCTGAAAAAGAATATCTCGAAATTATCAAATTATGGGGAGGCTATCTAACAGCCTATAAAAATATTGGTATCTTGTATGATTTGTATATGGGCAGATCCAGTGACGCGTTACCCTATTATAAAAAATACAATTTCCTGATTCCGACGCCAGATAAACAGGTTACGGGCTGGATTGTTGATATCGAAAGACGCGTTGGTACACAGCCAGTTCCTCAGGTTCAGGAATCAGCTCCAACTACTGATTCGGGAGGGCAATAGCATGCGAATATTTTTATTTTTGTTAGTTCTGGGTTTTAGTTTTCGTTCGTTTGCGCAAGAGATAATTACTATTCAATCAACAATAACCGGTAGCCAGGAACAACCTAAGGTGATCAGTATTGTTCCATGGCAGAAGCCTGAAGACCCTGATTATTTTGGTCAGGAAACTTCAGTGTTGGGTTTGACCCCGAATGTTTTCAAATCATTGGACAGGGATGGTTTCTCCAAAGAGCTTGAATACATATCAGTGATGAGAAAAAGTGCACAGAAATAGCTGTTTTATTACAATATAGACATGAATAAGGTATTTTAATTGGTACTAAAATGTCTAGAATAGAAGCTAATTATTTGGCATTAAAAATTATAATAAAAAAACCGGGTTCAGCTTAAAAAGAAATCATTCGATCAAAAGTACACCATTAACAATTAACACTCAAAACCAGTAGGTAAAAGTTATGAATGCAATAATAAAATTTATGCAAGACGGTGGTTTTTTTATGATTCCAATCGCCTTATGTATGGGAACCGGAGTCGTAATCGCCATAGAGCGATTTATATTCCTGACCATGCAAAAGATATCAAACAGGAAGGCGTTTGATGAAATGCTACCCATCATTAAAAAAGGGGATATTGATGCATTGGTTAAATATACCAAAGCGTCAAAGGCTCCTGTTTCAAGCATCATTGGAGCGGGTGCAGCCCGTCTTAAAGAAACTCAGGATCGTGATGATATTTCCTACGCAATGGAAGAGTGTGTGATGGAAGCTACTCCGCGTTTGGAAAGACGTACCGGTTATCTCCCCATGTTGGCAAACATTTCAACTTTGTTAGGTCTTCTGGGTACTGTTATGGGTCTTATAGATGCGTTCTCTGCAGTTGCCCATGCTGAAGCCGCTGAAAAATCAGCATTATTAACAGCCAGTATCGCGGTCGGTATGAACACCACGGCATTTGGATTGTTAGGTGCTATTCCTTTGGTTCTTGCCTATGCCTTGTTGCAAACAAGAACAACCGAAATTGTTGATAGTTTAGAGATGGCCGGTGTGAAGTTTTTAAACATGATCGTGCGCTAAATTTATTGGCTGATTTTGAGTATTAATATATGTCTAGAAGAAAAAAACATAAAGTTGAAGATCTAGAACTTAGTGCTTTCATGAATATCCTGATTGTTTTGGTTCCGATACTTTTAACCAATATGACTATCAGTGCAACGACGATTCTTGATCTAAAGCTGCCGCCGGGTGGTGCTGGCGGTGGAGGCGCATCTGAAAATCAGCAAATCGAATTAATTATCCATAAGGATTATATGACCCTGAATTACCCTGCAGGAGTTTATATGGATGAGTTTCCCAAGAAGAATGATGAGTATGATTTGAAAGCTTTGGCAGCGAAATTACAGGTATTAAAACCTGCGATAGAGGAGAGCATTGGTAAGCCAAAGCGTGACATATTAATTTTAGCAGAGGAAAAAACCGATTATCAGGCACTGGTATCGACAATGGATGCTGTTAGATCATTTGAGGTGGATGAGGGAGAAAAGTTGGTTGAATATGAATTATTTCCGGATATTTCTTTAGGTGATTCACCAGTATTGGCAGGTTCTGATGCTCAGGAATCTGGAGTTGCACCATGAAGCAATCAATGCGTGCAAAAAGAATGCAGCGTAAGCATTCCCGTCATGGTGACGATGGTACTCTTAGTTTAACAGCATTAATGGATGTATTTACCGTTCTGGTGTTTATGATGCTGATTAACTCTCAAGATGGTGTGCAGTTAAACGATACTAAAGAAATGAGAATGCCTGTATCCAGTGCACTTGAACTCCCCAAAGAAAATTTACTCGTGATGATTGTCAAAAACGATATTCTTGTGCAGGGTAATAAAGTGGGTGAAGTTTCAGCAATCAATGATAAGAAAGAGATTGATTTAACCGCTTTCAGTGAGGAATTGAAGTATCAGGCTGATAGGCATCCTGATTTAACCGATGAAGAGAAAGAGTTGGGGCGACCTATTACGATTCAGGCTGATCGCAAGCTGCCTTATTCTGTGTTGAAGCAAATTATGTCTGCTGCTGCCATGGCTGAGTATCGCAATATTTCTTTGGCTGTAACGCATAAGTCGAAGGAGGGTTGAATATGCAGAATACTTCATCATATTCAAGTCTCGATACTTTATTGCCCTGGTCATCTTCAGCTAAGGAAGATAAACGCTTTAATATATTGGTTATTATATTTCTTCTCTTTTTATTATTTGCCAGCTTTTGGGTGAAGAGTGTTCAGTTGCCTAAGGTTGATCGAAAAGAGTTGGAGGCACTTCCGCCATCAATTGCGAAAATCATCATCAAGAAAAAGGAAGAGTTGAAACGTAAACCCGTTGAAATCAAGAAAGTTACTGAAGAAGTAGCACAAAAGACTGAGGAAGCCCCAAAGGTTGAAGAAGTTAAGCAGGTGGAAGTAGAAAAGCCTGCTGAAGTTAAACAGGCCATTAAACCTGTTATGACGGCTGAACAAGTTCGTGAGATTAAGGTTTCAGAGGCTAAAGCAGTTGCCAATAAAGAAATATCAAAGATAAAAGATGATTTGGCGTCAATGCGAAATATGTTTGCACCCAAGAGTATAGCGCCCGGTGGTGGAGGTAATGGAGGAATTAAAGTTTCAACAGCTTTGGGTAACTCTGGCGCTGGTGTTTCCCGTTCGCAAATAGTTGGCGCAGGAACGGGTGGTAGTGGCGGTATTTCAGTTTCTTCAGGTGCATCTTCGGGATTGGGTGGTGGTTCAGGTGGTGGCTCAGGTACCGGTATTGGTAGTGGCAGCGGTCGCGGAGATACCAATGTTGATAGCGTAACCTTGGGCGGAGCAATTGTTGATACTGGCGGTGATGTTGCGGATGCTATAAAAAGTGCCGGATCTGCTGGTAATCGCAGTGAAGAGTCTATTCGTTCTACATTGGATGCGAATAAATCTGCATTGTATGCAATATACAACAGGGCATTACGTGAAGATCCATCTTTACAAGGCAAGGTGGTTTTCAAATTGGTGATTGAGCCGGATGGTTCTGTATCTTCTTGTTCGATAGTCAGTACGGAGCTTAATGATCCGGCATTGGGTAATAAACTGATAAGCCGTATGAAGTTTATTAATTTCGGTCCCGATGATGTGACCCAAACAACGACTCAATGGGCTATCGATTTTTTGCCTAATTAGCGGTTTTTTTTAAATGCCATTCAATCCTGAATGGCATTTAACCTCTTGTTTTACATGTTGAATTAAATAATTGATAGGGTCAAAAACTATAGGCATATTGGATCTGCGGATTTAACGATTATTCATTGCTTGGATGTTATTTTTTCATAGAGTAATTAGGCTGTAAGTTTTTAGGGTCAATTAATGCCTTTTAGGCAATGTTGTATATTTAATTTTTAAGTTTTTGAAAATTCATCTGGGTTTTGCCATGTGTTTTTGTGATAATGACTGGTCTTGCTAAGCCTGATTTGGAATAAGGTTCGTTAAAGCATTTTGGTTTTGAATAATAATAAGTTTGTGTAGAGGAACATCTTCATGCATGTCTCATCTCGGGGTTTTAAGCGTGTGCGCTTTTTACTGGCTTGCTCAATGCTTGCACCTTTATTCAGTGCAACAGTATTTGCAGGAATACCTGCTGCATCGGAAATAATGCCCAAAGCCAGTAAATCACTTCTTCTTGATATAGAGAGTGTTGGCGGGAAAATTATTGCTGTTGGCGAGAGAGGGCATATTTTATTATCTGACGACCAAGGTAATACCTGGTCACAAGCTTCTGTCCCTACGGTACAAATGCTGAATGCTGTTGATTTCCCTGATGAGAATCTGGGTTGGGCAGTGGGTCATGATGGCAATATTCTTCATTCAGAAGATGGTGGGGAAACATGGCTTTTGCAGCGTGATGGTCTTAAGGCTCAGCATGGGTCAAACATTACAGCATTGAGTAAAGCCAAATCCAAAGTGCAGGATCTGGAAAAACAGATTGAAGAAATGAGTTTGTCTGTAGAAGTTGAGCCTGTTGAAGAAGTTGTTCAGCCTCTGGATGAAAATGGCATAGTTATTGAAGCGCCGTTGACTATTGAGGAGCAACTGGAAGAGGCTCAATGGGAACTGGAAAAGGCCCAAGAAAGCATTAAAGGTCCATCAATTGCACCACCGTTGATGGATGTTTGGTTTGCTGATGAAAATAATGGTTGGGCAGTCGGGGCATTTGGTACTTTATTACAAACAAAAAACGCCGGTAAAACATGGATTGATCGTGGTGCCGATATTAATAATACGGAAGGCTACCATTTAAATGCAGTTACCGGTGTTGCCGGAACTGTGTTTATTGCAGGGGAGGCGGGATTTCTGGTTTATACGCAAGATAATGGCGAAACCTGGGTTAAGGGTAATTTGGGCTATGAGGGGACTATTTTTGGAATACTCGCTTCGGCAAATGGATCATTTGTTGTAGTGACAGGATTAAGGGGTAATACCTTGCTTAGCTCGGATATGGGTCTTACCTGGGCGCCATTAAGTCCCGGTATTGATTATTCATTGTCCGGTGGTTGTGTGTATGGAGAAGAAAGTTTAGTACTTGTTGGTTCTGGAGGCTCCATTGCCGTCAGTCATGATAAAGGAGCAACATTCGATCGCTACACATTGCCTGCCCGCGCATCATTAAGCAGTGTTATCAGCTTGGAAGGTGACCATTTTCTGTTGGTTGGTCAGGGTGGAGTTCACCAGTTTGATATTAACACTAAAAAGAATAATTAAAATATTTGAGGTGAACAATGTCTGAGCAATCCAATCTCAGTTCTTACCAGTACGGTTCGGAAGCTAAAATTTACGAGCGATTGATATTTGATAATCGTCCGGCCTTGTTGGTATTTTTCTTTATAACGACGATGTTTTTTGCATTTCAGGCTTCGCATATCCGTTTAGATACCAACTTTTTGAAGATGATTCCTTCCGAACATCCTTTTATCAAGAATATGGTAGAAAATCTTTCTGATATCGGAGCTGTAGGTACAGTTATCCAGATCGCAGTGGAAACCACTGAAGGTGATATTTTCACTCCGGAATATCTTGAAACACTCAAGCAAATTAGTGACGAAACCTTCTTTTTGCCCGGTGTAAATCGGGTAGGGCTGGAATCAATATGGACTCCTAACGTCAGGTGGTCGGAAGTTACAGAAGAAGGTTTTGACGGTGGCCCAGTAATACCTAACGCTTATGATAGATCGCCGCAAAAAATAAAAGAATTACGTGAAAATATTCTACGTTCGGGACGTGTGGGAAGTCTGGTCGCTGATAATTTTAAATCTTCAATCGTATCTGCAACATTGTTTGATCAAGATCCTGATACCAAAAAGCCTCTTGATTATCAGGCATTTTCTGCAGAGTTGGAAAAGAAAATCCGGGATAAATATCAAACTGATAAAATCAAGATTCATGTTGTAGGTATTGCCAAGTTAATCGGTGATTTGACAGATGCAGGGCCTGAAATTGCCATGTTTTTTGTTTATGCATTAATCATTTCTTTCCTTTTGTTGATGTGGTATTCGCATTGTTTTATATCTACAGTCGTTTTGTTAGTCTGTGCTGTGATTTCAGTCATTTGGCAATTAGGCATATTGGAAACCTTTGGTGATGTTGGTCATGCCATGCAGGGCTGGGTAGCTACAGGTAAAATTGCAGCACTTTTTGGGACTTATGGATCTTCAGGAGAGTCGGTACTGCTATCTGTGGCGCAGTTTTTAACTGATAACTCCAGTTTAAGTGCATATTCTAGCCTGGTACCATTTTTGGTGTTTGCTATTTCAATAAGTCATGGCATCCAGAATATCAATACTACAGCATTAAATATGGCTGATGGATTGCCGGCGGTAGAGGCGTCACGTCGTTCGTTTAGCTCATTGTATATAGCCGGTATGACGGCTTTGCTCGCCGATGTGATAGGTTTTGCTACACTTTATGTGATTGATATCCCCTCAATCAAGCAACTAACCATAGCAGCCAGTATTGGCATTGCCGTGATTATTTTTACCAAGTTGATTTTATTGACCATTATCATGTCTTATCTTGGGGTAACTAAAGCGGGTATTAAACACTTTAAAAATAAAGGTCTTAAACATCCCGTTATTTGGGAAAAAGTTTCGAATGTGGCTACACCGAAACTGGCGGCCGCCTCTTTGGTGATTGCTTTGGTTATGACTGTTGCCGGCTATTATACGTATGGTAAAAACGTCAAAGTCGGTGATCTTGATGAAGGTGCTCCAGAGCTACATCCAGATTCCCGATATAACCTGGATAACAAGTATATTGCCGATAATTATACTGTCAGCTCAGATATATTTCTGATCATGGTCAAGACGCCTAAAGACAAGTGTGTCAGCTATGAAAATCTTGAAGTACTGGATCGTTTTGGCTGGACAATGGAGAACGTTGAGGGTGTTCAGTCTTCAGTTTCCATGTCGTTTGTGGTTCGTCAGGTGTTAGCGGGTTTTAGCGAGGGTAGTTTGAAATGGAGTACTATACCTCGTGATCAACAGGCGATTGACAGTACTGTTTTCCAGATCCCGCCACAATTGGTGAACTCGGATTGTAGCTATGCTCCTCTTGTACTTTTCCTTGCGGATCATAAGGCAGAAACACTTGATCGTGTTGTGAAGGCGGCAAACAAATTTATTGCTGAAAACCCGATGAAAGAGCTTAAGTTTTTATTGGCTACAGGTAATGCAGGTATAGAAGCTGCTACCAATGAAGTTATTGTAAATGCCTATTTGAAAATGTTGGCACTGGTGTATGGAGTTGTGACCTTGTTAGTCTTCGTCACATTTAATTCCTGGCGCCCCACAGTTTGTATTGTCATACCATTGGTAATTACTTCTTTATTGTGTGATGCATTGATGGCATATCTAGGTATAGGTATCAAGGTAGCTACATTGCCAGTGGTTGCTTTGGGTGTAGGTATTGGCGTTGATTATGGTATTTACATTTATGCCAAGCTGGAAACCTATTTACATGAAGGTTTGCCTTTGCGTGAAGCTTATTTTAATACCTTGAAAACAACAGGTAATGCGATTGTATTAACTGCAGTAACATTGGCCATTGGTGTAATTACCTGGATATGGTCACCTATTAAATTCCAGGCAGATATGGGCGTTTTATTAACATTTATGTTTTTGTGGAATATGGTTGGTGCATTATGGTTACTTCCAGCTCTGGCATATTTCCTGATCAAGCCTGAAAAAATTGTGGCTCAGGAAGCTAAAAGACAAGAGAAAAAAATGAAAAAAATGGCTAAATCGACCTGATTGAAAAGAGCATTACGCTAGATTTCTATTTGCTTCATTGCACTTGGTTAACTTGATAAGTAATGTTTTTTCGCTAATCTAGGCAAAATTAAGTCAATGTTTTTTGGATGTTGTGAATTATTTAAAGTGATATTAATGAAGTCGAATACATTTATATTATGGGGAATTTCTAGGTAATGAATATAAAAACTATTATTACGGGCACTGTAATGGGCGTATGCCTTTTTTTCCCGGTTCTTGTTAATGCAGCGGTATCTCAACAAGAGGCAAAAAAGCTGGGTTCAGAATTAACCACTATGGGAGCACAGAAAGCAGGTAATGCCGATGGCTCTATTCCAGTATGGAAAGGAACCATGTCGGGTGTGCCCGCTGGACTTTCATATATGGGAAGTGGGGATGTTTATCCAGATCCTTATGCATCGGATCGAATTCTGTATACGATTAACGCCAGAAATATGTCGGGTTATTCAGCCTATCTTAGTGAAGGTTTAAAGGCGTTATTAACCAAGTATCCTGATACTTTTAATATCCCTGTCTATCAATCACATCGTGACGCTCGCTGGTCTCAATTAACTGAAGGTAGAACATTGTGGAATGCCGTCAATACAGTGTTGGTAAATGGTATTGATGGATTGCAAAACTATACTGGTGGTGCACCTTTCCCTATACCTAAAAATGGCGCTGAAGTTGTTTGGAATGCACGTACTATTCACCCTAATCCTACCATTATGGGTGTTTTGGATGATGTGGCAGTTTACCTTAATGGCGAACAACAATTGGTTAGGCAAGAGTATGTCTCTGAATTCCCTTATTCATATCCTCAAAACAAGATAGGTGATACAGAACCTCAGATCGGCATTAATGGTGGTTTGGTTCATGTTACAGTTCTTAAGCCCGAGCGTCAGAAAGGGCAGATGACAATTGTTCTTGAGGCTATGGATCAAGTGAAGAACGAGCGTAAAGCATGGGCCTATATTCCTGGTTCACGTCGAGTACGCAGGGCACCAACAGTGGGTTACGATACTCCCAATGGACCTGGCGGTGTAAAAACCATTGATGATGAATTGGGATTTAATGGGGCTTTTGATCGTTTTGACTGGACTTTGATTGGCAAGCGCGAAATGATTATTCCTTATCATTCTTATAAGTTTGATTCCCCACAAGTTAAATACAAAACCTTATTGATGCCAGGCCATGCTAATCCGGCTTATATGCGTTATGAGAAACATCGGGTTTGGGTAGTTGAGGCAAACCTCAAGCGTGGTTTGCGACATGTGTATGCCAAACGTCGTTTCTATATTGATGAGGATAGCTGGCAGTTTTCTTTGACTGAAAGCTATGATGGTCGTGGCGCGTTATGGAAAGTGGCTATATTGAATACAGTTTATGATTTTGCATTGAAAGGATATATTGCTCGTGCACAAATGTTCCATGATTTGCAGTCAGGGGCATATGTTTCTGGTCGTATGGTCAATGAGACAGGACAGCCAAATTTAATGGCAACTCCTAGAGGCGATGAATATTACTCACCTTCCAGTTTAAGGACTATGGGTACTCGCTAGTTTTCAATTGCTGTTCAATCAATAAAAAAACCGCACAATGTGCGGTTTTTTTATTCTCGTTCCTGTCAGAAATTCAGATCCTTATTAGCCACCAAACCGCATCATTAATTTTAGATTATCCTTCGAGTCTGCATGTTTTAGCGCTTCAGATTCCGTGATTTTTTGTGCGATAAAAAGCCCATAAAGTGCCTGGTCAAAAGTTTGAGATCCATCATCATTATCTTTGATCATGACTTCCTGGATTTTATCGATCTCACCTTCTTTGATGAGCTCTTGAATGTAAGGTGTACACATCATTATTTCGACGGCCGGTATGCGCGTTCCATCAACCCCAATAGGTAAACGTTGGCAGATTATGGCTTTTAAATGCTCAGAAAGATCTGACCGGATTTGCTTGTGTAATTCTTGTGGGAAGATATTAACAATACGGTCTATGGCTTGACGGGCATTATTAGCATGAATAGTGGTATAACAAAGGTGTCCAGTTTCCGCAAAAGTTAATGCATATTTCACTGTTTCCATATCACGGCATTCACCAATCAGGATGGCATCTGGAGCTTCCCGCATGGCACTCATTAAAGCATCTTTATAGGTCAGTGCATCAATACCAACTTCACGTTGACTGATTATCGATTTTTTGTGGGCATGAATAAACTCTACAGGATCCTCAATAGTAAGTATGTGGCCACTCATAGTCTCATTACGATGATTGACCATAGAGGCCAACGTAGTAGATTTACCTGTGCCTGTTGCGCCTACAACAAGAACCAACCCTTGTTTTTTGACAGCAAGATCTTCAAGGATTTTTGGGAGATTTAAAGCTGCCAGGCTCGGGATAATACTGACAATGTAACGTGCAACCAGTGCAGGCTCACCTTTTTGATAATAGGCATTAAGACGAAAACGTCCGCAGTCTTCAACGGTATAGCCCAAATCAAGTTGTCGCTTTTCTTCAAATTCAGTTAATTGATCAATATCCAGCATGGTATTGATAATTTCCCGCACATTTTCTTTGGTTAACGGGGTTTGTCCTACAGGTTTCATACTGCCTAAAATTTTTACCATGGGAGGCGCGCCCACATTGATAAACAAGTCGGTGCCATTTTTATCGACAACAAATTTAAGTAATGTCTTCAGATTCATTTTAGAGCCTTTTTTTCATTATTATCGCTGCAAATGCTTATATGCAGGGCTATATCTTGAAAGTTTATCCTATCGTTACTCTTGGTATGGGTAAACAGATATAAGCGTTTTGTTATAAAATTATTCGCTGTTATTCATTTTTTATGACTGTTATTGTAGTCCAAATTTTTGAATGTGAGAGGATTTAAAATGGGTCCATTGGCAGGAATCAGGATCATAGAAATGGGTGGTATCGGGCCATCGCCATTTGCAGCAATGTTACTTTCAGACATGGGTGCCGAAGTTATACGAATTGAGAGAAATAGTGCGAGCTCAGTAAATGCCTGTGAAGTGACATTACGCGGTCGTAAATCGATTGCGTTGAACTTGAAAGATCCCAGGGCAATTGAACTGGTGTTGAAACTTATTAAAACATCAGATGCCTTGATTGAGGGTTTTCGTCCAGGGGTTATGGAAAAACTGGGCTTGGGGCCTGATGTTTGTCTGGGGGTTAATCCAAAATTTGTTTATGGGCGAATGACCGGGTGGGGGCAATATGGACCATTGTCGCAAATTGCAGGCCACGACATTAACTACATAGCCATAACCGGGGCATTATCAACAATTGGTCGCAAAGAGGGCGGTCCTGCGATTCCTTTAAATTTATTGGGTGATTTCGGTGGTGGCGGCGCTTACCTTGTTATGGGTATGTTAGCAGCAATGTTGGAAGCCAAAACGTCTGGCAAGGGCCAGGTTGTAGATGCGGCCATCAGTGATGGAGTGGCTTCATTGATGGCAATGATCCAAGGTTATCGAGCCATGGGTATGTGGGATTTACAACGCCAGAATAACCTGTTTGATGGTGGCCCCCAATATTACGATACTTATGAATGTGCTGACGGAAAATGGATATCCCTGGGTGCTATTGAAGTCCATTTTTATGAGACCTTGGTCAAAAAACTCGAGATAGATGTTGGTGCAATTGACTATCCCGCGCAATTTGATAAAGAAAAGTGGGCGGCATTAAAACCTGTTTTTACGGCAAGAATTAAGCAGAAAACCCGTGATGAATGGTGCGAAGTTTTTGGCGATTCAGATGCCTGTTTTGCACCTGTTTTGGATATGGATGAGGCAATTACTTATCCGCATAATGTCGCCCGCAAGACTTTTGTTGATATTGACGGAGTCAATCAGGCTGCACCAGCCCCACGGTTCAGTCGTACTGAATCTGAAATTCAGGGCGGCCCTGTGCCTGCAGGTAAGGATAATGACAAAGTGTTAGCTGACCTGGGGTTAACATTAGAAGAAATTCAGGCGCTGAAAGAGGCGCGGGTAATCAGTTAAGGATTTTATTATGGGCCAAAAAGATATTATTCAAGCGTTTGAATCGTTAGTTAAGTCCAGACATTCTGTGCGGGCTTTTTTGCCAAAAGAGGTGACTCACACAGACCTCAACAAAATTTTCGAGTTGGCTCAAACAGCCCCGTCCAATTGTAATACCCAACCATGGAGTGCACATGTTGTCAGTGGAGAGAAAACAAGGATTTTGAAACAGGAATTAACCGCTGCCATTATGCGCGGTGAATTTTCCATGGATTTTCCTTATGAAGGAAAATATGAAAATGAATTCCGTGACAGGCAATATGATGCAGCGAACCAACTCTACACCGCGATGGGAATAGCTCGAGAAGATAAGCTCGCTCGTAATGCCGCTTTTTTACGCAATTTCAGTTTTTTTGATGCGCCGCATGCCGTTTTATTATTTATGCATGAAAAGTTTGGTATCAGGGAGGCTGCTGATGTAGGCATGTATGCACAGAATCTTATGTTGGCGTTAACAGCTTATGGTGTTGCCAGTTGCCCCCAAACGGCATTAGGTTTTCATGCAGATAAGGTTCGGGAAGTTTTGGGAATATCCAACGAAATGAAATTATTATTTGGAATTTCTTTTGGTTATGAAGATTGCAGTGCACCCGCTAATAAAGCCAGAGTGGGCCGTGCCCCAGTAGATAAAGCCGTTATTTTTCATCATTAAATAGTTTGTACGATATTGAGCAACAAAAAGTTGTTGCTCAATAAAACTGCAATTTACTGCATGATCCAATCAAACATCGGTTGTGGATAAGCACCTAACAGGATAATAAGCGCGCCAATCAAAATCAGCAGGCAAATACTCAATTTACTGCTCCAGTTACTGGGCAATTGATGGGTTGAAGAGGTTGAGCCAGATGGATTGGTGTTTGTATCTTGATACAACATTACCGTTACGCGTAAATAATAATAGATACCAATAGCACTACCTATCACCATCACTGCTAACAAAGGCCAAAGTGAAGCATTAACAGCTGCGCTAATTAAGTAAAACTTACCAATAAATCCCGCAGTTAGAGGAATTCCTGCCATGGATAGCATGGCAATGGACATAATGATGGCCAGCAAGGGTTGTGTGCGGTAAAGCCCGCGATAATGCTGGGCAAGGTTATCAGCATCATCAGCATTGGAAAATTGGGTAGATACCATGGAGACCACACCAAAGGCTGCAAGGGATGTCAGCGTATATACCAGTATATAAACCATGGCGATTTCATGTACTTCAGTATTGAAGGCAACGATTCCAACCAGTAAATAACCAAAATGAGAAATGGACGAATAGGCCAGCAAACGTTTGATATTGTTTTGTGTGATAGCCAGTAGATTACCGACAAGCATCGATAAGGCAGCCAATACGGTTAAAACCAGTTTTATAGCAGGATCTTGAAATATTGATACTTCGGTTAGCAATCGAATAAAGACCGCAACCACAGCAATCTTGGCGACAGTGGCAATGAAAGCACTCACCGGTGCAGGTGAGCCTTCATAGACATCAGGTGTCCATAAGTGGAAGGGCGCAAGAGATAATTTGAATGCCAGGGCGATAACGATGAGCAGTGAACCGATCATGATAACGGGATTCAATGAGCCTCCCATTTGCAGCAATTGCTGGGCAATACCAGAAAACGACAAACTTCCTGAATAAGCATATAACAATGCCATTCCAAACAGCATCAATGCAGAGCCCGTAGCAGATAAAACCAGATACTTGATGCCTGATTCAAGAGAGCGTCTATTTTTAAAGCTATAGGCGACGAGAGCGTATAAAGGAACGGATAATATCTCGAGTCCAATAAAGAGACTGGCAAAATGACAACTGGTTACCAACACTACGCCGCCAATCAACGAAAGAATCATGAGCAGGTACATTTCTTCACGGTTGCCTTCCCGTTTTTGCAAATAGGCATGTGCGAGCGAAATACAAATGAAGGTTGCAAAAATCATCAAGGTAATAAAAAAACTGGCAAATCGATCAACCTTGACCAATTCGGTAAAGTTTTGGGGTATATCAGAATTTGACTGGAATGTTGCTAACTGGGTTATAACAAGCCCGCCAAGTGCTATCAGGATATTCCAGCCCTTGTGACGGAAAAAAGCGATGCTTAACATCAACAAAGTTGCAGTTGCACTTAGGATAAATACAGGCAACGGGTAAAAAAACTGGGATTGAGTCAACATGGCGCTTACTTACCCACTACCGAATAAAAGTTAATGAGAGATTGCATGGATGGAGCAGAAATATCCAATACGGGTTGAGGGAATATACCAAGAGCTAACAGTGCAATTGCCATAAACAGCATCAAGGCCAATTCGCGTAAGGATAATCCGGTTAGTTCGGCTTGATTATCTTCAGCCCCTTTAGATATTGATTGCCCATAAAATGCTTTTTGTATCATCATCAGGCTATATATGACGGCCAGTATTAATCCCGCGGTGCCGATAGTGACAATCAATGGATAGTTTTTAAATGCCCCTAACAAAATAAGGAATTCACCCACAAAATTTCCCAAGCCCGGCAAGCCTAGTGATGCTAAAGCAAAAAACAAGGTAATTGGAGGCAGCCAGGCAATGCGTGACCACAATCCACCCATTTTACGCAAGTCACGGGTGTGAATGCGGTCATATAAAAGACCACTGAGAATGAATAATGCGCCGGCAGAAATGCCGTGGGCAATCATTTGTACAACAACACCCTGAAGGCTTATTAAAGAACCGGCATAAATGCCAATCAGGATAAAACCCATATGCGATATACTGCTATAGGCAATCAAACGTTTTACATCAGTTTGGGCGCAGGCCATGATGGCCCCATAAAACAGGGTGATAAGTCCAAGTATCATGGCGATTGGCGCAAACTCTTGAGAAGCTTGTGGGAACAGGGGCAGGGCAAAACGCAACATGCCATAGGCAGACGTTTTCAATAAAATACCGGTAATATCCACACTGCCTGAGGTAGGTGTGAATTCATGTACATCGGGCAACCACGAGTGAAAAGGCACTATCGGTAATTTCACGGCAAAGGCAATGAAAAACCCCAGCATCACTATCATTTCCCAAACTGGTGGTAGATAGGTATGTGCGCCAAGTAAAATACTATAATCAAAACTTAAAACACCGCTGGCAGAAAACTGGAAGAAGACCAATGCTAAAATACTGAGTAGCAGTAACAAGCCACTGGCTTGGGTATAGATAAAAAATTTATTGGCAGCATAAAGTCGATCTTTTCCACCAGTTGTTTTTACTGTCGGGTCTTCGCCACGATATCCCCAGAAAACAATCAGAAAGTAGACGGGGACTAACATGAGCTCCCAGAATACAAAAAACAGGAACAGGTCGAGTGATAAAAATACCCCAAGCACGCCAGCCATATTCCATAGCAGGCATAAATAGAAAAAACCGACATTTTTGGTGGTTTCACGCCATGAGCAAAATACCGCAGCGATACCCATAGCTCCACTCAGGATAACCATTAACAAGGAAAGCCCATCAAGCCCGAGATGAAAAGAAATACCAAACTGGGGAATCCACGGCAATATTATTTCCTGCTGCCAGGGACTCAGTGCTAAAGCAAGATCCGGTAAAGCGACGTCGCCCTGTAAACCCAACTGAATTGCCAGGGCGAATATAGCTACCATGGCAAAGAGAGCTATCCAGCGTGGTGCCAAAATACTGCTTTTTTCGCTAACCCAACAGATTAATCCACCGATGAGTGGGATGATGATAAATAAGGAAAGAATCATAGAATCACCAAGGCTAACAGAGCCACAACACCGGCAGCCATGGTCATGGCATACCAGCGAACTTGTCCATTTTGAGCAATACTGAGCGTTTGGCGTGCCAAACGTAATGTGGCAGGAATAAAGCCGTCCACAACAAAATCTGCGACATCACGACGATTAATTGCTACCAATGCTGTAAAAGGTTTTACCAGGATAAAATGATAAAGCTGATCAAAACCCCAGGCATTTTTCCATAAAGAATCTAAAGCACGGCCATAACCTGTTGCAGCAATACGGGTTATGAAAGCGCGATTGCCGTTGTAAAGGAAATGTGCAATAGCAACACCGCTCACTGAAACTGCAATGGCAATCATTTCCAGCATGGTTTTGCCTTCAGTGCTATCACCCGCCGGTGACAATGGCAGCACGCCAGCCAGTGGTGGATGAATCAATGCGCCAATTCCAGTGGATAATGCAGCCAAAACCAAGAGCGGTAAAGTATGGGGAATGCCTTTACCTGCATGTATGTCAGCTTTGTTAGGCGAACCATGGAAAACAATAAAGATCAGGCGGAAAGTGTATATTGAGGTCAGGAAAGCACCCAGCAAACCGGCAATTACAAATTCTGGTTTGTTAGCCGCCAAAGCCTGCCAGAGGATTTCATCTTTGCTGTAAAAGCCAGCGGTCAGAAATGGTAATGCAGCCAGGGCACCACCACCGATAATAAAACTGGCATAAACTAAGGGTAACGATTTACGTAAGCCGCCCATCCTGAAAATGTTTTGTTCGTGATGAGTGGCAATTATTACAGCGCCTGCCGAAAGGAATAATAATGCCTTGAAAAATGCGTGAGTCATCAGGTGGAAAATAGCGGCATCCCACGCACCGACACCCAGAGCGAGAAACATGTAGCCAATTTGGCTCATCGTTGAGTAAGCCAATATGCGCTTGATATCAGTTTGTGCCAATGCGCTGAAACCCGCCATTAATAATGTGGCTGCACCAACAACACCGACGAGATATAACACATCAGGTGACAGCTCAAACAAGGTGTGGGTGCGGGCTATCAGATATACTCCAGCTGTTACCATCGTTGCAGCATGAATTAATGCAGAAACGGGAGTGGGTCCAGCCATTGCATCAGCAAGCCAGGTTTGCAAAGGTATTTGCGCAGATTTGCCAACAGCACCACCGAGTAATAACAAGGCAGCCAAATGCAACATCGGTTGATTAGCGTGCGCGGGCGCAGACAAGAGCAGGCTTTGGATATGCAGTGTGCCGAATTCATTAAATAAAATGAACAGGCCAATCAGCATTAATACGTCACCCACCCGTGTGACCAAAAAGGCTTTCATGGCTGCAGCGCCATTGGCAGGATCACGGTGATAGAAGCCAATCAATAAATAGCTGCATAAACCCACACCTTCCCATCCAAAAAATAACAGGGCCAGGTCATCAGCAAGTATCAAAACTAACATGCTGGCAACAAAGAGATTCATGTAAGCAAAGAATCGAGAGTAGCCTTCATCTCCACGCATATACCATGTGGCAAAAAGGTGAATAAGGAAACCAACGCCCGTGACAACACCCAGCAAGGTTAAAGACAAACCATCAAGCTGCAGGCGCAAAGACAATGTCAGTTCTGGAAGTGATACCCACGTCCACAGGAGCTGGCTGAAAAAATTATTTTCGGATGGATTTTGTAAAAATAAAGCGCCGACATAAGCCGCTGTCAAAGCCGACAAGCCGATAGCACCTACGGCAACAGCAGCAACCGAATTTTCCGAGAGTCGTTTGCCAGCAAATGCCAGAATCAAAAAACTGATAATGGGGAACAGTATGGTGAGAAATAGTAGGTTCATCCGCGCATCTCACTTGCAGCATCAATATCAAGGGAATGGAAGTGACGGTACAGTTGTAAAAGCAGGGCAAGGCCGATGGAAGCCTCGGCTGCGGCTAACGATAGAATAAGGATAAACATGATCTGCCCATCTGCTTGCTGCCAACGACTGCCAGCCATAACAAAAGCCATTGCAGCAGCATTCATCATGATCTCAATAGAGATCAGCATAAACAGGATATTGCGGCGAACCATTACGCCAATAAAGCCCAACGCAAACAAGATGGCGGCAACAATTAATCCATGTTCTAAAGGTATACTTGTCATAACTAATCGCTCTTACTCATTATTTTGACTTAATCTTCAACACGGCCGAGATGATAGGCGGCTACCAATGCAGCCAATAAAAGAATGGAAGCCAGTTCAACCAATAACAGGTCGGGGCCAAATAATGCCATTCCCACTTGTTTGGCATTGACTTCGCCAATGCCCAATAGACCATTAGCAAAATCTGGAGCGCCATATAAGGCTATAAATAACTCACCAAACAATATTGCTGTCAGAAGTGCGGGGCCGCGCCATAAACCGGGTTTAAGCCAGGCTTTTTCCTGACGGATAGTCTCAGCTCCAAGATTCAGCATCATCACTACAAACACAAAGAGAATCATGATGGCTCCAGCATAAACGATTATTTCCAGAGCACCGGCAAAAGGTGCACCGAGTGCAAAAAAGACCATGGATACTGCCATCAATGAAACCACCATGTACAACAATGCATGCACCGGATTGGTATTGGTAATAATCCGCAGCGTAGCAAGTATTGCGACCAGTGATGATAAATAAAATGCGATAGCCATTTACAGTTCCTCGTTAGGGCATCAAGCCGCGCACATCGATAGGTTGCGCTTCATTTTGGGCAGCACCCTTGGGTTTACCGGCAATTGCCATGCCGCTTAAGCGGTAGAAGTTGTATTCAGGATATTTACCTACGCCACTAATCAGCAAATGCTCTTTCTCATACACCAGATTCTGGCGATTGTATTCTGCCATTTCAAAATCAGGTGTTAACTGGATGGCATTGGTAGGGCAGGCCTCTTCACACATGCCACAAAAAATACAGCGGGAGAAATTGATACGGAAGAAATCGGCATACCAGCGGCCATCATCCTTTTCTGCTTTTTGCAGTGAAATACAACCTACCGGACAAGATACAGCGCAGAGGTTGCAAGCGACACAGCGCTCTTCACCATCAGGATCACGAGTCAGAACAATGCGGCCACGATAACGTGGTGGCAAATATACTTTTTCTTCGGGGTACATGATGGTATCGCGCTTGCGAAAGGCATGCATGAAAACCATGTACATACTGCGGAACTGGCTGCCGATGCCCCATATCCATGATTTTAATGAAGTTAAAAATTCCACAGTGTTAACCTCCGCTCTGCAGGAGAACCCATGCAGCGGTTGCCATTAAATTGATTAATGTCAGTGGCAGGCAAATCTTCCATCCTGCTGACATGACCTGATCATATCGTGGGCGAGGTAGTGCGCCACGCAACAAAATAAATAACATAATAAAGAAAAGTATTTTGCCCAGGAACCAGAAAAATGTGGGTATATAGGTTAATAATCCAGGCAACAAACGATATCCAAAAGCGGCAGGGGTATTCCAGCCGCCTACAAAGAGCGTCACCAGAAGTGCTGAAATTAACACAATACCCACATATTCACTGACGAAAAACATAACCCATTTCATACCGGAATATTCAGTGTGATAGCCGGCTGCCAACTCAGATTCAGCTTCCGGTAAATCAAACGGTGTTCTATGGGCTACAGCTACGCCAGCGATGAAAAAAGTAAAAAAGCCAATAATTTGTGGAAATATAAACCAGCCATCTTTTTGGGCTTCAACAATATCACGCATGTTGAATGAACCCGTCAGCATCACCACACCCATAACAGAGAGGCCCATGAAGACTTCATAGCTGACTGTTTGTGCAGCTGAGCGCAAACCGCCGAGCAATGAATATTTGTTGTTGCTTGACCAACCAGCAAACAAGACGGCATACACTGACAGGCCCGCCATGGCGAGGAAAAATAAAATGCCAATATTGAGATCAGCAACGCCCCAGGTGGGTGTGATCGGAACAATGGCGAATGATACTAACAGTGCGCTCATGGCAATAAATGGCGCTAGCCAAAAAGTCAGCTTATCGGCAAAAGGAGGAGTCCAGTCTTCTTTGAATAATAATTTCAGGATATCGGCAATCAATTGCAGCATGCCAAAAGGCCCTGTCCTGCTTGGGCCATGGCGATCTTGCCATAATGCCAACAGGCGGCGTTCGATAAAGCTTAGGAATCCGGCACAACACAGGGTTACCACCAGAATCACAGCCGCTTTCAGAACGGCAATAACCACAGTAATAACTGTTGGTGTTATAAATGCGGGAAGGAGTGATTCGATATTCATACACTCGCACCGGTCAATAATTGAACTGTAGAATTAAAATGAATTACCGGCATTCCAGCCAAACCAACGGGTAATGCTACTAAGCCTTGTGGAAGATCTTTAAATACACGAACCACCAGCGACAAATTGTTTTCAATGCTATGAACTTTTAACAATGCCCCTTCACGAACGCCGATTTTTTCAGCATCTTCAGGATTTAAACCCACATAAGGTTGTTCAAGCAGGGTAGCTGTCGCTTGTGCCCGAGATGATAATTCCTCACTGCCGAAAATATGATACATAGGCACGGGTTGCCAATGATTTTTCTGCACAGTAAATGCTGATGGAATATCTGTGTAATATTCAGTGACAGAATTCTCAAGGGGTTCAATCAACCGAACGCCTGGGTCACCGGAGCGTAAATGACCACCAACCTCATCCTGGAATTTGGTCCAGGCTTGTGGAGAGTTCCAGCCCGGAGCCCAGGCAAAGGGTACAAACGAAGCATCTTCATTTGGGCCACCATAACCTTCCATAGAAAACGTCAAAGCACTGTCAGTATCTTGTGATACTCGAGGCTCATGCACAGAAAGGTTGGCGCGCATGGATGTGCGGCCAGAGTAACGACGAGGTGCGCGCGCAATTTTTAAACCTTTTACGCGGTAACTGGCATCGGGTGAAGCTTCAGCGATGCGCGCCAGTAAGGGTATGTTTGTGGCGCATTGTTGAGTGATGTCATCAAATTGTGTCCAGCAAAATTCTGCATTATTCACTGTTGTATGCAGGGCGCAAATCCAGCGCCAGCTTTCTTTTATTTTGCAGCTTGGATCGTAATATTCAGGGTTGTATACCTGGAAGTAGCGTTGGGCACGGCCTTCCATGCTAACCATGGTGCCATCACCTTCAGCAAAACTGGCAGCAGGTAAAACATATTTGGCTTTTTCGGTTGTGGCAGTTGATTGGTGATCGACTGCAACCATAACGGATACATGGCTGATTGCACCATCGACACGTTGGGCCAACGCACGACGGTAAAGATCATTTTCTACCACAATCAATGCATCCGCCTTGTCGTTCAATAAGGCATTGAGAGCCGCATCAACGGATTCACCACCTAACATGGCCACGCCCAGGCTGTTTACTTCGGGCACGCATAATGAAAGAGAAACGTTTTTACCTTTTTTATGCAGGGCATGGGTAATATTGGATGTAGCTTGCAGGATTGCCTCAGAAGCTGCACCAGTACCGGAAACAATCAGTGGCTTTTCGGCAGCCATTAATGCATCGGCAATGCGTTGCGCCTTTTGCAGGGTTTCGCTGTTTAAATCGCTAACTGCAGGTGAATCAGCATCAATGGCATGCGCAACAGCAAATCCAAAACGCGCCAGATCTTCACCGGCAGCATGAAAGGTTGCTTCAGCAATATCATCAAGACGTGTAGCACTAAAACTGGCTATAAATAAAGGGCTCTTTTCATGTTGGCCGATATGCTGTATTGCGGCACTTTGCCAATCCGGAATTTTGTTACCTGCGGCCATTTTTATGGCTTTGTTTTTTACTGACTGGCGTAACGCAAGCGCAATACGCGGCGCAGTTTGGGTGACATCTTCGCCAAGAACAAATACTGCATCACATGATTCCATATCACGAAGTGCTGGAGTGCGAGTAGGACTTTTTTGCAAGATATCCAGGATGCTGCGTACCAGTACAAGTTCTGATTCACCCATGCCACTGTAAAAATTCCCGGCACCCACCAGATCACGCAAGGCATAATTGGCTTCAAGGCTTGCACGTGGTGAGCCAATACCAATGACACGTTTTTGCGTAAAGGATTCACGCAGCTCAGCAGTAATGTTATCCAGCGCTTCATCAATGGATAATATATCCAATACGCTATTATGAGGGAGAGAATTGTTGCGTGCAAAAGGTTGGCGAGGACGATCTTTGCGATTAACAAAACCATGGCCAAAACGGCCGCGGTCGCAGAGGAAGTAGTGATTGATTTCACCGTGATAACGATTCTCTATACGACGTAATTCACCATAGCGTTCACCAGGGCTGGTATTACATCCGACGCTGCACTGTTGGCAAATACTGGGGGCAAACTGCATATCCCATTTGCGATTGTAATGCTCGGAATGGGTACGGTCAGTGAATACACCTGTTGGACATACTTCAATCAGGTTGCCTGAAAACTCACTGTTAAACACACCATCACTTTCACGGCCAAAGTACAAATTATCATGGGCGCCAAACACGCCAAAATCTTCACCACCAGCATAGTCATTGTAATAGCGTGTGCAGCGATAACAGGCTATACAGCGGTTCATTTCATGGTTAATGAAAGGGCCAAGATCCTGGTTTTGATGAGTGCGTTTGGTAAAGCGATAACGACGTTTGTTATGGCCAGTCATTACCGTCATATCCTGCAGATGGCAATGACCACCTTCTTCGCAAACAGGGCAGTCGTGCGGATGATTGGTCATCAACCATTCAACCACAGATTTTCGGAATGCCTTGGCTTCCTCATCATCAATAGATATATAGGTATTGTCAGAGGATGGTGTCATGCATGACATCACCAGACGACCGCGTTTATCATCGGCGTTGGCATATTGTTTTACTGCGCAGGCACGACAAGCACCGACAGAACCTAACGCCGGATGCCAGCAGAAATAGGGCACATCCAGACCGAGCGATAGACAGGCGCGCAGCAGGTTATCTGCTCCATCCACGTCGAAAGGTTTGCCATCTATATATATCGTTGCCATCTTTTTGTTACCTGTTAAATACCTAACCCGCGTTCGAGATACCGCGTTCAAATTCGCTACGGAAAAATTTCAATGCACTTTGCAATGGCTCCATGGCACCAGGGGCATGAGCACAAAAGGTTTTGCCGGGACCAAGGAATCGTGTCAGTTCTTCAAGAATTTCAATATCACCTTCTTTGCCATTACCTTTTTCTATCGCTTGCAATAATTTTACTGACCATGGCAAGCCATCGCGACAGGGTGTGCACCAGCCACAGGATTCCCTGGCAAAAAACTGCTCGAGGTTACGTACAACAGATACAATATTTTGTTTGTTATCAACCGCCATAATGAGACCTGTTCCCATACGACTTCCGGCTTTCATGATAGTGTCGTAATCCATTGCGAGATCCAGATGCTGCGGCATAAGGAAGTCGGTAGATGCACCGCCGGGTAGCCAGCACATTAACTCCAGCCCATCCTGCATGCCACCGGCATGTTCATACAATAATTCACGGCATGTAGTACCAATAGGTAATTCCCAAACGCCGGTACGTTTTACCCGGCCAGAAACACCGTACAGTTTTGTGCCGCTATCCGGGCTTTTACCGCGTGACAAACCTTTAAACCAGTCAGCACCGCGGAGAATGATTGCCGGAACATTGTTCAATGTTTCAACATTATTCACGACAGTAGGCTTACCCCATAAACCAGCTATCTGGGGAAAAGGAGGTTTGGCGCGTGGATTGGCTCGACGGCCTTCCAGTGAGTTGATCAAGGCAGTTTCTTCCCCACAAATGTAGCGACCGGCACCGGTGTGTACATGTAATTCCATGCCCCAGCCAGAACCGAGAATATTGTTGCTTAAATAACCGGCCTCCTTAGCTTCTGCTATGGCACGGTTCAAGCGCTCAGCGGCAATAACATATTCGCCACGGATAAAGATGTAAGCCTTGGACACCTGTAATGCATAACCGACAAGAATCATTGCCTCAATTAATTGATGGGGTAATTGCTCCATCAGCAGGCGATCTTTAAAAGTGCCTGGCTCCATTTCGTCAGCATTACATACCAGGTATTTTTGTTTTGGTGCATTTTCACCCATGGGTACCAGTGACCATTTAACGCCTGCCGGAAACCCTGCGCCGCCACGACCCCGTAAATTAGCTTCCTTGACTATTTGCTGGACATCTTGTGGTGACATCGCGGGAATCGCTTTGCGCAAGGCAGCAAAACCTTCCAGCGATTCGTAGGTTTTTAAATCCAGCGGTGTGCTACCGAGTTTATCGAGGCGCCAGGTAAGCGGATGCGTTTCTGCTGTTTTGGTTATAGCGGCATTCATCAACAGCTCCTCAGCGGTATTTTTCCAACAGGGTTGCTATTTGGGTCGGTGTTACCGGGCCATGCGTATCATCATCGATCATGATGGTAGGGCCCTTGTCACAATTACCCAGACAACAAATAGGCAGCAAGGTGAAGCGACCATCCGGAGTAGTTTGGCCATATTCGATATTCAGGTGCTGTTTAATAGCAGAAATCAAATCATCATAGCCGGTGAGGAAACAGCCTATGCTGTCACATACCTTGATCACATGACGACCTACAGGTTTGCGGAATATCAGGTTATAGAAGGTAGCAACTCCTTCAACATCGGCCGCCGGGATTTCCAGTATGCCTGCTATGGCGCCAATGGCCTCATCAGGCACCCAGCCATGCCTTTTCTGCACGATTTTCAAGGCATCAATAGACGCAGCGCGTGCATCATCATAATGCGCAATACTGTGCATAATATCTTCACGATCCTGTGGGTGAAACGCGTAACGCTTGGTGCGATCAGTTGCCAGGATATTACTGGGTTGTATAGGTTTAGCGGTCGACATCAGCCATCACAAAGTCAATACTTGCCAAATAGGCGATCAAATCCGGGATCATGGATCCGCGAATCACCGAGGGAATCTGTTGTAAATGTGCAAAACTGGGTGTACGAATACGGGTACGGTAACTCATGGTACTCGCATCAGAAATCAGGTAATAACTATTAATGCCTTTTGTTGCTTCAATCATTTGACTGGTTTCACCGGCTGGCATTACTGGTCCCCAGGATACACTCAGGAAGTGAGTGATCAGGGTTTCTATATCCTGTAATGTCCGTTCTTTGGGTGGTGGACAAGTCAGAGGATGATCGGCCTTGTAAGGACCTGCAGGCATATTATTCAGGCACTGCTCGATAATACGCATGCTTTGGTGGATCTCTTCAAGGCGAACAATGGCGCGGTCATAAGCATCGCCATTTACAGCCAAAGGAATGTCAAAATCAAACCTATCATAACCTGAGTAAGGGCGTTTTTTACGTAAATCATAATCGACGCCAGTAGCGCGCAATCCAGGACCGGTAACACCCCATTCGAGCGCTTCTTTGCTGTTATATTGAGCCACACCAATAGTACGGGCACGTAATATCCCGTTCATGAAGGCAGCTTTTTTATAATCTTTCAGGCGTTGCGGCATCCAGTCGAGAAAATTCCTGACTAATCCTTCCCAGCCTTTGGGTAAATCATGGGCAACACCGCCAATGCGATACCAGGCAGGATGCATACGGAAGCCGGTAATAGCCTCGATAACATCGAAGATTTTCTGTCTGTCAGTGAACATATAGAAAATAGGCGTCATGCCGCCAACATCTTGTATATAGGTTCCCAGAAACAACAGGTGAGAAGATATACGGAAAAATTCTGCCAACATGATGCGAATGACTTCTACACGCTCAGGCACCTTGATTCCAGCCAGTTTTTCAACGGCTAACACATAAGGTAAGTTGTTCATTACGCCACCGAGATAATCGATACGGTCGGTGTAGGGAATAAAAGAGTGCCAGCTTTGGCGTTCAGCCATTTTTTCGGCGCCACGATGGTGATAACCGATATCAGGTACGCAATCGATAATTTCTTCGCCATCCAGCTGTAATACAATACGAAATGCTCCGTGTGCTGAAGGATGGTTAGGACCAAGGTTCAGGAACATAAAATCGGTATTTTCATTGCCGCGTTTCATGCCCCAATCTTCAGGTTTGAAGCGCAGGGCTTCCTGCGCTGCATCCTGTTTGGCAGCATCAAGATAAAAAGGATCAAATTCCGTAGCGCGCGCGGGATAGCTTTTGCGAAGTGGATGACCTTGCCATGTGCCTGGCATCATGATGCGGGTCAGGTGAGGGTGGCCTTCGAACTTGATGCCGAATAAATCCCAAACTTCTCTCTCGTACCAATTGGCATTCGGCCAAATACTGATAGCGGTTGGAATATTTAAATCATCAGCCTGCAAAGCCACTTTGATACGTACATCGCCGTTATAATCCGATGTGGTACGGTCAATGGAAAGCAAATGGTAGAAAACAGTATATTCTGATGGTGGTTGACCGCGGCGATAATTACGCAGTTGCTCGTCAATCGCAGAAAGGTCGTACAGCATTGAAAACGGCTTTGGAACCTGACGCAGGAAGCGCAGAACTTCAATTAGTTGTGCGCGCGACACCCATAAGGTTGGCACACCATCTCGGGTTTTCTGAAATCGGCAAGCATCTCCGCCAAAGCGCGATTGCAGCTCCCGAACAACAGTATATTCACACCCGGGAAATGATTCCGGTTGAGAAGTTTGTTGGTTAGCTTCCTGGTCTATTGTAGACACTTGTTTCTTTTACCTTGCTGGTTAAATTTGATCAGGGGTGCGTAAAACCTGTACTGCACACCGTTCTTCTTGTTTTAAATCGCGTTGAGCCGGCATATTGGCTTTATAGACGCCTTGTTCTCCGACAACCCATGAAAGCGGACGGCGTTCCTGTCCAATGGCATCCTGTAATAACATCAAGCCCTGTAAAAAAGCTTCCGGCCTTGGCGGACAGCCCGGTATGTATACATCAACAGGCAAAAATTTATCCACGCCCTGTACGACTGAATAGATGTCATACATACCTCCCGAGTTGGCACAAGCCCCCATTGAGATTACCCATTTAGGTTCAAGCATTTGTTCATAAAGACGCTGAACAACAGGTGCCATCTTGATAAAGCAGGTACCTGCCACGACCATTAAATCTGCCTGGCGAGGTGAAGCCCGGATAACTTCAGCGCCGAAACGGGCGATATCATGTGGCGAAGTAAAGGCGGTTGCCATTTCTACATAACAACATGAAAGGCCGAAATTATAGGGCCACAATGAGTTTTTACGACCCCAATTAACAGCGTCATTAATCATGTGCTCGAGAGTGCCAACAAACACATTTTTATGGACATGTTCTTCCAGTGGATCGCGCACAATTTGTTTTTCACCGAGCGGATAATGACCTGGATCATCGGGGTTAACGCGTGTCAGGGTGTAATCCATGAAAACTTACCTCAGTTTTTACATCTATACATCTAGAATATTTAAAAAATCAGAGAGCCTGCTCTGCTTCCCGTTGCTTGCGCTTGCGACGAGCTTCAGGAGCCCAATCAAGACCGCCAGCGCGCCATAGATAAATCAGCCCAGCCAAAAGTACAGTAATAAAAATGGTGATTTCAGCAAAAGCAGCCCAGCCCACTTCCTTTACGCATACTGCCCAGGCATAAATAAACAGTGCTTCTGCATCAAAAATTACAAACATCATGGCAACCAGATAGAACTTGGCAGAAAATCGAAGTCTGGCTCCGCCAACAGATACAATACCTGATTCAAAAGGATCATTCTTGGCGCGTCCACGATAGCGGCCACCCAGGAAATAAGATACGCCCAGCATGGCGCAACATAAAATGGCAATAATCAGTAAAAAAATACCAAAAGCCCAGTTATGGGCCAGTGTTTCGACTATAACAGTATTGGTAATTGTTGGAATGGTTTCAGCCATGTGCTGTATTCCTGATTAAAAATGCCCTGATTTTGATTTTATAATCATATTTCTATCAAACATGATTTTGAGACACAGATTCTTTAAATCAAAAAGTATGCCAAATCATTCTGGCCTGTGTTTAAGGGGTGCTATTTTATGAAGGGAGACTTTAAAATGCACGAAATTTTATTCAATCTTTCTTGATCTTCATCATCGATTTAAATCAACCAAGTCGAATTAGAAAATTATTATAGTAGGTATAGTTGCACTTGGTGAAAGTAGTCTGGATAATATTCAACCCAAATTAAGGTATAAAAAATCCTTTTTTTATTGTTTTTGAGTAAGGCATCTCTTTTGCTCTTCTGGGCCAAAATAAATATCTACAATTTAAGGTGAAAAGCTGTGGCTGATACTATCAAGCGTGACCGTCCGGATGACTATTTTTTAGATTGGAAACAACGGGAAGCATTGGCTGAAGGCTTGATTCCTCTGGTAGGCAAACTCTACAGAGAGAAAAATGTCAAAAGTTATATTTATGGGCACTCTTTATATAATGAGTCTGTGATTGATGTTATGCAGGCTCATCGCACGGTTCGCCAGGTTGAGCAAAATGAATTATCTGAATTTGAAACATTTCCTGTCGCAAAAGTATTGGCTGATCTGGATTTAGGCCCCGCGCATATCGATTTAGGGCGTTTGGCTGTTAATTATGAAAAGGATGCCAAACCAAAAGGTATTTCTGTTGAAGAATATGTAAAAAGCCAGGTCGCTGATTTGATTGGTAAGTCGGGTGGAAAATCCCACCCGCAAGATGTTGTACTTTATGGGTTTGGCCGTATTGGGCGGTTAATGGCGCGTCTATTGATTGAAAAAGCGGGTGGTGGAGATAATTTGCGCTTGCGCGCAATAGTTATCCGCCCCAGTGGTTCTGATAATGATCTTGAAAAACGTGCGAGTTTGTTGGGTCGTGATTCAGTGCACGGCAAGTTCCGTGGCACAATCCGTGTTGATCATGAGCGTCAATCATTTGTCGCAAATGGTAATGAAGTGAAAGTTATATATTCTTCAGCCCCTGATACGATTGATTACACTGCTTATGGTATTCATGATGCTATTATTGTTGATAATACCGGCAAATGGCGTGATGAGGCAGGCTTAAGCCTGCATTTGAAGGCCAAAGGCGTGAAAAAAGTATTACTGACTGCACCTGGCAAGGGCAGCCTTAAAAATATTGTGTACGGCATTAACAATAATATTATTGAAGATAGTGACACCATCATTTCTGCGGCATCATGTACAACCAATGCTATTGCGCCTCCTTTAAAAGCTATCGATGACAAGTTTTGCATCAAGTATGGCCATGTAGAGACGGTTCATGCTTATACCAATGACCAGAATTTGATTGATAACTATCATAAGGCTGATCGTCGTGGCCGAAGTGCTGCGATGAATATGGTTATTACCGAAACCGGGGCTGCCAAGGCTGTGGGTAAAGTCTTGCCACAATTTGCCGGCAAATTAACCGGTAATGCCATTCGCGTTCCGATTCCTAATGTCTCCATGGCAATTCTGAATTTGACCCTTGAAAGGGAAACGTCGGTCGAGGAATTAAACGAATATATGCGCCAAACTGCGTTACATTCAGATTTGCGCAAGCAAATTGATTATTCCAATTCCCCTGAAGTGGTTTCTTCCGATTTCGTAGGTAGCCGCTCGGCCTGTATTTATGATGCAGTGGCAACGATTGTTAATGGCACTAACGTTGTTGTTTATCTTTGGTACGATAATGAATTTGGTTATTCGTGTCAGGTTCACCGCGTTCTGGAGCAGATGGCAGGAGTTAAATACGCGGTGTATCCTAAAAACTGATAAGATAATTTCAGGTAACAGACAATTCTTTAGGATATTTTTTGCATTCAGTCGGTTACATGAGTTACATGTTTTATTTTAAGAATATATAACCGGTAACATTGTATGATCAGGATTAAAAGAGGTCTCGATTTGCCGATTGAGGGATTGCCTTCACTGACTATTGAAGACAGCGCCACACCTCGATCGGTGGCATTAATTGGATTTGACTATATTGGTCTTCGCCCAACGATGTTAGTTCAGGTTGGCGAAAGCGTGGCTAAAGGACAAGTGCTCTTTGAAGATAAACAAACGCCGGGTGTCAAATTCACTGCGCCGTGTGCCGGTGTTATCAGGGAAGTAAATCGTGGATCCCAAAGAGTCTTCCAATCTATCGTGATTGCTGTCGAAGGGAATGCAGAAATTACCTTTACAAAATATGATGCAGCATCTTTGGCAAGTTTAGATCGCCAGCTTGTTATCGATAATCTTGTGCAATCAGGTTTGTGGACAGCTTTGCGTACTCGACCCTACAGTAAAATTCCCTTAATAGATTCCGTGCCTTCATCAATATTTGTTAATGTCATGGATACTAATCCATTGGCATTTGATCCGATGCTGGTAGTAAGCAATCAGCAGCAAGATTTTATTGCAGGGTTAGATGTTTTAAGTCGTTTAAGTAATACTTTGCATGTGTGTTATGCAGAAGGTGCATTGGTGCCAAAATCGCATGCCACTAATGTAACCTATACAGGTTTTGCCGGTGTTCATCCCGCAGGTCTTGCAGGTACGCATATTCATTTTCTGGATCCGGTCAATGAAAAGAAATCAGTATGGTCAATTAACTATCAGGATGTGATTGCAATAGGTAAGCTGTTTTTAACGGGTTCACTTGTATTGGATCGAATAATTTCTCTGGCAGGTCCATCAGTATTAAAACCAAGATTGATTAAAACTCAATTTGGAGCAAATCTGGCTGATTTAACCAATGGTCAACTTAAAGATTGCGAAAACCGTATTGTTTCCGGTTCAGTGCTTTCCGGAAGAATGGCTTCTGGTGTGTTAGCTTATTTGGGTCGATACCATCTTCAGGTTTCTGTTCTTGAAGAAGGGCGGCATCGTGATTTTCTGGGTTGGATTTCGCCAGGAGCCAACCGTTTTTCCAATATGAATATTTATTTGTCAAAATTCATGCCATCGAAAAAATTTAGGTTTACCACCAATACTAATGGCTCTCCGCGAGCTATTGTCCCTATTGGTACCTACGAAACAGTCATGCCGTTAGACATCCTGCCTACGCATTTATTACGTTCGTTAGTGGTTGGTGATATTGATACGGCGGTAAAGCTTGGTGCATTAGAGCTTGATGAAGAGGATCTGGCATTGTGTACTTATGTTTGTCCCGGCAAGTATGAATTTGGCCCAATATTGCGTGACAACTTAACCCATATAGAGCAGGAGGGCTAAGTGAATATCATTCGTCAATTTTTTGATCGCATCGAGCCGCATTTTCAAAAAGGCGGTAAGCTGGAAAAATATTTCGCTATTTATGAAGTATTCGATACTTTCTTTTATTCGCCAAATACCGTTACTTATAGCGCATCGCATGTCCGTGACGGTATTGATCTAAAGCGGGTAATGATTACCGTTTGGCTTGCTACCTTTCCTGTTATGTTTTACGGCATGTATAACGTCGGTTATCAGGCAAATACAGCTATGGCTAACATGGGTATTGCCGCTATAACAGATTGGCATGGATGTTTTATTGAGATTTTTGCAGGTTATGATGCGGGAAGTATTTGGGATTGTTTCTGGCATGGTGCGGTGTATTTTCTGCCTATTTATATAGTCACATTTGTCGTAGGTATTGCCTGGGAAATTTTATTTGCCATTATCCGTGGCCATGAAGTCAACGAAGGTTTCTTTGTGACCTCAGTTTTATTTGCCTTGATACTTCCTCCTGATATTCCTTTGTGGCAAGTGGCGTTAGGTATAAGTTTTGGCGTGGTAATTGCGAAAGAGGTTTTTGGTGGCACCGGCAAGAACTTTCTTAACCCTGCATTGGCTGGCAGGGCATTCCTGTTTTTTGCTTATCCTGCACAAATATCCGGTGATGCTGTCTGGACGGCTGTTGATGGTTTTAGCGGGGCAACTGCACTTAGTCTAGCGGCGGCAGGCGGTGTTCAGGAGATTACCAATAATTCTATTACCTGGATGGATGCATTTTTAGGTAATATTCAAGGTAGCATTGGTGAAACATCAACATTGGCGATCTTGTTAGGTGCCGTTATCCTCCTTTGGACAAAAATAGCATCGTGGCGAATTATGGCGGGTGTAATGCTGGGTATGGTGGCAACAACATTACTGTTTAATGTGATAGGTTCAGATACTAATCCTATGTTCGCAATGCCATTCTGGTGGCATATGGTTTTAGGCGGATTTGCTTTTGGAACAGTATTCATGGCAACCGATCCGGTATCTGCAGCCATGACTAATACAGGGAAATGGTATTTTGGTGCCTTGATAGGGTTTATGGTGATTTTGATTCGGGTAATGAACCCGGCGTTTCCGGAAGGCATGATGTTGGCGATACTGTTTGCAAACCTGTTTGCCCCTACGATTGACCATTTTGTGGTTAAGGCTAATATCAATCGGAGGTTGGCACGTAATGCTTAGTAAAGAGGCTATTAAAACATTATTGGTTGCTTTGGTTCTCTGTCTTGTTTGCTCTGTCCTGGTTTCAACATTTGCAGTTTCATTGAAACCGGTACAAACTAAAAATAAGTTGTTAGACAGGAATAAGAATATTTTGGCAGCTGCCGGCCTTTATGAGGAAGGCAAATATACTGATCAGCAGATTGATACAATGTTCAGTAATTTTATTGTGAAGCTGGTGAATCTGGAAACCGGAAAATACGCCACAGCAGAAGAAATGAATGCAGACGGCATTAATCCTGAAAGTTACGAGCAAAGGGTTGCAGCAAAAAATCCAAAAATTTCTAAATCATTGTCGGGCGATGATCCAGCAGGAATTATTCGTCAGGAAAAATATGCCAAGGTGTATTTGTTAGAGAAAGATGGCTCTCTGGATTTAATCGTACTGCCGGTTCATGGTTATGGCTTGTGGGGTACTTTGTATGGCTTTTTAGCTTTGTCTGGTGATGTCAATACTGTAAAAGGTTTAGGGTTTTATGAGCATAAGGAAACGCCAGGCTTGGGTGCTCTCGTCGATAGCTCAAAATGGAAAGCATTATGGCCAGGCAAGACCGCTTATACAGAGGATGGCAAGGTCAACTTAAAAGTTATTAAAGGCAGGGCTACTCATGATAATGAAATTGATGGTTTAAGTGGTGCTTCATTAACAACAAGAGGTGTCGATAACCTGATTCATTTCTGGCTTGGTGAAAGAGGCTTTGCGCCATTTTTAAAAAATCTGAAATCCGGTGAGGCATAAATATTATGGCTACTGAAACAATGAAGACGATTTTAGTAGAACCTATTGTTGCAAAAAATCCGATCACCTTGCAGGTTCTGGGTATATGTTCATCGCTGGCGGTAACATCAAGCCTGAACACTGCACTGGTAATGGGTATCGCCTTGACAGTGGTAACAGCTTTTTCCAGTTATTTTATTGCCTTAATTCGTAACTTCATTCCCAGTAGTATTCGAATCATAGTGCAAATGATTATTATTGCTTCTCTCGTTATTGTGGTTGATCAGATTCTTCAGGCTTATGCCTATAGTATCAGTAAATCGTTGTCGGTATTTGTTGGGCTCATCATTACTAACTGTATTGTTATGGGGCGAGCAGAAGGTTATGCCATGTCTAATGGTGCAGTGAAGAGTTTTATTGATGGTATCGGTAATGGTTTGGGTTACACGCTGATTTTATTGCTGGTCGGTACTTTCCGAGAGTTTTTGGGCAGTGGTTCCTTGTTTGGATTTTCAATTATCCCCCTTGTGCAGGATGGTGGTTGGTATCAGGCTAATGGCTTGTTGCTTTTGCCCCCGAGTGCATTTTTTATTATTGCGATGCTGATCTGGCTGGTGCGTACATGGAAGCCGGAGCAGCAAGAAAAATCTGAATTTAAAATAGCGCAGCATACAAAAGCGATGGGAGCACATTAATGGAGCATTTTATCAGTTTATTTATACGCTCTGTTTTTATTGAGAATATGGCTCTCTCATTCTTTTTGGGTATGTGTACGTTTATTGCGGTATCCAAAAAGATAGAAACTGCGATAGGTTTAGGTATATCTGTTACTTTTGTGCAGGCTATAACAGTGCCCGCTAACAATTTGGTATATCAGTATCTATTGAAAGATGGCGCTTTGGCATGGGCGGGTTATCCTGATCTGGATTTAAGTTTTCTGGGTTTTTTAAGCTATATCGGAGTTGTTGCAGCTATAGTGCAAATTCTCGAAATGTTCATGGATAAATTTGTGCCGTCGCTCTATAACGCTTTAGGTATATATCTCCCTTTGATTACTGTTAATTGTGCAATTCTTGGGGGAGCACTGTTAATGGTAGAGCGTGACTATAATTTTTCGGAAAGTGTTATTTATGGAATTGGTTCGGGCTTTGGCTGGGCTTTGGCTATTGCGGCAATGGCCGGCATAAGGGAAAAGCTGAAATACAGTGATGTGCCAAAAGCGTTACAAGGCCTGGGTATTGGTTTTGTCACTACAGGCTTGATGGCGCTTGGTTTTATGTCTTTTGGTGGCATGTCTATATAACCATTTCGTACAGGTGTAAAAAAATATATGATTGATACAGGTACAATTATCAGCGGTGTTTCAATGTTTACCGCTATTATAATGGGATTGGTAGTCATTATTCTGGTTGCCCGTTCGCGACTGGTAAGTAGCGGTAATGTGACTATTGAAATAAACAATGATCCAGAAAAAGCCATTGTTGTTCCTGCGGGCGGGAAATTATTACAAACGTTGGCTAGCAAAGGCATATTTTTATCTTCTGCCTGTGGTGGCGGTGGTACATGCGCGCAATGTAAATGTCATGTCATTGATGGTGGCGGTTCGATTTTGGCAACGGAAGAAGGACATTTTACTAAAGGACAAATTCGTGATCATATGCGCCTGGCATGCCAGGTGGCTGTTAAGCAAAATATGAAAATCGAAGTAGAACCTGAATTTTTTGGTGTAAAACAATGGATAACAAGCGTTAGATCAAATAACAATGTTGCTACTTTTATTAAAGAATTAGTGTTGGAGATTCCTGAAGGCCAAAGCGTTGATTTTCGTGCTGGTGGCTATGTGCAGTTAGAATGTCCTCCGCACAGCGTTGAATATAAAAATTTTGATATTCCTGTAGAGTATCGCGCTGATTGGGAAAAATTTGGTTTTTTCAATTATGTTTCGAAGGTTGATGAAGCGACTATTCGTGCCTATTCAATGGCAAACTATCCCGATGAAAAAGGTTTAATCAAATTCAATATCCGTATTGCTACTCCGCCACCGGGCAGCAAGGATATACCTCCTGGAATCATGTCTTCCTGGGTATTCGGTCTGAGACCGGGCGACAAGGTGAAGGTGTCAGGTCCGTTTGGGGAGTTTTTTGCCAAAGATACTGATGCGGAAATGGTGTTCATTGGTGGTGGTGCTGGTATGGCGCCGATGCGTTCGCATATTTTTGACCAGTTAAAGCGTTTGCAGTCCAAGCGCAAGATTACTTTCTGGTATGGTGCCCGTAGCAGGCGCGAGATGTTCTACTATGATGAATATGATGCATTAGCCAAGGAGTTTAATAATTTCACATGGCATGCTGCATTGTCTGATCCAATGCCCGAAGATAACTGGACTGGTTATACTGGTTTCATACATAACGTCGTTTATGAAAATCAACTTAAGAATCATCCGGCTCCAGAAGATTGTGAGTTCTATATGTGTGGGCCGCCAATGATGAATAAATCTGTCATTGCCATGTTGAAAGATCTGGGTGTGGCGGATGAAAATATCATGCTTGATGATTTTGGCGGATAGATGACGGGTTTAAATAAGCTGTCATTTGTCAGGTATCTAAGGGCGAGTCTGGTATTCCAGTTCTCGCTTTTGTTTTTGTGGGGCTGTGATTCTCGCCAATACGAAATTTTTCAAGGGCCAACCCAGGGTACGCAATATCATATTACTGCCCAATTACCCCGAAATATTACCCATGAAAAAGTTCAGGAAGAAATTGATAAAATCCTGAAGGATGTTGATATCAGCTTATCGACTTATCGTGAAGATTCAGAGATCAGTCGCTTCAATAAAATGCCTATTGGTTCCAGAGTGAAAGTGAGTCAAGAGTTTATTGATGTGTTGAATGTTTCTCGTGAGGTTTTTGAGCAATCATCGGGTGCATTTAATCCCAGTGTTAATGATCTTGTGCAATTATGGGGATTTGGGAAAAAATTATCGACTGGGCAAAAAGCGGTAATTCCTGATGGAAAAGCTATAGCTGATGCAAAATACACGATGAATTTTGAAGCGGTTATCATCAAGGGTCGCGAAATTCAAAAAACGTTACCGGTAAAGCTCGATTTTAATGGAGTGGCTCAAGGTTATACTGTGGATCTGCTGGGAAAGGTTCTGCAAACGCTTGGCGTTGAAAATTATATGGTAGAGGTTGGTGGAGAGGTGGCAACCAAGGGCTTAAGTCCTAGAGGCAATGACTGGCGCATTGGGGTTGAAATGCCAGACAATTTAAATGTACAGGCGGATCATCAGGTATTTGCGGCATTGTCCTTAAGCAATGCCAATTTGGCGACATCAGGTGATTACAGGGATTATTATGAGATTAATGGAAAACGTTATTCGCATACTATTGATCCTCAGAGCGGTAAGCCGATAAACCACAAGTTGGCTTCTGTTACGGTCATCACAAAATCTACCGGTCATGCCGATGCCTGGGCTACGGCATTTATGGTGTTGGGAGAAACTGCGGGATTTGAACTGGCTGAAAAACTGACAATGCCTGCATATTTCATTTATCGAATTAATGGCAAGTTTGATGTAAAAATGACCAGGGCGATGCACCCCTATATTGAGAAGTGAAATAATGGAAGTGATCTTTGCATTTGTTTTTTTCGTACTTTTTTTTCTTGGTATGTCGGTGAGTTTATTAGTAAAAGGCAAACCTATCAAAGGTTCTTGCGGCGGTGTGGCGGCTTTAATGGGAAATGAAAGCTGTGAGATTTGTGGTGGTAATCCTGATAAGTGTGAAGAAGTTCAGCAGGAAAAAAGCAGTAAAAATCTTGCATATAATGCTGCGGTAAAGAAAAAATAATTTCCCCTATCTCGAAATATAGTAATTAACGAAAACAATAATTGGCATGAGCCAGATTTTAATAAACAGTATAGTTGCCCTATGATGAATATCAGGCTCCCAATAATGATCGGTTTACGTTATAACCGATCTACCAATAAGCAACGGTTTTTATCCTTATTATCCTGGGTGTCATTGTTAGGCATGATATTGGGCGTTGCTGCCTTGATCATTGTTTTATCGGTAATGAATGGCTTTCAGGCAGAGTTGCGTGATCGAATGCTCGCATTGATTGCACATGGACAGATAGAGGGTAATGCTGAACAACCTTTTGGTGAATGGCAGCAGCTTGGAAAAAAACTTGAAGAATTTCCTGGAATTATTGCAGTTGCCCCTTTGGTGGGAGGAGATGTAATGATCTCTTCAGGTAGAGTTTTGCGTGCGGTTGAATTACAGGGTGTGGATATTATTGAAGAACAAAAGATTGCCCAAATTCATGATCGAATAGTTGTGGGTGATTTGGCAGATTTTTCTACAAAACGGTTCCCTATTATTTTAGGCAGAGCATTGGCAAATAGTATGGGCGTGGGTGTTGGTGAAACGATTGCAGTGGTGTTGCCAAAAATGAATATTACACCCATTGGTGCGAGGCCGAGAATCAAGCAATTCAAGGTGGTGGCATTGTTTGAGGTTGGTGCTGAAATGGATTCGACACATGCATATATCCCGTTAAAGGATGCACAGCGATTATATGCTATTGGTAATCAAGTCCATGCATTACGTTATTTAACCCGGGATGTGCTTACTTCAGAATCAATAACAGCTGATCTTCAGCGCTATGTTAATCAACTGCAATCGGGATTGCGTGTGGCACCCTGGACAGAAAAGCGACTGCAATTATTCAGTGCAGTGAAAATGGAAAAAATCATGGTGATGTTTATGCTTAGCATGATTATTGCTGTAGCCAGTTTTAACCTGATTTCAGTGTTAAGCATGATGGTTTCGGAGAAGCGGGGCGAGATAGCCGTGTTGCGTATGATGGGTTTTTCACAGTGGAGTGTAATGATTGTTTTTTTAACACAAGGATTAAGTCTGGCGTTAGTAGGTTTAATGTTGGGTGGCGTTATTGGTATTATTACAGCGCTCAATTTAACTGTCATTATTCATTTCCTGGAAAATCTTTTCGGGTTTTATTTGTTTGATCCCAATGTTTTTTACATATCCGGATTACCTTCAACATTAATGTGGCAGGATGTGGTTTATGTATTCATACTCAGCGTTGTATTTAGTATTTTGTTTACGGTCTACCCGGCTTATAGAGCTTCCCGTGTTCAGGCTGTAGAAGCATTACAATATCAATAGGAATTCTATGCCTGAAATTATTTTACATTGTCATCAATTGGAAAAAACCTATCATCAAGGCAGGTCTGACCTTTGTGTTTTAAATGGCATTAATTTTTCAATCTATAAGGGTGAGTCAGTTGCTATTGTAGGTGCTTCAGGTTCCGGGAAATCAACATTATTGAATTTGCTGGGTGGGCTGGATGTGGCGACGCGGGGTTATGTTGAGTTATTAGGTAATCGTTATGAAAATCTGAATGAATCGCAACTATCCACTTTAAGAAACAGGGAGTTGGGCTTTGTTTATCAGTTTCATCATTTACTCAGTGAATTTGATGCCCTGGAAAATGCAGCTATGCCATTGCTGATCAGGGGTTTGCCAAAAAAACAGGCCAAACTGGAAGCAGAAAAAATTCTGGAAAAAGTAGGTCTAAAGGATAGGCTATACCATCGCCCCTCAGAGCTTTCCGGTGGGGAGCGCCAGCGTGTTGCTATAGCCAGGGCGTTAGTGGCAAAGCCCAGTTGCGTGCTCATGGATGAGCCTACAGGTAATCTGGATGAAAAAACTGCCTGCCATATTCAGGCATTATTGCAGGAATTAAATCAGGAATTGGGTATTTGTTTTATTCTTGTTACACATGACAGGCAAATCGCATTACAACAACAACGCATTCTTTCTTTACATGATGGTCAGTTAAACGAGTTTAATAAAGATGAATGGCTTTAGTCTACTGGTTGGTTTGCGCTACACATTATCGCGTAAGCAGAGTCATCTGGTAGCGTTTATTTCTCGTGTATCAACCCTCGGTATGGTGCTTGCTGTCAGTGTATTGATAACTGTAGTTTCAGTCATGAATGGTTTTGATCGTGAGTTAAGGGAAAAAATCCTCGCCATTGTGCCACACGCAACCTTGATGGGTTTTGATGCTACCCCTGATTGGAAGCGTTATATTGATATTTCCCTCAGGCATCCTGGTGTAGTTGATGCGGCCCCGTTTAGTTACCTGCAAGGCCTTGTCATGCATAAGTCGGCCGTAAAGCCAGTTTTCTTTTACGGTATTGATCCGGATTTTGAAAAAGAAGGGTCAATATTATTGAAAATGATGGGGCGTGATTTGCTGTATTCGATCAAGCAGGATAAAAGTCTTATTCTGGGCAAAAAACTGGCTGATAAGTTAAAAATCAATGTCGGTGATACTTTGAAAGTGATTGTTCCTGCTGTTGATAGTGCTGAATTACCCACGATTGACCAGTTTCAGGTGAATGGATTTCTCGATAGTGGCACGGAGCTCGATGAAAAAATTATTTTAATGCACCGTTCAGGTATCGCATTATTAAATGGCAAGCCTGCTGATAGTGTTGATGGTATACGAATTTCAGTTGATGATTTATTTGCTGCAGGAAAAATAGCCACAGAATTAAGCGAACTTACCCATCTTTATCAGGTTAAAGACTGGTCTCGTACTCATGGTAATCTTTATCAGGCGGTACAAATGTCGCGAAAAATGGTTCTTTTGTTGGTATTCATTATTATTGCTGTAGCAGCATTCAATGTGGTCTCTACCTTGATTCTTGCGGTTAATGATAAGGCGGCTGATATTGCCATATTGCGTACCATGGGTGCTACGCGTCACCAAATTCTCGGTATATTTATTATTCAGGGTGCTGTTATTGGCGTGGTTGGAGTCGTTATAGGGGTAATAGTGGGTATTATTTTTAGCGTGGCTGTCAGT
Source organism: uncultured Spongiibacteraceae bacterium (assembly GCA_964617765.1). GTDB lineage: Bacteria > Pseudomonadota > Gammaproteobacteria > Pseudomonadales > DT-91 > CAZTZY01. Next base: position 57,593 of record CAZTZY010000004.1, read on the forward strand.
GACGGAGTGACATGGCTTGAACATTTTATTGGCTATCAGTTCCTTAAAACGGATGTGTACCCTATTGATCATTTGCCCAGTGATATCCGTGGTGTTGATGTTATCATTGTTGCATTGATTGCACTTTTTTTAAGTATTTTTGCAACCATTATTCCTGCATTGCAGGCGAGCAAGATGGAGCCGGCTAAAGTGCTGCGTTATGAATGATAGCCGCGTATTTTTCGCCGGTGTTGCCAGCGTCTTATGGTTGCCCAGCGCCATAATATGTCAACAATGACATATCCAATAGAAGCTGAGCTGATTGATAATATCAGGCTGCCCAATAACAGCGGCTTTCCAATAGTGTACAAACTGTTCATTAGCCAATCCCATTCAAGATGAAATTCAATATCCAGTGTCGGTATGTTAAGTATAAAAGCCCCAATTTTATAACTGGCATATAAAACCGGCGGTGTAGTGACAGGGTTAGTAATCCATACCAGTGCAATACTTAATGGCAGGTTGGCGCGGGCTGCAATACAAAAAAATGTGGCAGGTATCATCTGTAATGGTATGGGTGTGAAAGCAAAAAATAAGCCAATAAACATTGCCCTGCTGGCTGAGCGTCGATTGAGGTGCCAAACATTATGCCCAAGAATAGAGCTGCTGACATAGCGCAGTGTTTTGTGTTCTGCGAGTTTTTCATCAGGAATCATGAAGCGCTTGAGCAGTTTTTTAGGCATAGTGTGACTTACTCATGGAGGGTTAACATAGTATAGTATGCCAATCGAAAGGGTATTGTCGGCTAAGCTAAAATATTAGTACATACTTGGAACCGATATCGGTCAAGTTGTATTGATTTTTTTGTTGTATCACGTTAACTGGCACAAGGATGTTGCTATGTATTTTTGTATTGCTTTTAGTGTCGCACTTATTTTAAGTGGCTTCCAGTCTGCACTGCTTCCCGTTTCTTTAAGCCTGTCGTTTTTATTCCTGTGCTTTTTATTGTTATTTCCCTGTTGGCGCTATAGCCAATGGCGACCCTTCTTGATTTTTTTAATTGGATTTTTGATAGGCATTGCCTACATCAATCTGGTTGCTTCGTATCGACTGGAAAACCAGTTGCCGGTTAGTCTGGAGAATAAAGATATTCATGTGATTGTGGAGGTTGCCGGTTTGCCCATCAATAAGGGTCGATATCAGCAGTATCCGGCAAATGTAATTTCATCCCCTGATGCAGTGGGTTTGCAGCGGATATTGATCAGCGATTATGAGCCTAAAAATATTCATCCCTGTGATACATGGCAACTCACGGTACGGCTTAAGCGCCCGCATAGCCTGGGCAATCCCGCAGGTTTTGATTATGAGGCTTATTTACTTGAGTTGGGTATTCAGGGTAAAGGCTATATTCGCAAAGCATCCCTGATGTCATCTCATGAAGGTTTTTGTTTGCACAGGGTAAGGCGGGAGTGGAGTGATTATGTGTTAGAACGTTTGCCGCAGGAAAGTGCTGCATGGATTGTAGCCTTGAGTACCGGCGATAAAAGTCTGCTGAATGAGGAACAAAATCTACTTTTACGTGAAACAGGCACAACACATTTGTTTGTGATATCAGGTTCACATATTGCGTTATGTGCATTGGCTATTTACTGGTTTTTAATGTTGTTGAGGCGTTGTGGTTTAGGTCGAATATGGGATGGCGATTGGCGGCCTTTTGTAGCACTCACTTCTTTAACAGTGGCGGCAATGTATACCGCATTGGCAGGCTTTGGTGTGCCGTCAGTCCGTTCATTGATTATGCTCAGTGTTTTTTTGGGGGCGCAGGTCATAGGCCTGCAAACCAGTTTGTGGCTGCGTTACTGGATTTCCATGATGGCCGTACTCTTGATTAACCCATTGTCGGCATTAAATGTTGGTTTCGTTTTGTCTTTTGGAGCTGTATTTGTGCTTATCATGTTGGCGCAATCAACAACTGAAGTTCCACATCATGCCAGTCGCATAAATCGTTTTTTACAAGGAATAAAAACCTTGTTCTGGGCACAGTTAGTCATTTTTGTGGGTTTATTGCCCTTCACATTATTGTATTTTTCGCAGGTTTCTTTATTGGCGCCACTGGTTAATTTTATTGCAATACCGAGTATGAGTTTTGCGATTCTCCCGACCATTTTACTGGCTTTATTGTGCTGGTGTTTAACAGGCAATGATTTCGGTTTGATCCGTTTTGCAGGTTATCAACTGGATCTGTTATTTCGGGGTATTGAATTGACTAACGCTTACTTCAGGCAATTGCCTGAAACATATCCTTCCTTTGCATTCAGTCATGCCATGATTGCCATTTTATTGCTGGCCTGTTTGTTGTTGTTAATGCCCACAGCTTTAATGCTGCGTAAAGCGGGATTCTTGCTCTTGCTGGCTGTGTTTACCAGCAATGCTCGGCAATCCGTGCCCGAAAATACAATATTGATGGATGTTATAGATGTTGATCAGGGTTTGGCAGTGCTGGTACAAACTGCACATCATCAGCTTTTATACGATACCGGTGCTGCATGGCCAGATGGTAGCATGATGGAAAGGGCTATAAAGCCCTATTTGCTGCAAAAAGGCATTACCCAACTCGACAAGGTGATCATAAGTCATCTGGATAATGATCATGCCGGTGGTATTTATGATTTGCTCAAGGATTTTACAGTGGCTGAAGTATACAGCTCCGAGCCGATCAATAAGGTTGAAGGCCAGGCTTGCCGAGCCGGCCAACATTGGAATTGGGATGGTATCGAATTCAGGATCCTGCATCCGGTAGACCCTGATAATTACTGGGACAGGAATGATAAATCCTGTGTACTGTTAATCATCGTTGCGGGAAGAAAAATATTACTTCCTGGTGATATAGAGTCTGCTGTCGAACAAGAGCTTCTGGCAAAAACGTTTCCCGAAATTGATGTGATGGTAGCGCCTCATCATGGCAGTAAAACCTCATCGACACCTGAATGGGTGCAAAAGGTTAATCATGGCGTGGTTATCTATTCCAGTGGTTATCTTAGCCAGTTTGGCCATCCCCACGCAGTTGTACAGCAAAGATATCAGGATGCTCATGTGCAGGAATGGAATACGGCATTACAAGGTAAAATCAATGTCAGTGTCGATGCCATGGGTAAAGTACAGGTACAGTCCTGGCGAGAACAGGATGGCAGGTATTGGCAAAAAAATGCGCGAAAAACCAATTTTTAGGTAGTCATAGGCATAAACTTTGTGCGGCTGCTCTACGGAAGATGTAATAGAGTGCCTTTAACCTTGAGTATTCAAGGGGGCATAGTTATCATTGCCAACACTGCATTATTCAAATAATAAAGGGTTGCACTGTGTACGAATTTTTCCTAGCTGGCGGCATACTCATGTGGCCGATATTGTTTTGTTCGATAGCCGCAATAGCCATTTGTGTAGAGCGTTTATGGAGCTTGAGCCCCACCAAAATTGCACCAGCCAACCTTATTGCCCAGGTCTGGGTGTGGTTAAAAAATGATGAATTTACCGTGGAGAGGATGCGCGAGTTGAAAATGTCCTCGCCTTTGGGATATATCCTTGCTGCGGGTTTAACGAATTCAAACAGCCGTGATTCAATGAAAGAGAGCATCGAGGAAGCAGCCAGTCATGTCATTCATGATCTGGAACGATATCTCAACCCATTGGGTACTATAGCTGCCATTAGCCCATTATTAGGATTGTTAGGTACAGTATTCGGAATGATACAGGTATTCAGCGATATCATGGTGCAAGGCACTGGTGATTCGCAAGTGTTGGCAGGTGGTATATCTACTGCGCTGATTACAACAGCAGCTGGATTGTCTGTAGCTATTCCGGCGTTAGTCATGCATCGTTATTTTGAGCGAAAGATCGACAGTATAGTCGTGCAGTTAGAGCAACAATCATTGAAACTCGTTGATGCGTTACATTCCAATCGGCAAGTGGAAGTGAAAGAGCATTAATCGATGCAATTCAAACGTCAAAAAAGGGATAAATTAAACGTAGATATAACGCCATTAATTGATGTGGTTTTTTTGTTGCTTATCTTCTTTATGGTTTCCACTACATTTACCAATAAAACTGAATTAACCATTGATCTCCCTGAGGCAAAGGGTCAATTGCAAATGCAAGCGAATGATGCCATTGAAGTTCTTATTAATGAATCCGGCGAATATTCAGTCAATGGCCAACGCTTGATTAATGATGACTTTGCTACCCTTAAAAGTGCCATCAGTCAGGTGGCCGATCATAATCTTAAAAAGCCATTCCTGATTACAGCTGATGCCAATACATCGCATCAATCGGTAGTAAAAGTCATGGATGCAGCTGGTCAGTTAGGGTTAACCAATCTCAGTATCACTACCATAAAACCTAATGAGTAAGATGTTGCCAAAAAATAAAATACCGATTTCCAGTGATTGGCATACTTATAAACGCTTGCTGCATTATGTTAAGCCTTATACGGCTGCATTCATTCTCAGTCTGTTGGGTTTTATGCTTTTTGCTACCATGGATGTGCTGGCAGCCGATTTGATGCAGTATTTGATTGATAGTATTGGTGGCAACCTCACGTCCGAAAAAAAAACCGGCATCATCAGTTCTGTTTTGCAGAAACTGGTTTTTGTTGATATGTATAATGCAGAGCAGGTGAGAATTATTGCCCCTTCCCTGATTATCATTATCGCATTGGTAAGAAGTATTGGTTTTTATGTGGGTAATTACTATATTCGTTTTGTCGGCAATCATGTGGTTTTTGATTTACGGCAAAAACTGTTCGAGCAAATGGTTAGATTGCCCGTTTCTTACATTAACTCCAAAAATAGCGGCACTTTGATTAGCCGCATAATCTATAACGTGTCTCAAGTTTCCGGTTCGGTGACAACAGCCATCACTACCTATTTCCGTGAAGGCCTGACGGTTATCTTTTTGTTTGCTTATCTTGTGTATATCAATTGGCAGCTCACACTGACATTTATAGCCATTGCTCCCTTTGTTGCCGGGGTGGTGAATGTTGTGAGTCAGCGATTCCGTCGCATCAGTCACCAGATGCAGCATTCGATGGGTGATATTACCCATGTTATTTCAGAGATGGTAAACGGAAATCGGGAAGTAAGAATCTATGGTGCCCAGGAGTCTGAGGTAAAGCGTTTTTTTGGTATCAGTAAAACCAATTTAAAACAGCAAATGAAAATGGCGATCACTAACGCCGCATTTTCTCCAGTGATACAGACCTTACTTACGTTTGCCCTGGCCGTCTTGGTTTGGCTTGGCCTGGATGCTGATATTGTCAGTTCCATGTCATCAGGTTTGTTCGTGTCTTATCTTATTGCAGCAGGAGCCATTGGAAAACCCATACGCCAAGTCACTTCAGTCGTCAGTACCATACAGCAAGGTTTGGCGGCATCGGAAGATATATTTTTACAGTTTGATGAACCGCTTGAACATGATGCGGGCACGCTGGAGTTACACAATGTAAAAGGTGCTGTACGTTTTGACAATGTGCACTTCACCTATCCAGGGCAAGAAGAAGAAACATTAAAGGGAATCAGCTTTGAAGCCAGGGCAGGACAGATGATTGCACTTGTGGGGGCATCAGGAGGTGGAAAAACCACGATGGCCGGATTAATACCGCGTTTCTACAATATTGATAGCGGTACAATCTATATTGATGATATTGATATTTCGACATTAACGCTGAACAATTTGCGCAAACATATTGCATTGGTTAGTCAGAATGTCGTATTAATGAATGATACGGTCCAGAATAATATCGCCTATGGTGAGTTGAATGTAAAAACCCTGGAAGAGGTTCAGGCAGCTGCTAAATTAGCTAATGCCGATGAGTTTATATTGGCGCTGGATCAGGGTTATAAAACCAGGATCGGAGATAATGGTTTGCGTTTGTCAGGTGGGCAAAGACAACGTATTGCCATAGCTCGAGCAGTGTTGAAAAATGCGCCCATCCTGATTCTTGATGAAGCTACTTCAGCGCTCGATAATGATTCTGAAAAGCTCATTCAGGCAGCTTTGTACGATGCAGCGCGTAACCGTACCACTATCGTTATTGCTCATCGGCTTTCCACTATTGAAAAAGCCGACAAGATTCTCGTCATAGATGCGGGCAGGATTATTGAAGCAGGCACACATCAGGAATTACTGGCTAAAAATGGCCGTTATGCTGAATTACATCGTACCAATAAGGTTGATGATTCGGTGGAGTCCTAGCCATGCATAATGGCTTCGAATATATCTGGTATAAAAATCGCTTTCTTGGTTATCTTCTGTTGCCATTGGCACTGTTTTTTTTACTGATTGTCATCATTCGTCGCCAATACCTTCAATACCGCCGGGCGCCGGAAGTTATCAAGAAGCCCGTCATTGTGGTAGGTAATATTACCGTTGGGGGTACAGGTAAAACCCCGCTGGTAATCGCCATAGTCAAACACTTGC